>NZ_JBMKIC010000006.1:0-177592 GCF_049238665.1 Enterobacter cloacae complex sp. IR5450
CCGTCCGACGGGTGACACCACCGGCTACCTGGCAAACCCGAAGGAGGTGTGAGATGGGAAGTGGATGGCATGAATGGCCGCTGGTGATCTTCACCGTTTTCGGGCAGTGCGTGGCCGGCGCGTTAATCGTGATGGGCTTCGTCTGGCTTAAGGAAAATGATGACAAGGCCAGAATGCGCATCGTGCGCAGCCTGTTTTTTCTCTGGCTGGTAATGGGTATTGGGTTTATGGCTTCGGTGCTGCATCTTGGCTCCCCGCTGCGTGCCTTCAACTCGCTTAACCGCGTGGGCGCGTCAGCGCTGAGTAATGAGATCGCGGCGGGTTCGATCTTCTTTGCCGTGGGCGGTTTCTGGTGGCTGGTGTCGGTTATCGGTAAAATGCCTCCAGCTTTGGGCAAAATCTGGCTGGTTGTCAGCCAGCTTCTGGGTATCGTTTTTGTCTGGGCGATCACCCGGGTCTATCAGATAGAGACTGTCCCGACCTGGTATACGGGTTACACCACGCTGAGCTTCTTCCTGACGATGGTCCTTGCTGGTCCTCTGCTGGCCGCGCTGCTGCTACGCGTCGCAAACGTGACATTCAAAGGTACTCTTGCCGCGTCTGTCAGCGTACTGGCAATTATCGTCTGCGTGGCGGTCGTCGTGTTGCAAAGCAATACGCTGGGGACGATACAGAGTTCCATCCAGCAGGCCAGCGCCCTCCTGCCAGATTATGGCTCGCTTCAGGTGTGGCGCATCGCGTTGCTGGCGGCGGGTTTAGGCTGCTGGATCTGCCCGCTTATTCGTCGTCAGGAGCCAAAAACGCTCGGCCTGTTTGCAGGTGTCGTTCTGGTGGCGCTGGGTGAACTGATTGGCCGTGGGCTATTTTATGGTCTGCATATGACCGCAGGGTTAGCAATTGCAGGTTAACATAGGTGCGCGGGGCTACCCGCGCGCAAGTAAGGAAAGTTGTAATGAATGATGTCTCACACCGCGAATCGTTCGCGTTCAGCGCCCGGGTACTGGGCGCGCTGTTTTATTTCGCCCCAGACAGCGAGAAGACCGCGCCGCTGGTGAGTGCCCTGACCGCAGGTGACTGGGTTCAGGACTGGCCGCTGGCGGAGGAAAACCTGCTGCCTGTCGCCAGTATGTTTAAGACCCCATCGGATGAAGCATTGAAAGACGCCTGGCAGCGTCTGTTTATTGGCCCGTATGCCCTGCCCGCCCCCCCGTGGGGCTCGGTCTGGCTTGATCGCGAGTCAGTGCTGTTTGGCGATTCGACCCTCGCGTTGCGTCAGTGGATGCGTGAAAACCATATCGCCTTTGAGATGCAGCAGAATGAGCCTGAAGATCATTTCGGAACGTTGCTGATGCTGGCGGCATGGCTTGCCGAGAACGGTCGCGAAACAGAACGCGACCAGCTTCTGGCCTGGCATCTGCTGCCATGGAGCACGCGTTTCCTGACCGTATTCGTTGAAAACGCGGCTCATCCTTTCTACGCGGCGCTGGGTAAACTGGCTCAATTGACCCTGTCGGAATGGCAGTCCACTTTGCTGATCCCGATTGCCGAAAAAACGCTGTACCGATAACAGCTCCTGGCTTGTACATCCGTTGTGTAAGCCAGGTTCGGACATTTTTTCTGCAACGCAACTTCACAACTGCTATACTGTATATAATTACAGTATATGGGGGTGCGCAATGGCTGTTGAAACAAAATTTGTTGTCGTAAGAAAAGGTGAAGAGAAAATGACTTTTGCCAGTAAGAAAGAGGCTGACGCTCACGACAAACTGCTCGATATGGCAGAAGCGTTCACTGACTGGCTGTTGCAAAGCGGAATGCAGATGGATGAAACGCAGGCGGAGAACCTTGGTCTGTATCTCGCCGAGCAGAAAGAGTCCGTGCAGCATATCCTGCGTACCAGCAAGCTTCCCGAGCTCAATGCTGCAACGGATAAAACAGCATCAGATGCGGATAGCAGCAAAAAAATCCGGGCCGTCAAAGCCGCCTGATCGTCAGAACGACTCATCACCTGTCATGCCGCCGCGGGCCGGAAACGGCTCGCGGCTTCATCATGCATTATTTCGATCTTCTCGAAAACAATGCGATTGAACATTTTAATCTGTTCTGGCGTAAAATTTGGTTACAGCATTTCCTCTCGTCAGACGTATGTTAAAAACACGTGAATCACACGTTCGGCGCCTCTGAATGGTGTGGTAAATTATCACATAACTCTTGCAACTCGTTGATCATCCTGGCTACATGGAAGCCATCACAAACAGAATGATGGACCTGAACGGCGAAAGGCAACAAGACTTTTTCATCCTGGTTATAGTATTTTCCAAACGTGAACATGGGCGCAAAAAAATTCCGCATGTTAGCGACGTTGACGTTAAAACTGCTAACACTGACCCACGGAATATCAGATATGAAAAATATATTCTCCCGGGACTCTTCTTTGGGCCAGTAGGCAAGATTATCACCATAGCGAGAAACGTCTTCTGCATAAACGTTCTGAAAGTGATGAATATTCCCGTCGAAGTGACTCCATAATGATGAAAACGTCTCCGTCTCTTTATGGAAAAGGGTATAGCTGGGATGCACCTCATTCCATATTACAAGCTCATTATCCTTCATGGCCATACGGAATTCCGGATGCCGGTTTACGACGTGAGATATAAGGGAAATAATCGCAGGATAAAATTTCCAGCCAACCTCTTTGATATGCTTTAGCAGCACGGTAATGTCCAGCTGAACCGTTTGGTTAAATGTAGATTGAGCAAAGCCCTGAAATACTTCAAAGTGTTCCTTTCTTGCCCAACGTGATAAGTCAACTACCGTATATTCTGGCGTTATTTTTGTCATTTCAGAGCCTTAGTTGAGCTGCGCTATATAAAATAGTAGCGTATCACAAACGCAGGGGCTGTATAGACCGTAGCGCAGAGGCACTCTAAATTTTCAGCGTATCAATCACCGCTCTCAGCGCCGGGGATACGTTGCGGTGTGGATAATAGAGGTACAGTCCGTCCATCCGCAGGCTGTAGCGCTGAAAGACGCGTATAAGCGTGCCACGCTCCAGATCGTCAGCCACCAGCTCAACCGGGACATAGGCCAGCCCGAGTCCCAGCCGGGCCGCTTCGGCCTCCATGTAGCTGTCGGAAAAGGCCCATTGCCCCTCCGGGCGGTGAGTCACTCGCTTCCCATCCTGCACAAGCTCCCATTGATAGTGGTTACCGTCGGCGAACTGGTAGGCAATGCAGGGATGAGCATCCAGATCGGCGGGCGTCTGCGGAAAACCATAGCGCCGAAAATGCGCCGGAGCGGCAACCACAGCCATCTCCATATCGGGCGTGATGCGCACGGCAATCATCCGGCCCCAGCCGGACGCCAGCGTCGAATGAAAATATTCACCAAACTGTCCGCCGTGCTGCTATGCGCATCATTAAGTTGAGTTAAAACAATGAATTAGTAAGAAACACGAAATCCTGACGCCCGCGTTTCGATGGTGACAACCTGAGATAAGACCTTCGCCGAGAGCGATAAAGTCGACCACCGCAAGGTGACGTTCGAGAACCGATACGGGATCACCCTGGCTGGCGATCTGTACCTTCCCAGGAACAGCGGCGACCAGATGCTGGCTTCTCTTCTCGTCGTTGTGAATTACATCTATGTCTACACTGAATCAAATCCCATCCCGCTCCAGCGAGCATGCATACTGGGCCGGTATTTATGCCCGCCAGTCTGCTCGCGTCATCAGCAATAAAGCATTATATTAACAAGGTTATTTTCTTTAATTACAAAACCTCGCACTCCTCCCGTTGAAATAATAATTAAGCAATATCCTGGTCAGCCAGCGACATCGCTTTGTTAGCTTGAGCGTTCAGGCAAAGCTCAAACCGGAGGTATTCTTTGCTGATTAAATTAAAGAAAGAACGAACGCATCAGGAGGATCGTCGTCTTGCCCTCTGGCTGGCGACCTCCGCGGGACTGCTGAATGCCATTGCGCTGGGCGCGTTCGGCTTTTTTCCCTCGCATATGACGGGCAATACCTCGCAGCTATCCAGCGAAGTTTCCTCCACCGATCTCAGCGATATTCTTTTCTTCGGCGCCATTATTCTTTCGTTTGTCTCAGGCGCCATCGCTGCGCGGATTATTGTTATCTGGGGGATTATCCATAACATCAGGCTGGTATTCAGCCAGGTTCTGTTTGTTGAAGGGCTATTACTGGCAGGGGTATCCCTGTACGAAATGTATTTTCACTCCTTTGCCACGAATCAGGAGATAATTATTTTCCTGTGCGGGTTGATGGGAATTCATAATTCCACCTCCACTCAGCTATCCGGTGGACGGGTAAGATCCACACACATCACCGGCACGCTGACCGATGCGGGCATTTCGCTGGCCTCCGTTATGGTCGCCATGCTGCGCCGGGATTATTCCAAAGATACGGCCGCGCAAAAGAGTCAGCTCAAAACCCATTTAACTACCCTTTTCTCCTTTATCAGCGGAGGTATCGCGGGGCTGATCCTGTTCAGAGAGTTTGGATTCCACGCGATGCTGGCGCTGGGCCTGATGCTGGTGGTCGTCGCCGCCTTCTCTATCGTCCGCATCTCGTGGCGGGTACGAAAAGTGCGCGCCGCGCTTAGTCGACAGGTTTAATCAGCATGCCTTACGTGACATTGTCACGTAAGGCATGCTTCTTTAAGACTATTCTGCCTGCCCACTGACAGCCCTTATGCCATAAGGCTTCACCCAGGTTGTCACTAATTTCATAGGGTTACTGTTTTACCCCCTTCGCTGGAACCCTTCCGTTTCGCTTGCTATAGGTGAAGTACCCCTGCCGAAACATGGCATAACAACAGGCAACCGGTGGTTGCTATAACGCATGCGCACAGGGAGACACACCGCAATGCACCCATTACTTAAACGTTCGCTGCTTTTTGTCGGCGCGATTATCGTGGTTCTCGCTCTCCTCACCTGGGGAATTGGACTGGAGACGATTAAGGCGCGCCAGGTTGACCTGATCTACCTCGGGCAACAGCACCTGATTCTGGTCTTTTCATCAATGTTCTTTGCCCTGCTGGTGGGCATTCCAAGCGGTATTCTGCTGAGCCGTCCGGCCGCGCGTGGTATCGCCGAATATGTGATGCAAATCTTTAACGTGGGTAACACCCTGCCGCCGCTGGCCGTTCTGGCGCTGGCGATGGTGGTGATTGGCATCGGTGATAAACCGGCCATTATCGCCCTCTTTCTGGCCTCTCTGCTGCCGATTGTGCGTAACACCTATGCCGGGCTGTGCTCTGTTCCCGCGTCGTTGCTGGAAGCGGCAAACGGTATCGGCATGACCAAATGGCAGCGCCTGCGTCAGGTTGAGATCCCTAACGCGTGGCCGGTGATGCTTTCTGGTATTCGCATTGCCACTGCGATTAACGTCGGTACCGCACCGCTGGCATTCCTGATTGGCGCCAGCAGCTACGGCGAGCTGATTTTCCCTGGGATCTACCTGAATGACTTCCCGACGCTGATCCTGGGCGCGGCGGCCACCGCCCTGTTCGCCCTGATTCTGGATACGCTGCTGGCGGCACTGGGTCGACTACTGAGCCCGCATCTCGCGCGATAATTATAACAAGGAGCTTCTATGAGACTGTTTTCCGGCCTGACGGCGCTATGCGCCGCCGCGCTCTTCACCAGCCAGGCGCTCGCCGCGCCGCTGATCCTGGCAACCAAGAGCTTTACCGAGCAGCACATTCTCTCGGCCATGACCGTGCAGTATCTGCAAAAGAAAGGGTTTCAGGTGCAGCCGCAGACCAATATTGCAACGGTGATTTCCCGTAACGCGATGATCAACAGGCAGATTGATATGACCTGGGAGTACACCGGCACGTCGCTGATCATCTTCAACCACATCAACAAACGCATGTCGCCACAGGAGTCATACGAGACGGTGAAACGCCTCGACGCGAAGCACGGTCTGGTGTGGCTTAAACCTGCCGATATGAACAATACCTATGCCTTTGCCATGCAGCGCAAGCGCGCCGAGGCTGAACATATCAATACCATGTCTGAGATGGTGGCAAAGATTGAGCAGATCCGTAAAACCGATCCGGATAACAACTGGCTGCTGGGCCTTGACCTGGAATTTGCCGGACGCAGCGACGGGATGAAACCGTTGCAGGCGGCCTACAAGATGGAGCTGGACCGCCCGCAGATCCGCCAGATGGATCCGGGCCTGGTCTATAACGCGGTGCGCGACGGGTTTGTCGATGCGGGGCTGATCTACACCACCGACGGGCGCGTAAAGGGCTTCGATCTTAAAGTGCTGGAAGACGATAAAGGCTTCTTCCCGAGTTATGCCGTGACGCCAGTTGTTCGAAAAGACACGCTGGAGGCTAACCCGGGGCTGGAGGAGGCGCTGAACACCCTCTCAGCCCAGCTCAATAACGACGTTATCACCGACCTGAATAAGAAGGTGGATATCGACCATCAGTCACCGCAGCAGGTCGCCCGTGATTTCCTGCGTAGCAAACAGTTGCTGTAGGAGGCGCTATGGAGACGATTCACTATATTCTCGACAACTGGGACTATCTCTTAACCCTGACGTTGCAACACCTGTGGCTGGTGGCGCTCGCCGTCGGCCTGGCGATTGTGATTGGCGTGCCGCTGGGCATTTTAATTGTCCGCCATAAATGGCTGGCAACGCCGGTGCTGGGGATTGCCACCATTGTGCTCACCATCCCGTCAATTGCGCTTTTCGGCCTGATGATCCCGCTCTTTTCGCTGATCGGTCAGGGCATTGGCGCCCTGCCCGCGATTACGGCGGTGTTCCTCTATTCGCTGCTGCCGATTGTGCGTAACACCCATACGGCGCTCGACAGCCTGCCCCCCGGCCTGCGTGAAGCGGGACGCGGCATCGGCATGACCTTCTGGCAGCGTCTGCGCTGGGTGGAGATCCCGATGGCGCTGCCGGTGATTTTTGGCGGTATCCGCACCGCCGTGGTGATGAACATTGGCGTCATGGCGATTGCCGCCGTGATTGGCGCGGGCGGTCTGGGCCTGCTGCTGCTTAACGGTATTGGCGGGAGTGATATTCGTATGTTGATTGCGGGCGCGCTGATGATTTGTCTTTTAGCGATTGTGCTCGACTGGTTGCTGCACCGTTTGCAGGTGGTACTGACTCCGAAGGGGATTCGATAATGATAAAACTGGAAAACCTCACCAAACAATTTTCACAGAAACACGGCCAGACGTTTAAGGCCGTCGACAACGTCAACCTGAACGTGCCTGAAGGGGAAATGTGCGTGCTGCTCGGCCCGTCCGGCTGCGGGAAAACCACTACCCTGAAGATGATCAACCGTCTCATTACGCCAAGTAGCGGGACAATCCTGATTAACGGCGAAGACACCAGCGGAATGGACACCGTGACCCTGCGCCGCAACATTGGCTACGTGATCCAGCAGATTGGCCTGTTCCCGAACATGACCATCGAAGAGAACATTACCGTCGTGCCGCGCATGCTGGGCTGGGACAAGGCACGCTGTAAATCCCGTGCCGAAGAGCTGATGGATATGGTGGCAATGGATCCGCATAAATTCCTTCACCGCTATCCGCGTGAAATGTCCGGCGGCCAGCAGCAGCGCATCGGCGTCATCCGCGCGCTGGCAGCCGATCCTCCGGTCCTGCTGATGGATGAACCGTTCGGTGCAGTCGACCCGATCAACCGTGAGGTGATCCAGAACCAATTCCTTGAGATGCAGCGCAAGCTGAAAAAGACCGTGATGCTGGTGAGCCACGATATTGACGAAGCGCTGAAGCTGGGCGACCGTATTGCCGTCTTCCGTCAGGGGCGTATCGTGCAGTGCGCCAGCCCGGACGAGCTGCTGGCGAAACCCGCGAATGAGTTTGTTGGCTCGTTTGTTGGTCAGGACCGGACGTTGAAACGCCTGCTGCTGGTATCGGCGGGCGACGTCACCGACCAGCAGCCTACCATTACGGTACGCGAATCGACGCCGCTGCCGGAGGCCTTCGCCACCATGGATGACAACGATATTCGCGCCATTACCGTGGTTGATGAGCACGGCAAACCGCTCGGCTTTGTGAAGCGCCGCGAAGCGCGTAACGCCAGCGGCAGCTGCGGGGATATTCTGCATCCGTTCCGTATGACCGGTAAGGCCGAGGATAACCTGCGCGTGGTGCTTTCTCGCCTGTATGAGAGCAACACCAGCTGGATGCCGATTGTGGACGAGGACGGACGCTATAACGGCGAAATATCTCAGGATTATATTGCGGAGTATTTGAGCTCAGGGCGTACGCGCCGGGCGTTGAATATTCATAGCGAGAGTTAAGCATTCAGGCCGGGTACTGCCCGGCCTTTTTCCGCACGCATACCTTTTGCTAACCTCCCGATTTACCGCCACAATATTGTATCGTCCCCGTTAAATCACGACTTCATGCAACGTCTTCACGCTTACCCCGACATCCGCGCGATGTTTCGTCGTCTCCGGATTGCTACCGTCACCGGCGTGCTGGCGGCGCTGGCCGTTGCGGTGTTCCGCCACAGTATGTATCTGTTGGAGTGGCTATTTCTCAGCAACGAAAGCGGAAGTCTGGTGGTCGCCAGCGGCAGCGCCATCGGCCGTGAAGGCGCCATGATCCTGCTCGCCGCCCTCGCCGCCTCCTTTTTTGCACAACGTTGTACGCCAAAATCCGAATGGAAACTGTGGATCGCCTGCGGTGCCGCCGCCGGGGTGGCCAGCGCCTATCATGCGCCGCTGGCGGGCAGCCTGTTTATCGCAGAGATCCTGTTTGGCACGCTGATGCTGGCCTCCCTCGGCCCGGTGGTGATTGCCGCTGTAGTGGCCCTGCTGACCACGCGCCTGTTAAGTCCCGGCGCGAATACGCTATATGATGTCCATCTCAGCGAGATGCTTACGGCGGTGGATTATTTCCTGATCGTTGGCGTGGGTCTGCTGGCTGGCGTTTGCGGCCCGCTGCTGATGTGGCTGATGGCGGCCAGCCACAGGCTGTTTCTGCGTCTCAAACTCTCACCGCCGTGGCAGCTGGCGCTGGATGGTCTGATCGTCGGGCTGCTGTCGCTGCTGACGCCGAAAGTATGGGGGAATGGCTATAGCGTGGTTCAGGCGTTTTTGCAGTCGCCGCCGCTGCTGTCGGTGATTGCTGGCGTTTTTATCTGCAAGCTGCTGGCGGTACTGGCAAGCAGCGGATCCGGCGCACCGGGAGGCGTGTTTACGCCAACCTTGTTCGTTGGTATGGCAACGGGAATGCTGTTTGCGCAGATCTTTACGCTGTGGTTTCCTGGCTCTGAGACGGCGATCCTGCTTGGGCTGGCGGGAATGGCGACGCTGCTCGCCGCCACAACGCATGCGCCAATCATGTCGGCCTTGATGGTCTGTGAGATGACCGGGCAGTATTTTTTACTTCCCGGTTTGCTGGTTGCCTGTGTTGTGGCGTCGGTATTGTCGAGAACGCTACGCCACGACTCGATCTACGGCCAGCATACCGCCGAAAGCCGAGAGATCGATATAGTGCGCTAATTCGCGCTGCTCTGCGCGGGGCAGATAAGGCAGTTCGCCCACCAGCGGGCCAGGCAGCTTTTTGCTCAGCACGTCGATGATTTCAGCGTAGTGCGCAAGGCCCGGGTTAATACGATTCGCCACCCAACCAATCAGCGGCAGGCCGTCATTAGCGATAGCCTGCGCCGTCAGCAAGGCATGGTTGATGCACCCTTCCTGGATGCCCACGACCATAATCACCGGCAATTGCTCCTGCACCACCCATTCGGAAAGGGGACGTAAATCGTTCATCAGGCTGCGCCAGCCACCGGTCCCTTCAACGACAACGTGGTCAACCTTTTCACTCAGATTTGCCAGGCCATCAGAAAGCAGGCTGTAGTTGATAAGCCCACTGTGAGCGACGCTGCTTTCCTCTTCGCTTAACGCGATAGGATTGACGGCATCATAAGGCAGTTCCAGAGACGAGACGCTTTGCAGAACCAGGGCGTCCTTATTGCGCAGCCCTTCTGGCGTCTCTTTACTGCCTTTTGCAACCGGCTTGTATCCTGCAACGCGTTTACCGCTTGCCGCCAGGGCCTGGAGTAACGCGCGGGATACGACTGTCTTCCCGACAGACGTATCCGTACCAGTAATAAAGAAACGCTTAAGCATGACTCATTCCACCTCTTGGGTATGCTTCAAAATATAAACCAGGTAAATAATTCAGTGGGGAAAGTCTACGGGATGCGTGCGCTACCGGGCTTGAGATAGCGCAATTTTTCGTACATCTCTGGAAAAGAGTTAGCCCTGTAGCAAACGAATCAGTAACGAGCCGTTGTACATCGCATCTTTTACCAGCGCGGCGCCGGCCATCGTGCCCTGGTTGGAAAATTGCGTACTTTCGACCACGATGTTTTTACTGTACGCGGGAAGCGCCTGCTGATTGATGCAGGCGGAAATCGCCGGAAAGAGGATATCCGCCGCCTGGCTGAGCGGGGAGCCGATCAGTATTTTTTGCGGGTTAAACAGGTTCACCATAATGGCCAGAATGCGCCCGACATTATTGCCCACGCCGGTAATAATGTCCTTCGCCAGCAGATCGCCCTGCCTTGCCGCTGCGCACAGTGCCTCGACGCTCAACGGTTGACCGTGCAGCGTGGAGCTCATCGACTGGCTGAGCCGCACTTGCGCCAGCTCCAGCACGCTTTCGACGCTGGCAATCGTCTCCAGACAGCCATGGTTACCGCAGTAGCAGCGTTTTCCGTACGGATCGACCTGCGTATGGCCGATCTCCACCAGGCTACTGCTGCCAGCATGCAACAGACGCCCGTCGGTAATCACACCAGCGCCAACGTTATGATCAATCACCACCTGAATCACGTCGCGCGCGCCCCGGGAAGCGCCAAACAACGCCTCCGCCATCGTCCAGGCGCTGATATCATGCTGAATGTAGACCGGTACACCGGTGTGGTTTTCCAGCACGTCGCCCAGCGGCATCTCTTTGACGTTTTCATAAAACGGCATGCGGTGCACAATGCCATTTTCGGTATCAATAATTCCCGGCAGGGTGATCGCAATCGCCGTTAAACGTTCAAGACGCTGCTGGTGACGAATAAAGAACTGGTCGATGTGGGTCAGAATGGCATCGAGAAGTGGTTGCTCTGCATTAAGCGGGAGTTCCAGCCGGTCTTCCACCACCAGCTTGCTGCTGAGGTCGCGCAGCGCGAGGAATATTTCCCCGCGGCTAATCCGCAGCGACAGGTAGTGCCAGGCTTCCGTTTCCACCACCAGCCCCACCGCCGGACGGCCACGACTGCCCGGCTCCTGAATTTCTGTCTCCTGAACCAGATGGGCTTCCAGCATTTCGCGGACAATCTTGGTAATACTGGCGGGTGCCAGTTGTGCCAGGCGCGAAAGATCGATACGCGAAACCGGACCAAGCTGATCAATCAGGCGATAAACGGCGCCCGCGTTGGTCTGCTTGATCTGATCGATATGCCCTGGCTGACTATCAGCAACCACCTCGTACTCCCTTATTTTCGAGCTTCGAAATAAACTGAGGGCTATGGTGAAGCACTTCAATGGCTGACGTCAAATTTTTACTTAGCCATGTGATTTACTGCACATTTTCGCCCACTTTTCCCTATAAATAACGCCCGCGAGAAGCGGTAATTAATTGTTCTTTGAAACGCTGTGCCGCATGGCTCTGTTCATGATGTTTAGACCACACCAGCCACATCTCTGAGACTGCATCCTGCTCGGCTATCTTCACCCAGCGCATTTCCGGCAATTGTACCCGTTTAAACGAGGCCGGGAGAATCGACACGCCAAGCCCTGCGGCAACGAGACCAATGATCGTCATGGCTTCCCCCACCTCCTGCGCGATAGTCGGGACAAGGCCATATCGCCGCATCAAACCAAGAATATCGTCATACAACCCGGTTCCCACCTGTGGGTCAAAAAAGACAAATGGCTCTTTCGCCAGTTCAGCCAGCGTGACGCTGTGCTGCGCGGCGAGCGGATGATCCCGGGGGATCATCGCCATCAGCGGTTCGCGCAGGATCACCTGCCACGCCAGGGTATCAGGCAACTGCGTGTTACGCATCAGCCCCAGATCGAGCGATCCTTCGTTAAGCGGCGATATCTGCTCGCGAGTATTTATTTCGCGCGTCTGAATATGCACATCCGGAAAGTTACGGCGAAACGAGGATAGCGTTTGTGAAACAGCGCTGATAAAGGGGGCCGATGAGGTAAACCCGATGCGCAGCTCTCCCGTCTCCCCGAGATAAAGCCGTTCCGCTCTGGCGGCGGCGTCCTCCACCATACTCAGGATCTGTCGGCTATCGGCAAGAAACTGTTTTCCCGCCGCCGTCAGGCTCACGCTGCGGTTGGTTCGCGCCAGCAGACGCGCCCCGACCTGCTGCTCCAGGATCTGTATCTGCTGGCTTAGCGGTGGCTGAGAGATATTCAGCCTTGCCGCCGCACGACCAAAATGCAGCTCTTCGGCGACGGCGACAAAATAGCGTAGATGGCGCAGCTCGATATTCATATTTTTAAAGTATCATTTGAGATTATTAATATATTAGACAGAATATTTACATTTTCCTACCCTAATCTTGTGGTCATACCCGTCACCAGAAACCACGGGGATGTTTAAGCAAGGATTATGTGTGAGCCGTACAACGACCGTTGATATCGCGCCGGCCAGCGACATTGATGATTTACCCGCAGCACCGCAGCCGGTTCAGTTTATTAAACGTGGTACCCCCCAGTTTATGCGCGTCACGCTGGCGCTCTTCTCAGCGGGTCTCGCCACTTTCGCCCTGCTCTACTGCGTTCAGCCGATCCTGCCGGTCCTGTCGCATGAATTTGGCGTGTCGCCAGCCAGCAGCAGTATTTCGCTCTCCATTTCAACCGGGATGCTGGCGATCGGTCTGCTGTTCACCGGGCCACTTTCGGATGCCATCGGACGTAAGCAGGTCATGGTAACGGCGTTAATGCTGGCCTCCGTGTGTACCTTGCTGTCCACCATGATGACCAGCTGGCACGGCATTCTGGTCATGCGCGCGCTGATTGGGTTATCCCTGAGCGGCGTTGCGGCGGTCGGGATGACCTATCTCAGCGAGGAGATCCACCCGAGCTTCGTGGCCTTCTCCATGGGGCTGTACATTAGCGGGAACTCTATCGGCGGGATGAGCGGACGGCTGCTCAGCGGTGTGTTTACCGATTTCTTTAACTGGCGCATTGCGCTGGCCGTTATCGGCTGCTTCGCCCTCGCTTCGGCGCTGATGTTCTGGAAAATCCTGCCGGAATCGCGCCATTTCCGCCCGACCTCCCTGCGTCCGAAAACGTTATTTATCAACTTTCGTCTGCACTGGCGCGATCAAGGGCTGCCCCGTTTGTTCCTGACCGGTTTCCTGCTGATGGGCTCGTTCGTGACGCTGTTCAACTACATTGGCTATCGTCTGATGCTTTCACCGTGGCATCTTAGCCAGGCATTGGTGGGTTTGCTCTCTGTGGCGTATCTTACCGGGACATGGAGTTCGCCAAAAGCGGGCGCCATGACCGCGCGCTTCGGCCGTGGTCCGGTGATGCTGGTATCCACCGCCGTGATGCTGTTCGGACTGCTGATGACGCTTTTCTCTTCCCTGTGGCTGATTTTTGCCGGAATGCTGCTCTTCTCTGCGGGCTTCTTTGCCGCGCATTCCGTTGCCAGCAGCTGGATTGGCCCACGCGCGCGCCGCGCTAAAGGTCAGGCTTCGTCACTGTATCTGTTCAGTTACTATCTTGGTTCCAGCATAGCCGGTACGCTCGGCGGGGTGTTCTGGCATAACTACGGCTGGAACGGCGTGGGCGGATTTATCGCGCTGATGCTGTGCGCGGCACTGCTGGTGGGCGCGAGCCTGCATAAACGATTGCATTAACATTCAGCCCTCTTCGTGTTTAAATCGAGCCGATGCTAATTTTTGTCATCGGCTGATTCAGACACGAGGACTTCATGAAAAACAATAACTATCAACAACTCACCCGCACCTTCCAGCGCCTCTCCCGCTTCTCTCACCTCTCCTCCATCGCCAGCTGGGACATGTTCACCATGATGCCGCCAGGCGGCAGCGCCGCGCGCGGTGAAGCGCTGGCGGAGATGAGCGTCCTGCAACATCAGATCCTGACCGATAAAAAAGTGGGTGAATGGCTGGCGGCGGCGGCAGACGAAGATCTGAACGACGTTGAGCTGGCCAACCTGCGTGAAATGACGCGCCACTACCAGCAGGCAACTATACTGCCGGAATCGCTGGTGGAGGCCAAATCGCTGGCGGGCAGCAGGTGTGAACACGCGTGGCGCACTCAGCGTCCGGCCAACGACTGGCAGGGCTTTTCAGCCAACCTGAAAGAGGTGGTGAAACTCAGTCGTGAAGAAGCCCGCCTGCGCGCTGAAGCTAAAGGCTGCACGCCTTACGACGCGCTGCTGGATATCTTTGAACCCGACATGACCAGCGCTCGCCTGGATGTGCTGTTCGGCGATCTGAAGTCCTGGCTACCGGAGTTGCTGGCAAAGGTTGTGGAAAAACAGGCTCAACGATCGTTCGTTCCGCCACAGGGTCCCTTCCCGACCGCCACGCAGCGCGAGCTGGGCCTGGAAGCGATGAAAATGCTTGGCTTCGATTTTAACGGCGGTCGTCTGGACGTTAGCGCCCACCCGTTCTGCGGCGGCGTGCCGGAAGATGTGCGTATCACCACGCGTTACGATGAAGATGAACTGCTCAGCGCGCTTTTCGGCGTGATCCACGAAACCGGACATGCCCGCTACGAGCAAAACCTTCCGCGATCATGGGCCGGTCAGCCCGTTGCGCTGGCGCGCTCTACGGCGATCCATGAATCCCAGAGCTTGTTCTTTGAAATGCAGCTAGGCCGCAGCGACGCTTTCCTGAAGCATCTGCTTCCGGCGGTTCATGCCCGTTTCGGCAGCCAGGCGGCATTCAGCGAAGAGAATTTCATTGCCTGGAACCAGCGCGTGAAGCCGGGCTACATCCGCGTTGATGCGGATGAAGTGAGCTATCCAGCGCATGTGGTGCTGCGCTATGAGATCGAGCGCGCGCTAATCAATGGCGAAATTGAAGTCGATGATATTCCCGCGTTATGGGATGAGAAAATGCAGGCCTGGCTTGGGTTATCCACCAAAGATAACTACCGCAACGGCTGTATGCAGGATATCCACTGGACCGACGGCGGTTTTGGCTACTTCCCGTCTTACACGCTGGGAGCAATGTATGCGGCACAGCTGTTCCATGCCGCCAAAACTGCGCTGCCCGGGTTGCAGGCATGCATCGCCGGGGGCGATTTCTCGGCGCTGTTTGACTGGCTGCGTCAGAATATCTGGCAGCACGGCAGCCGTTTCAGCACATCGCAGCTCATCACCCAGGCCACGGGTGAAGATCTGAATATCCGCTACTTCCGCGAACACCTGACATCCCGCTACCTGTAACCGAATGCGCCGGGGATCTGCCCCGGCGTTGTACATATGGTTACACGCCGATACCAATCACTCACGGAAACCCCGAATTTACAGGGATATAGTTATTTCAACGGCCCCGCAGTGGGGTTAAATGAAAAACCAAATTCGAGGGTATGAAAATGAAAAAAGTATTAGCTCTGGTTGTTGCCGCTGCTATGGGTCTGTCTTCCGCTGCATTCGCGGCTGAAACTACCGCCACCGCAGCGCCTGCGGCTTCCACCGCTGCTCCGGCCAAAACGGTTCACCATAAAAAACATCACAAAGCGGCTAAACCAGCGGCAGAACAGAAAGCGCAGGCCGCTAAAAAGCACCACAAAAAAGCGGCAAAACCAGCGGTAGAGCAGAAAGCACAGGCGGCTAAAAAGCATCACAAAAAAGCAGCAAAACACGAAGCGGCTAAACCTGCTGCACAGCCAGCAGCGTAAGAGTACAAGCTTAACCGTGCCCTTCGGGGCACGTTGGTAAACCGGCGCTGAATGGGTTTGCGGTCAGCGCCGTTTTTTTATCCGGAGGGCGTATGCTGCGGCGCTATCGGTTTGAGTTCATTCTTATCCTGCTAATTTTATGCGCGCTCATCGCCAGCCACTTTTATCTTTCCTGAATGTAGCACGCTGATTTTACTCCCACTTTCTCGCCGTCGCGTCTATAGTATTTTTATAGGGATCACTTTTAATAATCATAATTACCCCCCACCAGAGTGTGATATGCGTAAATCTGTTGTGTTGTTACTGGGAACGTTTAGCCTTTTTGCTGGCTTTTCACATGCGGATGATGGCGACGATGACGCCATTAGCGCCAAAGAGGTAAAGACGCTGTTTTTTGGTCATGACGATCGTACGCGTGTCACCGATCCTACCGAATCGCCCTGGGATGCCATCGGGCAACTGGAAACCGCCAGCGGCAATTTATGTACTGCAACCCTCATTACGCCACGCCTTGCGCTGACGGCGGGTCATTGCCTGTTAATGCCGCCTGAAGGCAAACCGGATAAAGCGATCGCCCTGCGCTTTGTGTCGCAAAAAGGAATATGGCGCTACGAAATTCACGGTATTGAGGGGCGGGTGGATCCGTCGCTTGGCAAACGCCTGAAACCGGATGGTGATGGCTGGATTGTGCCGCCCGGGGCGGCCTCCTGGGATTTCGGGCTGATCGTATTACGTTATCCGCCGTCCGGGATCACCCCGCTGCCGCTCTTTGATGGCGATAAAGCCGCGCTCACCGCCGCCCTGAAAGCCGCCGATCGAAAAGTAACGCAGTCAGGCTACCCTGTTGATCACCTCGATTCGCTGTACACCCATACGGACTGCGTGGTGACGGGTTGGGCGCAAAACAGCGTGCTGTCGCATCAGTGCGATACGCTACCGGGTGATAGCGGATCGCCGCTGATGTTAAAAACCGATAACGGCTGGCAGCTGATTGGCGTTCAAAGTTCTGCGCCAGCGGCGAAAGACCGCTGGCGCGCCGATAACCGGGCGTTGTCGGTGACCGGTTTTCGCGACCGGCTGGAAGCCCTGGCGCAGCAGTAGGTCACTCAGGCCAGTTTAATCATGATCATGCCGGCGAGCAGTAATACCAGCCCTATCCAGCCTTTATTGTTTAAACGCTGCCCGAACATAATCCAGCCTGCCGCCAGGGTGGCGGCAATACCGAAGCCACCCCACAGCGCATAGGCCACGGACAGATCGATGCCTTTCACCGCCTGCGACAGGGCGCTAAACGCCCCCAGAACCGCGGCAATCGATAACAGGCCGTAGGCTTTGCGACGAAAACCGTCGGAGAACTTCAGAAAGACGTTCGCAATAATTTCCAGAACGATGGCGAAAGCCAGCCAGGCCGCGTGGATCCATTCAAACTGCTGCATGGGTCTGCTCCTTCTGCTGTTTTGCCGGTTTGCGTGTACCCGATTTAATCAGCACGATACCCGCGACCAGGGTCGTCAGCCCGGCAATTTTCATTGTCGTCAGGGTTTCATCAAATAACATGACGCTAAACAGCGTAATTAATAAAATACCAACACCTTCCCACAATGCGTATGCCACGCCCAGCGCGATTTTTTTAACCGCGAAAGAGAGGAAAATATAGGAAAGCGTAATCATGACCAGCATCAAAATAAAACCGGTGCTGCCATCACTCACGCTCGCCCATTTCATCGACAAGGTGCCGGTAATTTCAGCGACGATCGCCAGAGCTAATAAAATCCAGTAAAACATGTTTTTTCTCCTGCTTGAGAATATAATCCATCGAGGCTCACTGCGGACAGCAAACCAAAAAATTGGGAATTAAATCAGTTAGCTAAGCGCATAGCGCCAGCTCAGGCAGAAGACGTGACTATAGCGCGGAACGCCAGTGTTGCTCACCAGAAAGCAGGCAGAGGGAGGTTGAAAACAGAGCAGAGTTGTTTGAAAAATACGTCCTGAACAAATTGTCCATAAAATTACAATTATCCGCGGTGTTGCTTCTCGTCTTTGCGGATGAAAATTGTCCTCGGTAGTTGAACACGCCTGATTTGTATCATAAGCCAGGAATTTACTCAAAGCCTTTTCATTTCTTTACCCAGTCTGTTTGATTTTGGTTAGTTTTTTTAATCCGCTTTCCCCTCTATTATAAATAAAAAACTGTTCAGGAACGTCCATGGCCAAACCTATTATCACCCTCAACGGGCTTAAGATCGTCATCATGCTGGGCATGCTGGTGATCATTCTGACCGGCGTTCGTTTTGCGGCCGATATCATCGTGCCTTTTATCCTGGCGCTTTTTATCGCGGTGATCCTCAATCCACTGGTGCAGCGAATGGTGCGGCTGCGCATCCCGCGTGTGCTGGCGATAAGCCTGCTTATCAGTATTATTATCGTTGCGATGGTGCTGTTAGTCGCCTATCTGGGAACCTCCCTGAACGAGCTGGCGCGGACGCTACCGACATACCGCTCTTCCCTGGCGACCCCGCTGCTGCAAATTGAACCCTGGCTGCAACGCGCGGGTATCGAAGTCTCGGTTGAGGAACTGCTTAAATACATCGATCCGAATGCCGCCATGACGATTGTCACCAGCCTGCTGGCACAACTCTCCAACGCCATGACCTCAATTTTCCTGCTGTTCCTGACGGTTGTGTTTATGCTGCTGGAAGTTCCACAGCTGCCTGCAAAGCTCCAGCACATCATGGTGCGTCCGGTAGAGGGAATGGGCGCCATTCAGCGCGCGCTCGACAGCGTTTCACGCTATCTGGTGCTGAAAACGGCCATCAGCCTGGTGACGGGATTAGTGGTCTGGGGGATGCTCGCCGCGCTGGATGTGCGTTTTGCCTTCGTCTGGGGGCTGCTGGCCTTTGCGCTCAACTATATTCCTAACATCGGCTCCGTGCTGGCGGCGATCCCCCCTATCCTTCAGGTGCTGGTTTTCAGCGGTTTGTATGATGCCCTGATTCTGCTGGCAGGCTATCTGGTGATTAACCTTGTCTTCGGGAACATTCTTGAACCACGGATAATGGGACGCGGGCTGGGGCTTTCAACCCTTGTAGTGTTCCTGTCCCTGATTTTCTGGGGCTGGCTGCTCGGGCCTGTCGGCATGCTGCTCTCCGTTCCGCTGACAATTATTGTCAAAATTGGCCTCGAGCAGACCGCCGGTGGACAAAGTATCGCTGTACTGCTGAGCGACATGAGCCATAAGGCCGATTAATTGTCCATCGACAGCATGGGCTTGCCCGTTCTTCCCGCTTCGCGATAGTTGCCTACTGCCCGCTGCCATTCCGACAGCGGGTAGAGGGTGACATCGCTGCACTGACTGGCGCGCAGTTTAGGCCAGATGCGCCGAAACTCCGCCTGCCACGCCTCAGCGCTCAGCGCGTCCAGATAGTTACGAATGTGAAACCACGCCACGCGCGGCAACGGCCGCTGCTGCCGGAAGGTCTGCCCGGAGAGCAGCCCGTAGCAGACAAAGGTGCCGGTTTCGGGCATCACGCTCAGGATCGTCTCCGCCAGGCTGCCGCCCGTGGCGTCGTACACCACGTCTGCGCGCGCGGCGGCAGCGTTGACGGCGGCCATATCGTGTTGCGCAATCGGGACGATCCCCTTTTCAGCCAGACGTTGAGCGTGCACGGGCGAGCGATGGATCCCGTAAACCGCCTCTGCACCCGCCTGGCGTGCCCATTGCCCGAGCAGAACGGCGCAGTCAGAACCGGCAGCGGTGAGCAGCACCGTTTTCCCGACCGGAGGATAGCGGTCCAGCATCATCTGTGCGGCAAGCGGATTGATATACGCCCGCGCGGCAAGAAGCGAGTCGACGTCGTCCGGGACGGGAACCGCATACGCCGCCGGGCAGTCGACATAGCGCTGCCAGGTTCCCTGCCCCCGTAACGGCAGGACCCGCTTGCCCAGCAGCGCCGGATAAGCGGCGGGCGTTTCGGTCACTATTCCGACCCCTTCATAACCGGCTATCGCAGGCAGCGGCGTGCGATGGCGATATGCCCCGGTGATGGGGATGAGATCGGAGGCGTTCACCGGAGAAAAAAGCATGCGCACACGTATCTCTCCCGGCTGTCGCGGGGACAATGGTGTGGTTTCCGCTTGCAGTACCGATTCAGGCTCACCAAACCGGCGATACCAGAGGGCCAGATTACGCATTGCGATCGCGCCATCCCATTTCCGGTGCGACATGTTTCAGGATGGACTCGATCACATGTGCGTTGTATTCCACGCCCAGCTGATTCGGCACGGTAAGCAACAGCGTATCCGCTTCCGCGATCGCTTCATCCTTTTTCAACTGTTCAATCAGCTTGTCTGGCTCTGCGGCATAGCTGCGTCCGAAAATGGCCCGCGTTTTCTCATCCAGATAACCCACGCTGTCGCTCTCATTGCGGCTTGAACCGAAATACATCCGGTCGCGTTCGTCCATCAGGGCAAAAATACTGCGGCTGACCGAAACGCGTGGCTGACGGGTATGCCCTGCCTCAGCCCAGGCCTGTCGGTAGGCACGGATCTGTTTTGCCTGCTGAATATGGAACGGCTCGCCGGTTTCATCATCTTTCAGCGTTGAGCTTTGCAGGTTCATCCCCAGTTTTGCCGCCCATACTGCCGTTGCATTAGAGCCAGCCCCCCACCAGATACGATCGCGTAAGCCTTCTGAATGCGGCTCCAGACGCAACAATCCCGGCGGGTTTGGGAACATCGGCTGTGGGTTAGGCTTCGCAAACCCTTCACCGCGTAATACATCAAGCAGTACCTCAGTGTGGCGGCGCGCCATATCAGATTCGGTTTCCCCTTCCTGCGGCACGTAACCAAAATAACGCCAGCCATCAATCACCTGCTCCGGGGAACCCCGGCTGATACCAAGCTGTAATCGCCCGCCGGAGATGAGATCTGCCGCGCCAGCATCTTCCGCCATATACAGCGGATTTTCATACCGCATGTCGATCACGCCCGTCCCGATTTCGATACGTTTGGTTTTCGCGCCTATTGCCGCCAGCAAGGGGAATGGCGAACTGAGCTGGCGGGCAAAGTGGTGCACACGGAAATAAGCCCCGTCCGCGCCCAGCTCTTCGGCTGCGACCGCCAGATCGATGGACTGTAGCAGCGTGTCAGCCGCGGTTCGCGTGCCGGACTGGGGTGACGGCGTCCAGTGACCAAACGACAAAAATCCAATCTTTTTCATAGTGGAGTATCCTGATAAAGCATTGCGTTATCCCTACTCTACGCATTAACGGATGAGAATAAATGGTGATTATTTAACGGAATGCTTCAAATAAACTGACAGAAAGACGCAAATCGCAGGCTGCCTTCCCGCAGAGGAGGCATTCTCCTGACATCTCATAATGGGATATAGTGTGAACTATTCTCTTTTTAACAGGTAACATCAGCAATGGCTCTGATCCCCAAAAACTACGCACGGCTGGAAAGCGGCTACCGTGAAAAAGCGCTAAAAATCTACCCCTGGGTTTGTGGACGCTGCTCGCGTGAGTTTGTTTATTCAAATCTTCGTGAACTCACGGTTCACCATATCGACCACGATCACACCAATAACCCGGAAGATGGCAGTAACTGGGAGCTGTTGTGCCTGTTTTGTCACGATCACGAGCACTCAAAGTACACCGAAGCGGATCAGTATGGCACCACCGTTGTCGCGGGTGAGGATGCGCAAAAAGACGTGGGTGTCGCCACGTTTAACCCCTTTGCCGATCTCAAGGCGATGATGGACAAGAAGAAGTAATATCGACGGCTTCACTGCCCATACCTGCCGTATGGGCACTTATATTCCTTAAACATTTCATTAAATACCCTTTCCGCCAGATTTGCCTCGCCGCCATTCTGAATATAACCCTCTTCCTCCTGCACCCGTACGACGTCACTCCTCGTTCCCCCTTGATCTTTGCTATCAATATACAATACTGTATATAAATACAGTATTTATTAACGGTGATCATAATGCAGTTTTTCACCCCACCTGGCGATACCAGAGCGAGCTGACCATGTTTGCACTGTGTGATGTGAACGCTTTCTATGCTTCCTGTGAAACGGTTTTTCGCCCGGACCTGAAGGGACGACCGGTGGTCGTGTTGTCCAATAACGATGGGTGCGTCATCTCTCGCTCCGCTGAAGCCAAACCCTTTGTGAAAATGGGTGAACCGTACTTCAAACAGAAAGATCGCTTCAGGCATCATGGCGTGGTTTGTTTAAGCAGTAATTATGAACTTTACGCGGATATGTCCAACCGGGTAATGAACACGCTTGAAGAGATGTCGCCTCGTAGCGAAATATACTCCATTGATGAGATCTTTTGCGATCTTACCGGGGTACGTAATTGTCGCGATCTTTCCGATTTTGGGCATGAAATGAGAGCGACCGTACTGCAACGCACCCATCTGACCGTCGGGGTGGGCATCGCACCCACAAAGACGCTGGCGAAACTGGCAAATCACGCGGCAAAACGCTGGCAGCTCCAGACGGGAGGCGTTGTTGATTTATCCAATGTGGATCGTCAGAGAAAGCTGATGGCGGCGCTACCCGTCGAAGACGTTTGGGGTGTAGGACGTCGCATAGCGAAGAAGCTTGAGATGATGGGGATTAAGACCGTCCTGCAACTGGCAGACACCGATATCCGGTTCATAAGAAAACATTTCAATGTCGTGCTGGAGAGAACGGTGCGTGAATTACGGGGCGAACCGTGTCTTGAACTGGAAGAGTTTGCCCCGGTAAAGCAAGAAATCGTCTGTTCGCGCTCGTTTGGCGAACGCATCACCGAATATGACGATGTACGCCAGGCCATCTGTAGTTATGCCGCCCGGGCAGCAGAAAAACTTCGCAATGAGCATCAGCATTGCCGCTTTATCTCCGTATTTGTTAAAACCTCGCCCTTCGCGCTTAACGAGCCATATTATGGCAATAGCGCGTCGGTAAAACTGCTCACCCCAACCCAGGATAGCCGGGATATTATCGGCGCATCAGTTCGTTGTCTGGATGCGGTCTGGAAGAACGGCCATCGGTACCAGAAAGCCGGAGTGATGCTGGGAGATTTTTATAGCCAGGGCGTCGCGCAACTTAATCTGTTTGACGACAACGCCCCCAGGAAAAACAGCCAAAAGTTAATGGATGTATTAGACCATCTGAATGCTGAAAATGGCCGTGGCACGCTTTACTTCGCGGGACAGGGTATACAGCAGCCGTGGCAGATGAAACGGGAAATGCTTTCACCCCGCTACACCACCCGCTTTGCGGATCTCCTCACTGTTAAGTGATATTAACAATTGCTGCTAAGTTGTAATTTTCCCCTTGCCGGACCGGACAAATCGGTTATCGTGCCAGGCAACTTTCGCAGCAATAAAAGACAGTGGGATGCGCTATGGCGATTTTTGATGGTCACAATGACCTGTTGCTTAATTTATGGCTTCACCATCGCCAGGATCCGGTAACGGCCTTCTTCTCCGGCATTGAAAACGGACACCTCGATTATCCGCGCATGCAGCAAGGCGGATTTTCCGGCGGGCTGTTCGCGCTGTTCGTGCCGCCGCAGGAGTATATCGCCCGCATGGCGCCACAATACGCCTGCGAGCCGTGGCAGCCGGTCGACATTCTCTGGCAGCAGCTGACGATCCTTAAGCAGCTTGTCGCCCACTCCGACGGCCGGGCGCGATTGTGCCTGAGCGCGGCGGATATCGAACGCTGCCGTCAGGATAAGGTGCTGGCGATGGTAGCGCATATTGAGGGCGCGGGCGGTTTTGACGGCGAGGGAGGCGATCTACAGGCTTTCTATGCCGCCGGGGTGCGTAGCATTGGGCCTTTCTGGAACATTGCTAACCGTTTTGGCACCGGCGTTAACGGGGTGTTTCCCGGCAGCCCGGACAGCGGCCCAGGGCTTACCGCAGAGGGTATCGCCCTCATTAAGCACGCTAACGCCCTGAACATGCTGATTGACGTTTCGCATATGAATGAAAAGGCGTTCTGGGATACCGCTCGTCATTCCTCATCACCGCTGGTCGCCACCCACTCCAACGCCCATACGCTGTGCCCGCAACCGCGCAATCTGACCGATCGGCAGCTGCTGGCTATCCGCGACAGCGGCGGCGTGGCTGGCGTCAATTTCGGCAACGCGTTTCTGCGCGCCGACGGTAAACGCGATAGCGATACCCCGCTGAGTACGATTGTTCGCCATATCGACTATCTTATTAACATCATGGGTGACGATCATGTCGCGCTGGGCTCCGATTTTGACGGTATTACGTTGCCTGATGACTTACACGATGTGAGTGGTTTACCACGGCTAATCAGCGCGTTGCGTGACAGCGGCTATGATCAATTTGTGCTGAATAAGCTGCTGTGGGGTAACTGGCAAAAGGTATTGCAAAATGTTTGGCAACAATAGGTTACGTTGTAAACATTAAGTTAATTCCTTACATCTTTCGGGTTGAGCTTTGCCCTCCTGTGACGCATTATTTGATGACCATCACAAAACTGGCACAAACAATGGCGTTGGTGCTGCATTTTTAAAGAGGAAAAAACGATGTGGAAGAAACCTGCTTTTATTGATTTACGTCTTGGCCTGGAAGTGACCCTGTACATTTCCAACCGCTAATCGCTCTGCCCGCCATCCGTGCGGGCATTTTTGTTTGACTACCTGGCCCATCTTCATGTTTATTAAAGTCCTCGGTTCCGCCGCTGGCGGTGGTTTCCCCCAGTGGAACTGTAACTGCGCCAACTGTCAGGGTTTGCGCGACGGTACCCTTCAGGCGACCCCTCGCACCCAGTCGTCGATCATCGTCAGTGATAACGGCAAAGAGTGGGTGCTGTGTAACGCCTCCCCCGATATCAGCCAGCAGATTGCCCATACGCCAGAACTGAATAAGAAAGAGGTTCTGCGCGGCACGCATATTGGCGGCATTATTCTCACCGATAGCCAGATTGACCACACCACCGGGCTGCTCAGCCTGCGCGAAGGGTGCCCACATCAGGTATGGTGTACGCCGGAGGTGCATGAAGATCTTTCCAGCGGATTCCCGATTTTTACCATGCTCCGGCACTGGAACGGCGGCCTTATTCATCACCCGATTGCGCCGCTCACCGCCTTTAGCGTGGAAGCCTGCCCTGATTTGCAGTTTACCGCTGTCCCCATCGCCAGTAACGCACCGCCCTATTCGCCGTGGCGCGACCGCCCGCTGCCGGGGCATAACGTGGCGCTGTTTATCGAAAACCGCCGCAACGGTCAGACGCTGTTCTACGCGCCGGGTCTCGGTGAACCCGATGACGCTATCCTGCCGTGGCTCAAAAAGGCGGACTGTCTGCTGATTGACGGCACCGTCTGGCAGGACGATGAACTCCAGGCCACCGGCGTCGGGCGCAATACCGGCCGCGACATGGGCCATCTGGCGCTCGGCGATGAACACGGCATGATGGCGCTGCTGGCCTCGCTGCCGGCAAAGCGCAAGATTCTGATCCACATTAATAACACCAACCCGATCCTTAACGAGCAGTCGCCGCAGCGTCACGCCCTTGCGCAGCAGGGAATAGAAGTGAGCTGGGACGGGATGAACATCACGCTTCAGGACTAACTATGCACATTCGCGAAACGCTCTCGCCGCAAGAGTTTGAGCACGCCCTTCGGGCGAAAGGCGCCTACTATCATATTCACCATCCGTACCATATCGCGATGCATAACGGCGAGGCCAGCCGCGAGCAGATCCAGGGCTGGGTGGCGAACCGGTTTTACTACCAGACGACGATCCCACTGAAAGACGCGGCAATTATGGCGAACTGCCCGGATCCGCACACGCGTCGCAAATGGGTGCAGCGGATCCTCGATCACGACGGCAGCAACGGTCATGACGGCGGTATCGAAGCCTGGCTACAGCTGGGCGAAGCCGTGGGGCTCAGCCGCGAGGACTTAATCAGCGAACGCCACGTGCTGCCCGGCGTCCGTTTCGCCGTCGACGCTTACGTTAACTTCGCCCGCCGCGCCAACTGGCAGGAGGCTGCATGCAGTTCGCTCACCGAACTGTTCGCCCCGCAAATCCATCAGTCGCGTCTCGACAGCTGGCCACAGCACTACCCGTGGATCAAAGAGGAAGGCTATTTTTATTTCCGCAGCCGCCTCAGCCAGGCCAGCCGCGACGTTGAACATGGTCTGGAGCTGGCGAAGCGTTATTGCGATAGCGCGGAAAAGCAGAATCGGATGCTGGAGATCCTTCAGTTCAAACTCGATATCCTGTGGTCGATGCTCGACGCGATGACCATGGCCTACGCGCTACAGCGTCCGCCTTATCACACGGTCACCGACAAAGCGGCCTGGCACACAACCCGACTGGTATAAGCATGCAAAAAAACTCCATCGTCGCCTTTCGTCGCGGCTATCGCCTGCAATGGGAAGCCGCTCAGGACAGCCATGTCATCCTCTATCCGGAAGGCATGGCTAAACTCAATGAGACCGCCGCCGCGATCCTCGAACTGGTCGATGGCCAACGCGACGCGGCGGCCATCATTGCCATACTCAACGAACGGTTCCCGGAAGCCGGCGGCGTGGATTACGACGTCGTAGAATTCCTGCAAATTGCTTATCAACAGAAGTGGATTATTTTCCGTGAGCCAGAATAAACCTGCCGTCAATCCACCGCTGTGGCTGCTGGCGGAGCTGACCTATCGCTGTCCGCTACAGTGTCCTTACTGCTCTAACCCGCTGGACTTCGCCCGGCAGGATCAGGAGCTGACCACTGAACAGTGGATTGAGGTTTTCCGCCAGGCGCGGGCGATGGGCAGCGTGCAGATAGGTTTTTCCGGCGGCGAACCGTTGACGCGTAAGGATCTGCCGGAGCTGATCCGCGCCGCCCGCGATCTCGGTTTTTATACCAACCTGATCACCTCGGGAATTGGCCTGACGGAAAGCAAGCTCGACGCATTCAGCGAGGCCGGTCTGGACCATATCCAGATTAGCTTCCAGGCCAGCGATGAAGTGCTCAACGCTGCGCTGGCGGGGAATAAAAAAGCCTTCCAGCAGAAGCTGGCGATGGCCAAAGCGGTTAAAGCGCGCGATTACCCGATGGTGCTGAATTTCGTCCTGCACCGGCATAATATCGATCAGATCGATAAAATCATCGAACTGTGCATCGAGCTGGACGCCGACGACGTCGAACTTGCCACCTGCCAGTTCTACGGTTGGGCGTTCCTTAATCGTCAGGGGCTTCTGCCGACGCGGGAACAGATTGCCCGCGCGGAACGCGTGGTTGCCGAATATCGGCAAAAAATGGCCGCCAGCGGCAATCTGACCAACCTGCTGTTCGTCACCCCCGATTATTACGAAGAGCGGCCAAAAGGCTGTATGGGCGGCTGGGGGTCGATTTTCCTCAGCGTGACCCCGGAAGGCACGGCGCTGCCCTGCCACAGCGCGCGCCAGCTGCCGGTGGATTTCCCGTCGGTGCTTGAGCAGAGTCTGGAATCCATCTGGTATGACTCTTTCGGCTTCAACCGCTATCGCGGGTTTGACTGGATGCCGGAGCCGTGCCGCTCCTGCGATGAAAAAGAGAAAGACTTCGGCGGCTGCCGCTGCCAGGCCTTTATGCTCACCGGGAATGCGGATAACGCCGATCCGGTGTGCAGCAAATCGCCGCATCATCATAAAATCATCGAGGCGCGACGCGAAGCAGCCTGTAGTGATATGAAGATCGGTCAGCTTCAGTTTCGCAACCGAACCCGTTCTCAGCTTATCTATAAAACCCGGGAACTGTAACGATAATGACCATCCGCATCGTGGAACTGGCAGGCGGTTTACGCGCAACGCTGGTGCATCAGCCGCAGGCGACACGCGCGGCGGCGCTGGCGCGCGTGAGTGCCGGAAGCCATCACGAGCCACCACGCTTCGCCGGTCTTGCGCATTTGCTTGAGCACCTGCTGTTCCGCGGTAGCCAGCGCTATCGGGGCGATGATCGACTCATGGCCTGGGTCCAGCGGCAGGGCGGCAACGTCAATGCCACCACGCTGGCTCGCCACAGCGCTTTTTTCTTCGAGGTTGCCGCCGAAAACCTGTCCGACGGCGTCGCGCGACTGCGGGATATGTTGCAGGCGCCGCTGCTTTCCCGGCTGGACATCCAGCGCGAAGTGGCGGTCATTGATGCGGAAAACCGGCTTATCCAGCAGCATGATGCCGCCCGGCGCGAAGCCGCGGCGCGCCACGCGATGGAACAACCGGAGGTTTTTCGCCGTTTTCAGGTGGGTAGCCATGATTCTCTGGGGCAAGACACGGGATCGCTGCACGCCGCGTTGCGCGACTTTCATCGCCGCTATTATGTGGCCGGACACCTGCAATTGTGGCTACAGGGACCGCAAACGCTGGATGCGTTAGCCGAGCTTGCCCATACGTTTGCGACAGGTTTTGCTTCAGGTGGCGTGCCTGAAGCCGCCCCCCCGTTACGCCTTAGCGCTGAAGCAGATTATCAGCTGGCAGTGACGGAGCGACCCGCGCTGTGGCACTGTCCGTTGATCCGAAAAAGTGACAACGTCACCTTGCTTCGGGAATTTTTGCTGGACGAGGCCCCCGGAAGCCTGATTGACGGGCTGCGGGCGCGCGGGCTGGCAGAAGAGGTATCGCTGGACTGGCTTTATCAGGATGACGATTACGGCTGGCTGGCGCTAACGCTTGACGGCGAACGGCCCGAGGCCATAGACGCGCAAATCACGCGCTGGCTGCGGGCCCTACAGCAAACGACGCAAGAGCAACAGCGGCATTATTATCGGCTGGCACAGCAGCGCTTTAGCGCCCTGTCGGCCCTTGACCAGCTTCGCCAGCGGGCGTTTGGTTTTGCGCCCGGCGCGGCGCCGGTTGATTTTTCCGCCTTCTGTGCCGACTTACTGGCGGCGCCCACCTCATATCTGGCCTGCAAAAAAATGGAAGCCGCCGGGACAATTTCCAGCCAGGGATTTGCCCTGCCGCTTAGCCACTGGCGTCGCCAGCCGGTTGCGGATGAGAGCCCCATCGCGTTTTCCTTCTACCCGCAGGCTGCCCAATATTCTGCCCCAGCCCTGACGCCAGAAGCCGTTCCGCTGCTGCATTTACCGGCGCAGGTACAACCGCCGACGTTGATCCTCCGCAAGCCTTTTTATTCGCGCGTAAGCGAGTCACAGGGGGTGGCGATCGGCAAACAATTACGCCCTCTTCTGGCTGAAATGCGCCATATCGGCGGCAGCGGCGAGTGGCAAACGGTTGACGGTAGCTGGCAGCTAACCCTGCGGCTTCCTGACGCCGTGGTGATGGCGGAACCCATCATCGGGGCGATAATCGATCGCCTCTCCCGCCCCACACCGGCTATTACGCCTGCGCCAGATGGCATTGCGATCCGTCAGTTGCTTAAGCAATTGCCTGAACGACTGGCATCGGAACCGTCACGGAATGGCTGGCTGGCGGCGTTAGCTGGCGGCAGCGCCGGACACGCGCACGGGTTAGCCCGGCAGCTTGGCCTGCTCCGGGCGCCGGTTAACGCTAAGCCGTTGCCGTTAAGCGATTGTCCCGGCGGGGTCGAACACATTCCGCACGCCAGCGCGGATTCGGCGCTGCTGGTGTTTATTCCCCTGCCGCCGGGTGCGTCGCTCGCCGCGCTGCGGCTGCTGGCGTTATGCTGCGAACCGCGATTTTTCCAGCGCCTGCGCGTGGAACAGCAGATTGGCTACGTGGTCAGCTGTCGTTATCAGCGTATTGCCGATCGCGATGGCCTGCTGCTGGCGTTACAGTCGCCTGATCGTTCTCCCGTGAACCTGTTGGGTTGCTGCAAACGATTTTTGCGAGAGCTGACGCTGTGCGATGAATCCGAGTTCAGCCTATTGCGACAGCAGCTGGCGACGCAGATCCGCTCACCGATGGATGCCAGCGCCACGGCAGTGGCCGCCCTGCGCCAGCGCTATGGTTTGCCGGTGTTAACGCCGCAGGCTATTGATGCCCTGCAACCTGACGAGATAGTCGCGCTATGGCGCGAGATGACTCGCCGTCGCCGTCGCTGGCGGGTGCTTTTCACGGGCTGACCGGAACCGCAGCTTTCTTCCTGTGCGTGGTTTTTAGTCAAAAAAAAGCCCCGTACTACGACGGGGCCAGGCTGCTTATTTCGCTGTTATTTATCCAGCGCGTAGGCAATCACGTAGTCACCACGATCCGGCGACTGGCGTGCACCGCCAGCAGAGATCAGAATGTACTGTTTGCCGGTTTTCGGTGATACATAGCTGATAGGTCCGCCCTGGCTACCCACCGGGAGACGCGCTTTCCACACTTCTTCCCCCGTAGAGGAATCAAAGGCGCGCAGGTAGTAATCCTGGGTTCCCGCAATGAAGACCAGACCGCCCTGCGTGGCCAGCGTACCGCCCAGCGTCGGCATACCGACAGGCATCTGCATACGCATTTTTACCCCAAACGGACCGGTATCCTGAACGGTACCGACCGGCACCTGCCAGACGATTTTCTGTGTTTTCAGGTCAATCGCAGAGAGAGAGCCAAACGGTGGTTTCTGGCACGGAATACCCAGCGGTGACATGAAACGGTTTTTGTTGACCGAATACGGCGTTCCTTTCATCGGAACAGCGCCCATACCGGCGTTCACGGCTTCACCGCCCGTGTTTGCCACTGCGCTTTGCGGATCTTGTTTAATCAGCTGGACCCACAGACCCAGACGCATGTCGTTGACGAAGATGTACTGGTTGTTCGGATCCGTGGACAGACTACCCCAGTTCATTCCCCCCAGCGAGCCCGGGAAGCTCAGGGAAATATCGGTCCCCGGCATCGTGTACAGACCGTCATAACGCATTGATTTGAAGCTGATACGACAGGCCAGCTGGTCAAACGGCGTCGCCCCCCACATATCCGATTCTTTCAGGGTTTCCGCGCCAATCTGCGGCATCCCCACAGAGCGCGGCTGCGTTGCCGGGTACTGTTCACGTGGAATATCCGCTGGTTTTACCGGAACCTCTTTCACTTCAGTGAGCGGTTTACCCGTCAGGCGATCAAGAACATAAATTTGCCCCGCTTTGGTGCCCACCACCACCGCGGGCTTGTTGCCCTCTTTTGTCGGGAAATCAACCAGGCTCGGCTGCATCGGGATATCGAAATCCCAGAGGTCGTTATGCACGGTCTGGTATACCCACTTCTCTTTCCCGGTAGTCGCATCCAGCGCGAGGATTGAGGTGGCGTATTTATGATCTTCCGGAATACGGTCAGCGCCCCACAGGTCGACGGAGGAACTCCCCATCGGGATAAACACGGTATTCATCGACGCATCCCAGGACATAGGGGCCCAGGAGTTTGCAGAGCTACGTTTGTAGTGTTCGCCCGGCTTCAGAACATAGTTCGGATCCGGATTACGCGGGTCGAACGCCCAGCGCAGCTGGCCGGTGATCACGTCATAACCACGTATAACGCCTCCCGGCATATCGGTGCTGACGTTATCCGCAACGCGGCCACCAACGACAACCGTCGTACCCGCCAGCGTCGGGGCCGACGTCAGCACGTAGGTGGGATCTGACGCGTCGCCCATCCCTTCATGCAGGTTAACGCTGCCGTTAGTACCGAAGTCCGGGCAGAATTTGCCGTTATCGGCGTCTAACGCGATCAGCTTACCGTCAATAGTATTCATCAGGATACGGCGCTGGCATGCAGCGCCCGGTGCGACCTGCGCTGGCAGAACCGGCGTGGAGCCCGCTACCGTTGGCTGTGCCAGCGGTTTGGTGGCATCAAAGTATGCCAGGCCACGGCAGCGCATCCAGATTGCAGATTTGGCGTTGATTTCCGCTTTCCAGATCTCTTTCCCACTATCGGCATCCACGGCGATCACGTTGTTATGCGGCGTACAGAGGAAGACACGATCGCCAACCTGTAGCGGCGTTTGCTGATCTTCTGCGCCATTGCCGTCCGGACTTTCCGGTACGTCACCGGTATGGTAGGTCCAGACCGGTTTCAGGTTTTTCACGTTGTCACGGGTTATCTGGTCCAGCGCCACAAAGCGACTACCGCCGGCCGTATTACCGTAGTGATCCCAGTTCTGCTGTTTCGCATCATCTTTTACCGGTACCAGCGGACGTTTTTCACCGCTAAACGGCACGGTCGGATGGGGTTGAAACATCTGAACAAAGGTGACGCCCATGGCAATAATAAGGACCGCGCAGACCCCCAGGGCCCCTTTTGCGCAGGACGGTTTTCCTTCACGTTTACGCAATGCAGGCCAGGTGGCAGCTGCCAGCACCATCAGCCCGGCGGGTACCATTAAACGGGAAACCAGCGGCCAGAAGTCGAGCCCGGCATCGAAAAATGCCCAAATCAGGGTGCCAAGAAACACCAGGGCAAACAGCCCCACGGCAGAGGACTTGCGGCGGAAGAACTGAATCGCAGAGAGCAGAGTGATAACCCCGGCGATGAGAAAATACCAACTCCCCCCCAGGGAAACCAGTTTAAAACCGCCGATAGCAAAAAAGAGCCCCGTTACAAGAAGTATCACACCCACCAGCAGGCACCACGGGCCTAACCAGCCGGATGAGCGGGGATTATTGTCTGACATAAAAATGAATCTCCTGATTACTTTATAACAGCAGGGTTTTATTGACTGCCACGATGCTAAAACCCTGCGTAACATCAATTGTTCGTGTGCGAATCATAAATTAAAATTATAATGTAGACAAAATGTATTCTGTCGGAAGAAAAGAAAACTCACTAAAGTGCAGGAACATAACAAAATAAAAAAAATGGGATATCACTCTGTAATTCGCCAATACCAGAATATTTGACCAGCAAGTTCCGGCTTATGCGATGAATATCAGGTTTGCCGACAAGACAGCTCAGGTGACGTAAGATTTTTGCATGATGAGAATTAACTTATTGCCTATTAATTAAGCTTCACAAACACGATCAGCTCGCGGATTTCACGATATACGTCACTACACCAAAGATATCGAGCGTATCGTCGTTGCCGACAATAATCGGTGAATAGGCGCTGTTCATGGGGTTGAGTTGAATATTGGGACGCAGCTGGAGGCGCTTCACGGTAAATTCGCCCTCTACCGCCGCAATCACGATATCGCCATGCTCAGGCTTGCGGGAACTGTCCACCACCAGCAAATCACCGTTATTGATCCCCCCTTCTATCATCGAGTCACCGGCGGCTTTGACAAAGTAAGTGGAGCTGGGATGGGCCACTAATAACTCGTTTAAATCGATACGCCGCTCTACATAATCCGCTGCCGGGCTGGGGAAGCCGCACTGTACTAAGTCGCTGAAAAGTGGAATAGCAACGATTTCACGCAACTCTGCGGGTCTGAAAAAGATCATGATAAACACCTCCATACTGTTTTTATATACAGTAGTTTTAACTGAGGTATCGATCAAGCCATGTCAGCGTAAGCGGCTGGCTACGCCTTAACCGCTTCGCTTATAACCCCCTATAGCAATGAAGATTATTTGTTTTGTAAATTTTTACGCACAGACAAGCGTAACGCGTCATAAAACATCACTACGTAATGACTTTCAAATGACTATAAAAACAAAACAAAGTAACCACAAATCACCCCACATACACTATACGTTGACTTTATATTTAGACTAGCGCATATTTTACAGCACAAATTAACAAGACAATTTTTGGAGGACGTTTTCTATGCCCGCCCGCGATTATCCCGATAAGCGTGTTGCTCGCGGTGTCGCAAAGGAGGCCGAACTCAGGATGTTAAGCGCGCGCATCGATCCTGCGCTGATGGAGTACATCCGCATTACTGCGTATGAAACACGGAAAAGTAAGCAGGAAATCGTGGCAGAAGCGTTAGCGCTTCACCGCCAAAGAAGTCAGATTGGATCATAAACAGCAAAAGCCCGAAAAATCCTCCGGGCTTTTGCTGGTATCGGGATTACCCCACCAGAGAATTTAACGTCTCCAGCGCCTCAGGCGGCAATACCAGATCGGCTGCCGCCAGGTTTTCACGCAGATGCGCCACCGATGAGGTTCCCGGGATCAAGAGGATATTTGGCGAGCGTTGCAGCAGCCATGCCAGCGCCACCTGCATCGGCGTCGCGCCCAGTGAATCCGCCACCGCCTGTAGTCCGGAAGATTGCAGTGGCGTGAAACCACCCAGCGGGAAGAACGGCACCCAGGCAATCCCCTGCTGCGCCAGCGAATCAACCAGCGCATCGTCACCGCGATTCACAACGTTGTACATGTTCTGTACGCACACCACGGAAACCATCTTCTGCGCTTCAGCAACCTGCGAAGCGGTGACGTTGCTCAGCCCAATATGACGAACCAGCCCCTGCTGTTGCAGCTCCGCAAGGGTGCTCAGCGGCGCGGCAATCGAGCCTTCCGCCGGTCCGTGGGCGCTAAACATGATCCGCAGGTTAACCACGTCCAGCACATCCCGCTTCAGGTTACGCAGGTTATCATGCACCGCCTGCGTCAGCTCCTGCGCGGAAAACGCCGGCAGCCAGGAGGCATCCTCGCCGCGTCGGGCTCCGATCTTGGTCACAATCGTAAGGTCGTCCCGGTACGGATGAAGCGCCTCGCAGATAAGCTGGTTGGTCACATGAGGTCCGTAAAAATCGCTGGTATCAATGTGATTCACACCCGACGCCACCGCTTCACGCAGCACCGCCAGCGCCGCATTTTTATCTTTTGGCGGACCAAAAACGCCAGGCCCGGCAAGCTGCATCGCGCCATAGCCAAATCGTTTAACCGTACGCGTTCCGAGCGTGAACGTTCCGCTTTTATCTATGCTGCTCATGCTGACCTTCCTCATAAAAAATGATCCGGATTTACAACAGGTTCCGCAACGAAACCATTAGTTAAGCAATAGTAAAATTAAAGTTTAAATTCGCTACGACGATAGTATTGATGTAACCCTGCCTCTTCTCTTACGGATGACCGCCATGCTGAAAAATCTGCACGTGATTACCGGTATTATCTTTGCCCTCACCATATTCTGTCTGCTGCAAGTTGTCACGGGAGGGTTGTTCTACTCTGCCGTTAACAACGATCGTCACAACTTTCAGAACTCCGGGTTACTCAATGCCCAACAGGAAAGCCTGAGCGACAGCGTTAACACGCTGGTGAAAACGCGCGTTACCGTTACCCGCGTGGCGATCCGCTACCTGAAAAACCAGCGCGATCCGGCCTCTCTCGCGGCGATCAACACGCTGCTGGGCACCGCCAACGGTTCGCTGGCCAAAGCCGAAGACTATTACAAAAACTGGCAGGCTATTCCGCAGGTGAAGGGCCAGCATGCCGCGCTCACCGAAGAGATGCAGAAAGCCTGGAAGCAAATGCACGAGGTGATGCGCTTGTCCATTGAGTATCTGCGCGCAGATAACTATCAGGCCTATGGCGACCTGGACGCCCAGCAGGCGCAGGATGAGATGGAGGCGGTCTATACCCGCTGGCGCGCTGAAAACAACGTTCTGCTGAAAGCCGCCGCCGAAGAGAACCAGAGCAGCTTTACCCAGATGCAGTGGACGCTGGCGGCGATCTTCCTGACCGTGATCGCCGTGCTGGTGGTGATCTGGCAGGGTTTACAGCACCTGCTCCTGAAACCGCTCAACGCCATCATGAACCATATTCGCACCATCGCGAGCGGCGATCTGACGCAAAATGTCGCGATTACCGGGCGCAACGAGATGGGCCAGCTGGCTGCTGGTCTGCACGAGATGCAGCAGTCGCTGGTGAGCACCGTCAGCGCCGTGCGCGGCAGCACAGATTCTATCTACACGGGCGCAGGAGAAATTGCCGCCGGAAGTAACGACCTTTCCGCCCGAACCGAGCAGCAGGCAGCCTCGCTGGAAGAGACCGCCGCCAGCATGGAAGAGCTGACAGCCACGGTGAAACAGAACTCGGATAACGCCCGCCAGGCGACGCTGCTGGCGAAGAATGCGTCTGAAACCGCCGCACGCGGCGGTCAGGTGGTGGATAACGTGGTGCGTACCATGAATGACATTGCCGACAGTTCTCAGCAAATTGCGCATATCACCGGCGTTATCGATAGCATTGCCTTCCAGACTAATATTCTGGCGCTCAACGCGGCGGTTGAAGCCGCCCGTGCCGGGGAACAAGGTCGCGGCTTTGCGGTCGTGGCAGGTGAAGTACGGACGCTGGCCAGCCGCAGCGCGCAGGCGGCAAAAGAGATCAAAGGGCTTATCGAGAACTCTGTCAGCCGGGTGAATACCGGCTCGGAACAGGTGAGCGAGGCGGGTGCGACCATGAAAGAGATCGTCGCGGCCGTGACGCGCGTAACCGATATTATGGCTGAGATTTCCTCGGCGTCTGACGAGCAGAGCCGCGGTATAGAGCAGGTCAGCCTGGCGGTCTCGCAGATGGACAGCGTCACGCAGCAAAACGCCGCGCTGGTACAGGAGTCGGCAACGGCGGCGGCGGCGCTGGAAGATCAGTCTGAACAGCTGCGTCAGGCCGTGGCGGCATTCCGGCTGAACGCTCAGGCATCGCCGGCGGCTCGCCCTAAAAACGTGAAAACGCCCGTACTGCTGCGCCCGTCAGCGGCAGGCGCGAATACAGCTGACGCGAACTGGGAAACCTTCTGAGTGACAGGCGGGCATCTCGCCCGCCTTCCTGATTAGCGGCTGCGCTTGGCGTGGCGTTCCCAGTTATCTCGCTTCGCATCCTCTGATTTACGCAACGAGACATAGCATGCTCCGCTGCCGCCGTGATGCGGCTGCGCTTCGCAAAAGGCCTGTACTTCGTCAAACTCGGTCAACCAGCGCGCAAGATAGCTGCGCACTACGTTAGGGTGCGACTGCTGTTCACGCCCTTTACCATGCACGATGATCAGGTTGCGTAGCCCGTCACGTCCGGCCTGGCGAATAAAGGAATAGACCAGCTGGCGGCATTGCTCCGCAGGCTGGCGTAACAGCGTTAAGCTGGCCTGACGGGAATATTTGCCGGAACGCAGCTTATCAAATACCCCCTGCTGTCCCCCTTCACGCTGGAACATCAGCGGCTCGTCAAGGGGCAACAGTTCCAGAAACCCCAGCGTCAGAAAGTTATCGAGCTGCTCAGTATCTATTTCCTGACGCGCCCGCGTGTTGCGGCTCTGCTGCCAGTGAATATCCGCGCAGCGTTTGAGCGGCTGGACATCCTCCATGGCGTCAAGAAAAAGTGATTTGTCGTCAGGGTTCATGGAAATCCTCCGGCTACATCTGAGTGATGTACTATACCTGCGCCCGTTGCGGGTCTCAATAACCCGGGCACGGGTACAAATAATGGCTTAAGGAACAGATAATCGCAGACGCAATGAATTTAATCTAACATTAACTTAAATTTCAGCCGTAATTAATTAAATAAATTACGTTAAAAAATCGTGAAATCAATCACTCAACGTCCTTCTCTTTTAAGAAAAAGCTGTTATAACTTAATAAACCTGCCCAATGGATAATGCATGTAGGATCCGCGAAAGGATGCACGACTGTGTGTTCTGTGGAGTCTGTCTGATGTCGGGCAGACTCTATTTTTTATTGTTGTTATTTTTATTAAATTAATTTCCTGGCCTCTCTTCGAAACTGCGTGATTAATGATTCGGCAAGCGGTGTCTGGCGAGAATCACGACGCTGAATTAAATAATATGCCGCTTTAGGCAGGGTTTCGACAACCGGCAGCATTATCAGACGGTGCGCCAGAAGCGGATCGCAGCCCAACTCCTGCGGTAAAATGCTGATGAAATCGCTTTGTGCGACGAGGCTAATACAGGAGGAAAAGGTCTCACAGACAACGCCAATTCGCGGTATTTGAGAGCGGTGATTAAAAGTATCCTGCAACTGCTTATAATAACTTCCCCGGGGCGTAGGCATTGTCCAGTTATATTGCAGAAGCTCATTAATTGAGGTCGCCCCTGTCGCCGGATGTCCTGCCCGACAAAATACGGCAAAAGGCTTTTCGAACAGCTTTTCAAACGTAAATTCGTGATCGTACGGCCCCTGATAATAGGTATTGATGGTAAAGTCCAGCTCACCCTGACGTAATTCATTAATCATCGACACCAGCTGGCCTTCCATAATCCGGACGTTGACCTGAGGATGCTGCGCATGAAAACGCGTAATGACGGCTGGCATCAGGCTGCGTGAAATGCTGGCTCCCATCCCAATATTGATCTGTCCGGCAAGCTCGCCCTGTCGCTGGCGGATGTCATCCTGCGCTGCACGCAGCTCTTCCAGAATCAAATTAGCGCGGTGATAAAACCCTTCCCCGCACTCGGTCAGCGCGACGCCTTTACTCCGGCGCACAAATAGCTGGGCCGCCATACCCTCCTCCAGCTCTTTAATGGATTTGGTCAGCGCGGGCTGCGAAAGATTAAGCGTCCGGCTGGCGCCGCGAATGCTGCCCTGACGCGCCACCTCGACAAACGCCCTGATTTGATGAAATTTAATCTGAAATGACATAACGAGACCGATAACCGTTGTTTATCAGAGTAAAGAAACTGTCATCTACTTTAATGGAAACGGATGTGCGAGGGTAATTCCTGAACGGTTAAAACTGTGAAAAAACGATTAGTGATAAGTAAAAACTATCACAGCGTGAAGCAGTTCACATATTTTAATGATGACAGGAAAAGATATGAACGCACTGGCGCAGTACATCCAGACATTAGCCCCACAAATGAGCGCATGGCGTCGCGATTTCCACCATTTCGCGGAATCCGGTTGGGTGGAGTTTCGCACTGCGGCAAAAGTGGCGGAGATCCTCGCCTCACTGGGTTACGAGCTGGCGATGGGTCGCGACGTGGTCGACGCTGAAAGCCGTATGGGACTGCCCGATGACGCCACCCTTTCGCGAGAGTTTGCCCGCGCCCGGGCGCAGGGCGCGCCGGAGAAATGGCTGGCGCCGTTTGAGGGCGGGTTCACCGGCATTGTCGCGACCCTGAATACCGGCCGCCCGGGCCCAACCCTGGCGTTTCGCGTGGACATGGACGCCCTTGATTTAAGCGAAGCGCTCGACGACAGCCATCGCCCGTTCCGCGACGGGTTTGCCTCCTGCAATCCGGGAATGATGCACGCCTGTGGCCACGACGGGCATACCACCATTGGTCTGGGGCTCGCGCAGGTGCTTAAGCAGCATGAAGCGCAGCTCAACGGCACCATCAAACTGATCTTCCAGCCTGCCGAAGAGGGTACGCGCGGCGCGCGCGCTATGGTCGCCGCAGGCGCGCTGGACGGCGTAGACTACTTTACCGCCATTCATATCGGAACCGGCGTTCCGGAAGGGACGGTGATCTGCGGCAGCGATAACTTCATGGCGACCACCAAATTTGACGTGCGCTATACCGGAGTCGCCGCACACGCTGGCGGTAAACCGGAAGAGGGCCGTAACGCCCTGCTTGCTGCTGCCCAGGCCGCTATCGCGCTGCATGGCATCGCGCCACACAGCGAAGGCGCGTCCCGGGTTAACGTCGGGGTCATGCAGGCGGGCAGCGGACGCAACGTGGTTCCGGCTGATGCGTTACTTAAGGTTGAAACCCGCGGCGAAAGCGAGGCCATTAATCAGTATGTCTTTGAGCGCGCGCAGGCGGTAATTACCGGCGCGGCGGCGCTCTATGGCGTAACAGCCGGGATAAACCTGATGGGGGCGGCGACCTCCAGCGTCCCTTCCCCGGCCTGGGTCGATTATCTGCGCGAGCAGGCAAGCCAGGTGCCCGGTGTGACTCATGCCATTAATAAGGTCAAAGCGCCTGCGGGCTCCGAAGACGCCACGCTAATGATGGCCCGCGTGCAGCAGAACGGCGGCATGGCCTCGTATATGGTTTTCGGCACCCAGCTGAGCGCCGGACATCACAACGAAAAATTCGATTTTGATGAGCAGGTGATGAACGTTGCCATCGAAACGCTGGCGCGAACTGCGCTTAATTTCCCGTGGACGCGAGGTGTGTAATGCAGGAGAACTACGCTTTTATCGCTGATGCCATCGACACGCGATGTCAGACGTTTACCGATATTGCCGACGACATCTGGGATCATCCCGAAACGCGCTTTGAAGAGTTCTGGTCCGCCGAACGCCTCGCCAGCGCGCTGGAAGCCGAGGGCTTTACCCTGACGCGGGAAGCCGGAGGCATTCCCAACGCCTTTATTGCCAGCTACGGCAGCGGCAAGCCCGTTATCGCCCTTCTGGGCGAATACGATGCCCTGGCCGGGCTAAGCCAGCAGGCACACTGCGCGACGGCGCAATCCGCCACCCCGGGGGCGAACGGCCACGGCTGCGGGCATAACCTCTTAGGCACGGCTGCCTTTGCCGGGGCGGTGGCGGTGAAAAGCTGGCTGGAACAGCACGGCGGCAGCGGAACGGTGCGTTTTTACGGCTGTCCCGGCGAGGAAGGCGGCTCCGGTAAAACCTTTATGGTGCGTGAAGGATTATTTGACGACGTGGACGCTGCCGTGACATGGCACCCGGAAGCCTTTGCCGGGATGTTTAACGTCAGCACGCTGGCCAATATTCAGGCCGCCTGGCGGTTTAAGGGGATCGCCGCCCATGCCGCTAACTCCCCACATCTGGGACGCAGCGCGCTGGATGCCGTGACGTTGATGACCACCGGCACAAACTTCCTCAACGAACACATCATTGAAAAAGCGCGCGTTCATTACGCCATCACCGATACCGGCGGAATTTCGCCTAACGTGGTGCAGGCCCAGGCCGAGGTGCTGTACCTGATCCGCGCCCCGGAGATGGCCGATGCGCAGCAGATCTACGCGCGCATCGAGAAAATCGCCCAGGGCGCGGCGATGATGACCGAAACCACCGTCGAGTGCCGCTTTGATAAAGCCTGCTCCAGCTATCTGCCGAACCGAACGCTCGAAGCGGCGATGTACCGCGCATTACAGCATTACGGCACGCCGGCCTGGACGGAAGAGGAACGCGAATTTGCCCGTGAAATCCGCGCTACGCTCACGGCAAACGACCTGCAAAACAGCCTGAAAAACATTGCCGCTACGGGGGCCGAAGAGGGAAAAGCGTTTGCCCGACGCCATCAGGAGACGTTGCTGGTGGATGAAGTTGCCCCTTACGCCATCACCGATAACGTGCTGGCAGGCTCCACCGATGTGGGAGATGTCAGCTGGAAGATGCCTGTCGCACAGTGCTTTAGCCCCTGTTTTACCGTGGGCACCCCGCTGCATACCTGGCAATTAGTGGCGCAGGGGCGTACCTCTATTGCCCATAAAGGCATGTTGCTGGCCGGAAAAGTGATGGGCGCGACCGCGCTGCATCTGTTTCAGGATGCCGAACTGTTGCGAAAATGCCGGGAAGAGTTCGAACAACACATAACAGAAAAACCGTACGAGTGTCCGATCCCGCAGGGCGTGACACCGTCACCTTTAAAATAAAAAAACACAACACAACAACACAACAACAGTCCCGAGGAACGCCCATGAGTATGTCTTCCATACCTTCGCATTCCCCATCCGGTAAGCTCTATGGCTGGGTTGAAAGGATCGGCAATAAAGTGCCGCACCCTTTCCTGCTTTTTATCTATTTAATTGTCATCCTGATGGTCGCGACGGCCGTGCTGTCCGCCTTTGAGGTGAGCGTGCGCAGCCCGGCCGACGGCAGCATGGTGGCAGTGAAAAACCTGCTCAGCGTTGAAGGGTTGCACTGGTTTTTGCCGAACGTGATTAAAAACTTCAGCGGTTTTGCGCCGCTGGGCGCCATCCTGGCGCTGGTGTTAGGCGCGGGACTGGCCGAGCGCGTGGGTCTCCTGCCCGCACTGATGGTCAAAATGGCCTCGCACGTCAGCGCGCGTTATGCCAGCTATATGGTGCTGTTTATTGCCTTCTTCAGCCATATCTCGTCCGACGCGGCACTGGTGATCATGCCGCCGATGGGGGCGCTGATTTTCCTCGCCGTTGGTCGTCATCCTGTTGCGGGCCTGCTGTCGGCGATTGCGGGCGTCGGCTGTGGGTTTACCGCTAACCTGCTTATCGTGACCACCGATGTGCTGCTCTCCGGCATCAGCACAGAGGCAGCCAGCACCATCGATGTGACCATGCACGTCAGCGTGATCGACAACTGGTACTTTATGGCCAGTTCAGTGATTGTCCTGACGATTGTCGGGGGTCTGATTACCGATAAAATCATTGAGCCGCGCCTGGGTAAATGGGAAGGCCGGAGCGATGAAAAGCTGGAGACGCTGAGCAAAGAGCAGCAGTTCGGCCTGCGCGTAGCCGGGATCGTCTCGCTGGCGTTCATTGCGGTGGTGGCGCTGATGGTGGTACCGGAGAATGGCGTGCTGCGCGATCCGATCAAACACACCGTACTGCCCTCGCCGTTTATTCAGGGCATTGTGCCGCTGATAATTCTCTTCTTCTTCGTCGTTTCGCTCGCGTACGGCATCGCCACCGGCAAAATCCGCCGTCAGGGAGATCTGCCGCACCTGATGATCGAGCCGATGAAGGAGATGGCGGGTTTTATCGTGATGGTGTTCCCGCTGGCGCAGTTTGTCGCCATGTTTAACTGGAGCAACATGGGCAAGTTTATGGCCGTGAGCCTGACGGACGCGCTGGAGGCGGCGGGGTTGAGCGGTGTTCCGGCGTTTGTCGGCCTGGCGCTGCTGTCGTCCCTGCTGTGCATGTTTATTGCCAGCGGGTCGGCTATCTGGTCGATTCTGGCGCCCATCTTTGTCCCCATGTTTATGATGCTCGGCTTCCATCCGGCGTTCGCCCAGATCCTGTTCCGTGTCGCCGATTCCTCGGTGATCCCGCTGGCGCCCGTGTCACCCTTCGTTCCGCTGTTTTTAGGCTTCCTGCAACGCTACAGACCGGAGGCTAAGCTGGGTACCTACTATTCGCTGGTTCTGCCCTATCCGCTTATCTTCTTAGGGGTATGGCTGGTGATGCTGGTGGCGTGGTATCTTGTCGGCCTGCCGATTGGACCGGGTGTTTACCCGAGGCTGAACTAAGGAGTACTGATGCTGAGATTACTCGAAGATAAGATTGCGACGCCGCTAGGGCCGCTGTGGGTTATCGCGGATGAAGCGTTCAATCTGCGCGCGGTTGAATGGGAAGAGCACAGCGACCGGATGGTTGAGCTGCTCAACATCCATTATCGCGCCGAGGGATACGAGCGTGTTACTGCCCGTAATCCTGGCGGGCTGAGCGATAAACTGACGGCCTACTTCGAGGGCGATCTCAGCATTATTAATACCCTGCCAACCGCCACGGCGGGCACCCCTTTCCAGCGCGAGGTGTGGCAGGCGCTGCGTAATATTCCCTGCGGGCAGGTGATGCACTACGGTCAGCTGGCAGAACAGCTTGGTCGTGCCGGCGCGGCGCGCGCGGTCGGTGCGGCAAATGGCTCTAACCCCGTCAGCATTGTGGTGCCTTGCCATCGCGTGATTGGGCGCAACGGCACCCTCACCGGCTATGCCGGGGGCGTACAGCGCAAAGAGTGGCTGCTGCGTCACGAAGGGTATTTTCTGCTGTAATTCCCAGGCTTTTTGTGCTTAATTTTCTTCCTGTTAGGTTCATAATCCTTAATCATTCTGTGGAATTTCAAGGAGATGGCAACACGCTGCCGTCTCTTGTCTTTATTGGGGGTTTGCCAGACTTACGTCCTTACCAAAAAGATGTTAAAATTGACCAATATCAATTAAGGCTTGAGCAAACCTATGATCCCGGAAAAGCGAATTATACGACGCATTCAGTCTGGCGGTTGTGCTATCCATTGCCAGGATTGCAGCATCAGCCAGCTCTGTATCCCGTTTACTCTGAATGAGCACGAACTCGATCAGCTTGACAATATCATCGAGCGCAAAAAGCCTATTCAGAAAGGGCAGACGCTGTTTAAGGCGGGAGACGAACTGAAGTCGCTCTATGCTATCCGTTCTGGCACCATCAAAAGCTACACCATTACCGAACAGGGCGACGAGCAGATCACCGGCTTCCATCTGGCAGGCGATTTAGTCGGCTTTGACGCCATCGGCAGTGGCCATCACCCGAGCTTTGCTCAGGCGCTGGAAACCTCTATGGTCTGCGAAATTCCGTTTGAGACGCTGGACGATCTGTCCGGTAAGATGCCGAACCTGCGTCAGCAGATGATGCGTCTGATGAGCGGTGAGATCAAAGGCGATCAGGATATGATCCTGCTGCTTTCTAAGAAGAATGCCGAAGAGCGTCTGGCCGCCTTTATCTATAACCTCTCCCGCCGTTTCGCGGAACGTGGCTTCTCCCCGCGTGAATTCCGTCTGACCATGACGCGCGGTGATATTGGTAACTATCTGGGCCTGACCGTGGAAACCATCAGCCGTCTGCTGGGTCGCTTCCAGAAGAGCGGAATGCTGGCGGTTAAAGGTAAGTATATCACCATCGAAAACGGTGAAGCTCTGGCCATTCTGGCGGGTCACTCACGTAACGTGGCATAACTCTCCCGGATATCTTATGCCAGGTCGATAAATTTTCATGATTATTGATCTGGCAAAAACTTCCCCCCTGTTTCATTCAAGATATATAGGTTACTCTTTTACATACAGACTGTGGTGACAGTAGTAAGGAGACCTGTATGGCAAAGTATCAAAACATGCTGGTGGCTATCGATCCTAATCAGGACGATCAGCCGGCATTACGACGTGCTGTGTATTTACATCAACGGATTGGTGGCAAAATTAAAGCCTTTTTGCCGATTTATGACTTCTCATACGAGATGACCACCCTTCTGTCGCCTGACGAGCGCACCGCTATGCGTCAGGGAGTGATCAGCCAGCGTACCGCGTGGATCCGCGAGCAGGCGAAGTATTACCTGGAAGCGGGCGTACCGATTGATATTAAAGTAGTCTGGCACAACCGCCCCTTCGAAGCCATTATTCAGGAAGTGGTGGCCGGTGGGCATGACCTGCTGCTGAAAATGGCGCACCAGCATGACAAACTGGAATCCGTGATTTTCACTCCAACAGACTGGCACCTGCTGCGCAAATGCCCTTGTCCGGTATGGATGGTGAAAGATCAGCCGTGGCCTGAGGGCGGGAAAGCCGTCGTGGCGGTCAATCTGGCCAGCGAAGAGGATTATCACAATTCGCTGAACGAGAAACTGGTGAAGGAGACGCTTCAGCTTGCCGACCAGGTTAACCATACTGAAGTCCATCTGGTGGGCGCCTATCCGGTTACGCCAATCAATATCGCCATCGAGCTGCCTGAATTTGACCCGAGCGTGTATAACGACGCGATTCGCGGTCAGCATCTGCTGGCCATGAAAGCGCTGCGCCAGAAATTCAGTATCGATGAGAACATGACCCACGTAGAAAAAGGGTTACCGGAAGAGGTTATTCCGGATCTGGCGGAGCATTTGCAGGCCGGGATTGTGGTGCTGGGCACCATCGGCCGGACCGGTATTTCTGCCGCGTTCCTGGGAAATACCGCCGAGCAGGTGATCGACCATCTGCGCTGCGACCTTCTGGTCATCAAACCGGATCAATATCAGACGCCGGTTGAGCTGGACGATGAGGAAGACGATTGACCCCAAAATGAAAGCCCGCCGGTAACGGCGGGCTTTTTTTATTGCGCTTCGCTCAACCGTTGCGCAGATGCCTCGTCGCCGGCATTCATCCAGGGCGCGTGCAGAACCATGCTCGGTAGCGCCAGCTTGATCTCCTGCTGGTTCAGCCCCTCCAGGATACGAATATTGATCTCCTGCTGAATATCCATGTACTTGTTGTAATCCGCCGTATTAACAATATGAACCACCTCGAAGGTCAGGCGATCGCGATCGAAGCCCAGGAAATGGGCGCGGTCAAACTTCGTTTCCCCGACGTCGGTAATGATCTGTTTGACCATCTCACCCACTGAACGCAGTTTTTCCGGCGCCGTGTCGCTGGCGACCCCGAAGGTAAAAACAATCCGCCGCGTTTGCATCCGCTTGTAGTTATGCAGCGTCTGTTGCAGCAGGATGGCGTTCCCGCAGACAATCTGCTCCCCGCTCAGGCTGCGGATACGGGTGGTTTTCAGACCAATGTGCTCTACCGTCCCGGCGACATCGTTAAACACCACAAAATCGCCGATTTCGAACGGCTTATCAAAACCGATGGAGAGCGATGCAAACACGTCGCTCAGGATCGTTTGCACCGCGAGGGCGATAGCAATACCCCCTACCCCAAGGCTGGCAACCAGAGCAGTGATGTTGACGCCCGCGTTAGCAAGAATAGACAGCAGCATCACTGACCAGACAATGGCACGGAGGATAAGCCCCGTGATCACCAGCGTCACCGGGTTTTTATGGCTTCCCGGCGCCAGCATGACGTGACGAAGCCACGACACCACCCCCTGATCCATCCACAGCGCCACCTGGATAGCGAAGACCAGGAACCAGGCGTGGCTCACGGTACCAAAGAGATGATCCGGTAAGTCGACGAAACGCAGGCTGAACAACAGCGCCACGACAAAAAGCAGGACGCGGCTGGTGCGGTTAAGCATATCCGTCAGGATACAGCGCATCCGGTTGGTGCTGGGGTGCTTGTCGCCCCAGGTGGTGATCCCTTTCTTAACGAAGGCGATCAGGCGCGTCAGCAGCCAGTACACCAGCAGAGTCACAAAGACCACCGTGGCGACGCCGATCCAGAAAGACGGCGTCATCATCAGCTCGATGATGTCGAAGCGGGACAAAAATCGCATTACACCTCCTCGTATTACACAAAGGGTAAAGTATAGACAGAGGAGAAAAGCTGGCCGCAGAAATAAGAAAACCGCCCCAGGGGGCGGTTTGTCAGGATGAAGCGAAATTACAGCGCTTTCAGGATCGCATCCACGCTGGCCTTGGCGTCGCCAAACAGCATGTGGGTGTTATCTTTAAAGAACAGCGGGTTCTGCACGCCAGCATAGCCGGTGTTCATAGAGCGTTTGAAGACAATAACGTTCTGCGCCTTCCACACTTCGAGAACAGGCATACCCGCAATCGGACTACGCGGATCGTCCTGCGCCGCCGGGTTAACGGTGTCGTTGGCGCCAATCACCAGCACGGTGTCGGTGTCGGCGAAATCATCGTTGATCTCGTCCATTTCCAGCACGATGTCGTAAGGCACCTTCGCTTCCGCCAGCAGCACGTTCATGTGGCCTGGCAGACGCCCCGCCACCGGGTGAATACCAAAGCGAACCTTGATACCGCGCGCGCGGAGTTTCTCGGTGATTTCCGCCACCGGATACTGCGCCTGCGCCACCGCCATGCCATAGCCTGGGGTGATGATGACGGAATGCGAGTTTTTCAGCATCTCTGCGGTGTCTTCCGCGCTGATTTCACGGTGTTCACCCACTTCCTCATCAGAACCGGTTGATGAACCGTCAGAACCGAAGCCACCCGCGATGACGCTGATAAACGAACGGTTCATCGCCTTACACATGATGTAAGACAGGATCGCACCGGAAGAACCGACCAGCGCACCGGTGACAATCAGCAGGTCGTTGCTCAGCATAAAGCCTGCCGCCGCCGCCGCCCAACCGGAGTAGGAGTTCAGCATGGAAACGACTACCGGCATATCTGCTCCGCCGATAGACGCCACCAGATGCCAGCCGAACGCCAGCGCGATGATGGTCATCACCAGTAACGCCAGCACCTGCAAGCCTACGCTTTCGGTACGCACGAAGACCACCAGCAGCACAAATGAAACGACCAGCGCCGCCAGATTCAGCTTGTGGCGGTTAGGCAGCATCAGCGGTTTGGAAGAGATCTTCCCGCGCAGCTTGCCGAACGCCACAATCGACCCGGTGAAGGTCACCGCACCGATGAAGATGCCGAGGAACACTTCGGTCAGATGGATGTTCACCAGAATCGGCTCCAGGCCCGGTTCGTGGTACAGGTAGCTGTTGAAGCCCACCAGCACCGCCGCCAGACCCACGAAGCTGTGCAGAATAGCAACCAGCTCCGGCATCTCGGTCATTTCAACGCGTTTCGCCAGACGAATACCAATCGCGCCGCCGATGATCATCGCCACCAGGATCCACGCCACGTTGCCGGTGTCCGGCCCAAAGATGGTGGCAATCAGCGCAATCGCCATACCGGCGATACCGAAGTTATTTCCCTGCTGAGACGTTTCGTGTTTGGAAAGCCCCGCCAGACTGAAAATAAACAGGATTGCAGCAACAATGTATGCGGCTGTAACTAATCCTCCAGACATATGCTACCCCTTAGCCTTTACGAAACATTTTCAGCATGCGCTGAGTCACGGTGAAACCACCGAAAATATTGATACTGGCGATCAGCACCGCAATGAAGCTCAGGAAGCTGATCCAGCCGCCATGACCAATTTGCAGCAATGCCCCGACCACGATAATCCCGGAGATGGCATTGGTGACCGACATCAGCGGGGTATGCAGCGCATGGGAAACGTTCCACACGACGTAGTAACCCACCACGCAGGAGAGCGCGAAGACGGTGAAGTGGCCAAGGAACTCTTTTGGCGCGACGTCCGCCAGCCAGCCAAACAGGATTATGACCAGCGCCATGATGGCGTATTTGCGCCACGGCGACGCAGGTTTTGCTGGCTCCGCGGGCTCTGGGGCCGCTTTCGGCGCAGCCTGAGGTTGAGCGGAAACCTGAATCGGCGGTGCAGGCCAGGTGATTTCCCCTTCACGCACCACGGTAACGCCACGCACCACCACATCATCAAAATCAACGGTAATGTTGCCGTCTTTCTCTTTGCAGAGCAGCTTCAGCAGGTTAACGAGGTTCGTGCCGTACAGCTGAGAGGACTGGGTTGGTAGACGCCCTGGCAGGTCGGTATAACCGATCACCTTCACGCCGTTCGCGGTCGTCGTGACCTGATTTGGCACGGTATACTCACAGTTACCGCCGTTTTGCGCCGCCAGATCGACTATAACGCTGCCCGGCTGCATGGAATCCACCATCTCACGGGTGATCAGCTTCGGCGCCGGTTTACCCGGAATAAGCGCGGTGGTGACAATGATGTCTACCTCTTTTGCCTGCGCCGCAAAGAGCGCCATTTCCGCCTTAATAAAGGCTTCAGACATGACCTTCGCGTAACCATCACCGCTGCCCGCTTCTTCCTTGAAGTCCAGCTCAAGGAATTCGGCGCCCATACTCTGCACCTGCTCCTTCACTTCCGGCCGGGTATCAAACGCGCGAACAATAGCGCCCAGGCTGTTTGCGGCCCCGATAGCGGCAAGACCTGCCACACCGGCACCAATCACCATCACCTTCGCGGGTGGAACTTTACCTGCCGCCGTAATCTGACCGGTAAAGAAGCGACCAAACTCATGCGCAGCTTCGACAATGGCGCGATAGCCGGCAATGTTCGCCATGGAGCTCAGCGCATCCAGAGACTGCGCGCGCGAAATACGCGGCACGGAGTCCATCGCCATCACGGTGACACCGCGTGCCGCCAGCTTCTCCATCAACTCCGGGTTTTGGGCTGGCCAGACAAAGCTCACCAGCGTAGTGCCCGCGTTCAGCAGTCCAATTTCACTCTCTTCCGGTGCGTTTACCTTCAGAATGATGGGTGATTGCCAGACCTCAGCACCGTCCACGACGTCCGCGCCAGCCTGAGTAAAGGCCTCGTCATCGAAACTCGCCAGTGTGCCCGCGCCGCTTTCAATCGCGACGGTAAAACCCAGTTTAAGCAGTTGCTCCACCGTTTTTGGTGTTGCCGCTACGCGGGTTTCATTGGCTAACCGTTCTTTTGGTACCCCAATACGCATAGTTTTCCCTTCCATCGGTTTTTGATGATGGTTTGTCGATAATTGCCCGCGGTTTGTATCAATTTTCACCATCGAGATAACGACGGAGAATGATTAACCCCGGAAAATAAAACAGTAACAAACTTTCTATAACCTACTGAAAATAGCGCCCGTGATCTACAGCCAGAAAACACTATTTCTTACTTTATCTGTGAAAAATAAGCGATCGGGGTTACTGACAGAGATATTTACCTTAAATTCGCCTTCAGGACCGATAAATCGCGCAAGCGAAGCGGTAAAAACATGATATAGCGCCATAATAGAACAACTCATTAACATTAAATTAACTTGTAAAAGTCATATGCTTAATCAGTTTTTCTTGTGAAACGCCTGTTTTTTCCACATATCACAAAATGTTATCGAATCAGGTCCTTTGGTGAGCACAGGCTGTGAAAAATGCCGCAGACAGCGATGGGTGTTAAATGCCATAATCGGGACCGTCTCAAATTAACAACAACACCAGTACATGGTTTGCGCAAGGCGAAGGATTATTTTTATGAAGCTTAAGAACACACTCCTGGCGTCCGCACTTCTTTCCGCGACCGCCCTGTCTGCGAATGCCGCGACAGAGTTGACGCCGGAGCAAGCGGCAGCGTTAAAACCTTTTGACCATACGGTCATTGTGGGTCGCTATAACTCTATTGGCGATGCCGTCGCCGCCGCATCAAAAGCCGCCGATAAAAACGGCGCTGCCTCGTTTTACGTTGTTGACCAGTCCGATCAAGGCAACAGCGGCAACCAGCGCGTGACGATTGCGCTGTACAAAGAGAATGCCCCAAAAGCAGATGAACAGAAAAACCGCGTGATTAACGGCATTGTTGAATTGCCGAAAGATCAGGCTGTTCAGCTGGAACCGTATGACACCGTGACCGTTCAGGGCTTCTACCGCAGCCAGCCTGAAGTTAACGATGCCATCACCAAAGCCGCGAGAGAAAAAGGCGCTTACGCGTTCTATATCGTGCGTCAGGTTGATGCCAACCAGGGCGGAAACCAGCGCATCACCGCTTTCATCTATAAGCAAGATGCGAAAAAACGCGTAGTGCAAAGCCCGGATGCCATTCCAGCGGATTCAGATGCGGGACGTGCCGCGTTAGCGAAAGGCGGTGAAGAAGCGAAGAAAGTGGAAATTCCGGGCGTAGCAACGTCTGCGGCACCAAGCGCTGAAGTGGGCCGTTTCTTTGAAACCCAATCCACCAAAGGCGGTCGTTATACCGTTACGTTACCAGACGGCACGAAAATTGAAGAGCTGAACAAAGCCACTGCCGCGCAGATGGTGCCGTTCGACAGCATCAAGTTTACGGGCAACTATGGCAACATGACGGAAATCTCCTATCAGGTGGCGAAGCGTGCTGCGAAGAAAGGCGCGAAGTATTACCACATCACCCGTCAGTGGCAGGAACGTGGTAACAACCTGACCATCAGCGCCGATCTGTACAAGTAACAAAACGGTTTCATAAAGGCGGCGCAGTGCCGCCTTTTTTGTTACTTTTTTTCTGATTTCTGCCACACGTCATTGCATGCATCCTTCACACTCCGTAAAATCCCGCGCCTTAGCGTGATCCACCATTTTTATGCGCCTTAGCGAAATAATTATTCTGGATTTGGACTTTTCATAACAGGAAGCCAATGGAAAAGAAACTTGGCCTGAGTGCGTTAACTGCACTTGTATTAAGCTCAATGCTGGGCGCGGGCGTATTCAGTTTGCCGCAGAACATGGCGGCCGTCGCCAGCCCGGCCGCATTACTGATTGGCTGGGGCATTACCGGTGTTGGGATTTTGCTGCTGGCATTCGCCATGCTGCTGCTGACCCGTATCCGACCGGATCTGGACGGCGGAATATTCACTTACGCCCGGGAAGGTTTCGGCGAGCTGATCGGCTTCTGCTCCGCCTGGGGTTACTGGCTGTGCGCGGTGATCGCCAACGTCTCCTATCTGGTTATCGTCTTCTCAGCGCTCAGCTTCTTTACCGATACGCCCGAACTGCGCCTGTTTGGCGACGGTAATACCTGGCAGTCCATCGTCGGCGCCTCGGTACTGCTGTGGATTGTTCACTGGCTGATTTTGCGCGGCGTCCAGACCGCGGCCAGCATTAACCTCGTGGCAACGCTGGCCAAGCTGGTGCCGCTTGGCCTGTTCGTCGTGCTGGCCTTCCTCGCCTTCCGTCTCGATGTCTTTACGCTCGATTTCAGCGGCATTGCGCTGGGCGTTCCCGTCTGGGAACAGGTGAAAAATACCATGCTGATCACCCTGTGGGTGTTCATCGGCGTTGAAGGTGCCGTCGTGGTCTCTGCCCGCGCGCGTAACAAGCGCGACGTGGGACGCGCCACGCTGCTGGCCGTACTGGCGGCGCTGGGCGTTTATCTGCTGGTGACGCTGTTGTCGCTCGGCGTGGTGGCACGCCCTGAACTGGCGGAAATGCGTAACCCGTCCATGGCCGGGCTGATGGTGAAAATGTTGGGTCCCTGGGGAGACGTGATTATCGCGGCGGGTCTGATTGTCTCCGTTTGCGGCGCCTATCTGAGCTGGACCATTATGGCAGCGGAAGTGCCGTTCCTGGCCGCCACGCATAAAGCGTTCCCGCGCCTGTTTGCCCGTCAGAACAAAAACAGTGCGCCATCGGCCTCTTTGTGGCTCACCAACATCAGCGTGCAGGTCTGTCTGGTGCTGATCTGGCTCACAGGATCGGACTATAACACGCTGCTGACCATCGCCTCCGAGATGATTCTGGTACCCTATTTCTTAGTGGGCGCATATCTGTTAAAAATTGCGACCCGCCCGGCACACTATGCGGTAGGTGTCGGCGCCTGTATTTACGGTCTATGGTTGTTGTATGCTTCCGGACCGATGCATCTGCTGCTGTCCGTGGTGCTCTACGCGCCGGGCCTGCTGGTGTTTATCTACGCTCGCCGTACGCATCAGCTTGATAATGCCCTTAAGCGCCGCGAAATGGCATTGATAGGTTTGCTGTTAGTCGCTGCCGTACCGGCAACGTGGATGTTAATGGGATAGCGCCGCCTGTCCCATTGTTGAACTGAAAAGGAGATTACGATGGGACACACGCAGCAACGCCCAATATTGATCACTGGCGCAGGCCGTCGCATTGGCCTCGCCCTCGCCCATCACTTTCTCAACCTTCGCCATCCGGTTATCGTCAGTTACCGCACGGAATATCCCTCCATTGAAGGGCTACGAAATGCCGGAGCGGTCTGCATTCAGGCGGATTTCTCCACGGATGAAGGTATTCTCGCCTTCGCGGACAAAGTGAAGTCGACCACCCACGGGCTGCGGGCGGTTATTCACAACGCCAGTACCTGGCTTCCCGAAAAAGCAGGACATTCGCTCAGCGAAACGCTCGCCTGCATGATGCAGATCCACGTTAATGCGCCTTATCTGCTCAACCATGCCCTACAGGATCTGCTGCGCGGACACGGTCATGCCGCAGGCGACATTATCCATTTCACCGATTACGTGGTAGAGCGAGGAAGCGACAAACACATCGCCTATGCGGCCAGCAAAGCCGCCCTGGATAATATGACCCGCTCTTTCGCACGCAAGCTGGCGCCCGAGGTAAAGGTCAACGCGATTGCTCCGGCGATGATTTTATTTAACGAAGGCGATGATGCCGAGTATCGTCAGCAGGCGCTCAACAAGTCGTTAATGAAAATTGCGCCCGGTGAGAAAGAGGTGATCGACCTGATCGATTATCTGCTGACCAGCTGTTACGTCACGGGCCGAACGTTTGCCGTGGACGGTGGCCGCCCGCTGCGCTAGTGAAAGCGGCTCCAGAAGAAGATAAGCACCCAGGCGCTGAGGCTCCAGCAGACCACCGCCCCGCCCAGCGCCAGGGGCAGACGCAGAAAACCGGTGAAGTACCACAGCGACAGCAGATAGATAAAATACGGGATGATCGACCACATCCCGAACACAATGGTGGCGCGCAGCGCCTCAATACCCCGCTCAGAGGCCACAATATAGTGCGCGATTAACGCAAAGGTGGGAAACAGCGGGATCAGCCCGGCAATGTAGTAGTTCTTCGTTTTAGCCAGCCCCCCAATCAGCAGCACGACCAGCGCACCCAGCGTGGCTTTTATCACCAGCCCCATTCTTTTTCCTTAACAATCAAATAACATTCCCGTGCAGGATAACGGAAGTCCGGCTAATTTTGAAAGATTAATGGAAGGTTAAGATTGCGCGGTGTATGTTGACGTTTTTTGCGATGACAGACGTTGTATGAATAAGATTGTTTATGTTGAAGATGAACCCGAGGTGGGGCAACTGATCGCCGCTTATCTGGGTAAACATGATATGGAAGTGGTTGTCGAGCCTCGTGGCGATCGCGCTGAAGACGTCGTGACCCGCGAAAATCCGGACCTGGTGTTGCTGGACATCATGCTGCCCGGAAAAGATGGTATGACGCTATGCCGGGATCTGCGCACGAAGTGGGACGGTCCGATCGTGCTGCTGACCTCTCTCGACAGCGATATGAATCATATTCTGTCGCTTGAGATGGGCGCGAATGACTACATCCTGAAAACCACGCCGCCGGCAGTCCTGCTTGCCCGTTTGCGCCTCCATCTGCGTCAGCGTGCCAGCGGCGCGGAGCGTGAAGCGTCTGCCCCCTCTTTAACGCCGCACAAAGCGATGCGCTTCGGCACGCTTTCTATCGACCCGGTCAACCGACAGGTTATGCTTTCCGGGGAGCTGATTGCGCTCTCAACCGCAGATTTTGACCTGCTGTGGGAGCTGGCAACCCATGCCGGTCAAATTATGGACCGGGATGCATTACTGAAAAATCTGCGCGGCGTAAGTTACGACGGAATGGATCGTAGCGTTGATGTGGCGATTTCGCGTCTGCGTAAAAAACTGCTGGATAACGCCACGGAACCTTACCGCATTAAAACCGTACGCAATAAGGGCTATCTGTTTGCACCGCACGCCTGGGAAACCTGAAAAAAGGAACAAAACAGGAATATTCGAAAAATAACTCACGATGCATCGGAATTATTATCAGCACCCGTCGAAAGTTATCGATTATATGCATCGTCAGTTATAAAATACCCCTTGTTCTCATCCCTTCCTTTCGTGCTATTTCGCTGGGCATTTTTCGCCTAAACAAAAGTATTCCTAATGTATTTCAGTGCTGAAGTACAATATATATTCAGCAGTGCAGGCGCCATCATCGATCAAAAATCCGTCACTTAAAAGCACATTGGGCTAAAAATAATCTTTACAATTGCTTTAATCATTATCTTATCCTTTTGAAAACAAAGGGGATAGTGGAAAGCGTATAAATAATATTGATCTTTTTCAATGGCTTACGTGTTTGCAGATATCTAATTCTCATGCTAAACCTTATACTCTCTCAATTATTTAATGAAAGAGGTATAGCAATGTCATGGAGAGTCATTAGCTCGGTAATTTGTCCTAACACGGGAATCGTTTATTCAAGCATCTTGGGCCTCAAGTTCTTGAAACTCATTATTTGGTATGAAAGCGATGTCTATTTGTACCCCGGTGACAGAATATATCCGACAAAAAATGGCGTCTTCATTAATGGTGTGTTCAAGCCTATATCGATATATAACATATCACCTTATAACGAGATGTTGTGGAGTGAAATTAAAAACAAGATGGCATGCCCATACAACCGAAACCAGCAAGAAGAGATATGCACATACGCGGTGCATTGCAACGCGCGGAAATGCCCGCATGGGTTTACCACGAATCCACTGATTGTCAGCACAGCTAAATCCAGACATTAACGAAGATCGATAATGCTCAGGTTACAACGCTAATTATTTCTGTCGCACCGTTTGTGCCGGATCCCTCTCGCTGGTTAACGCCATTAAATAAAGCCACCCGCAGGTGGCCTTTGTCATTGTTATTACGGATCAATAATACGCAATCGTAAATAAACTCGTTTAACTGAAACGTAAACGGATTTTCCGGGCATTGATGGAATAAAGCGATGCCGCGCTGAAATACCTCTCGACAATTACCCTTTTCAACTCATCATGCCTGACTTGCGCCCATGGCGACCCTGCTGGTAAAAGACGTGTAGTGAAGCCCCTGTTTCGGTGAGATTAATGAAAAAGCTGTTTGTGCAGTTTTACCTTCTGCTGTTTGTCTGCTTTCTGGTGATGACCATGCTGGTCGGGCTGGTCTACAAATTCACCGCAGAGCGCGCGGGCAGACAATCCCTCGACGATCTGATGAAAAGCTCGCTCTACCTGATGCGTAGCGAGTTGCGAGAAATACCACCTCATGACTGGGCGCGCACGTTAAAAGAGCTGGATCTGAATCTGTCGTTTGATCTGCGTATCGAACCCATGAAGGATTTTGACTTAGCGCCGCCTGCGATGCAGCGTCTGCGCGATGGAGACATCGTCGCGCTGGACGAGAAATATACCTTCATTCAGCGTATTCCGCGCAGCCATTATGTCCTGGCCGTCGGGCCGGTGCCCTATCTCTATTACCTGCACCAGATGCGCCTGCTGGATCTCGCCCTGCTGGGCTTTATTGCCATCTCGCTCGCTTTCCCTGTATTCATCTGGATGCGACCGCACTGGCAGGACATGCTGAAACTGGAATCCGCCGCACAGCGTTTTGGGGAGGGTCATTTAACTGAACGCATACATTTCGACAGTGGTTCCAGTTTTGACCGGCTCGGTATTGCCTTTAACCAGATGGCCAATAACATCAACGCCCTGATTGCCAGCAAGAAGCAGCTGATCGATGGCATTGCGCATGAACTGCGCACTCCGCTGGTACGCCTGCGTTATCGCCTGGAGATGAGCGAGAACCTCACCGGGGCGGAATCGCAGGCGCTCAATCGGGATATTGGCCAGCTTGAAGCGCTGATTGAAGAGCTGCTGACCTATGCCCGCCTCGATCGGCCTCAGACGGAGTTGCACCTCAGTACACCGGATCTCCCCGTCTGGCTACAGACGCATATTAACGATGTGCAGAGCGTTAACCCTCAGCGAAAACTGCTGACAGCCATTACCCCCGGCGCGTACGGCGCACTGGACATGCGCCTGATGGAACGCGTGCTGGATAATCTGATGAACAACGCCATGCGCTACAGCGAAACGACGCTGCGCATAGGTTTAGATTTGCAGGGAAGCCAGGCGATTCTGTGTGTGGAAGACGATGGCCCCGGCATTGAGCCGGCGGAGCGTGAAAAAGTTTTTGAGCCGTTTGTGCGCCTCGATCCCAGCCGCGACCGGGCTACCGGCGGCTGTGGTCTGGGGCTGGCTATTGTCCGTTCTATTGCCCAGGCGATGGGCGGTTCGGTTCGCTGCGAAGCGAGCGAGCTGGGTGGGGCCCGGTTCGTCTTTAGCTGGCCGATCTATCACAACATTCCCCTTCCCGTACCTGCCTGACCTAAACCGCACGCTGGCCTGACCCGGCGTGTTGTGCTATATCAATAGTATGTTGTAACTAATTAAGGGCTGCCATGACAACTTACGATCTCATCGAAAGGCTTAACACCACATTTCGGGAAATAGAGCAGGCGTTACTGACCCTCACGGGGCAACTTCAGGACTGCCGCCTGCTGGCCGCCCGCGTCTTTTCCCTGCCCGAGGTGGCAAAAGGCGCAGAACACGACCCGCTGAACACCATTGAGGTGACGCAGCATGTTGGCAAGGCGGCGCTGGAAATGACGTTGCAGCACTATCGTCGCCTTTTCATCCAGCAGCAGTCCGAAAATCGCAGCAGTAAGGCCGCCGTTCGCCTGCCCGGCGTCATCTGCCTGCAAACGGATGCCGCAACGCGTGAAGGAATTGAGGCGCAGATTACGCATATCAATACGCTGAAAGCCGCCTTTGAGAGGATTGTAACCGTTGAGTCCGGGCTGGCACCGGCTGCCCGTTTTGAATGGGTGCATCGCCAGCTTCCGGGGCTGATCACCCTGAATGCCTACCGCACGCTGACGGTACTGCGCCATCCCGCCACGCTGCGCTTCGGCTGGGCCAACAAGCACATCATTAAAAATTTCGCGCGGGACGAGATCCTGGCGCAGCTGGAAAAAAGCCTGAAATCGCCGCGAACGGTCGCCCCGTGGTCGCGGGAACAGTGGATTGAACGGCTGGAGCAGGAGTATCACAGCATTGCCTCCCTGCCAGCTGATACCCGTCTTAAAATAAAGCGTCCGGTGAAGGTGCAGCCTATCGCCCGTGTCTGGTATGCCGGTCAACAAAAGCAGGTGCAATACGCCTGCCCGACGCCGCTGATTGCGCTCTATGATGCCGATCAGGGTGCGGTGGTGCCGGATATCGGGGAACTGCTGAACTACGATGCTGAAAACGTTCAGCATCGCTATAAACCCCAGGCGCAGCCGCTACAGCTGATTATTCCGCGGCTGCACCTGTATGTGGCGCAGTGATTATCTGAGGCTGCCCACCATCGCTTCCGGTCGGACCCAGGCATCAAACTCGGCGTCCGTCAGGTAGCCCAGCGCCAGCGCAGAGGCTTTCAGGGTAAGCCCCTCTTTGTGCGCTTTTTTAGCGATTTCGGCCGCTTTGTCATAACCAATATGGGTGTTCAGCGCCGTTACCAGCATCAGAGACTCATTCAGCAGCTGGCTGATTCGCTCGCGATTAGGCTCAATGCCCACCGCGCAGTGCTCGTTAAAGCTCTCCATGCCATCGGCCAGCAGACGAATCGATTGCAGTACGTTGTGGATCACCATCGGACGATAGACGTTAAGCTCGAAGTTACCCGACGCGCCGCCCATGTTAACCGCCACGTCATTACCCATCACCTGACAGCACAGCATGGTCATGGCTTCGCACTGGGTCGGGTTCACTTTGCCCGGCATAATGGAGCTGCCCGGCTCGTTTTCCGGAATGCTGATTTCGCCGATGCCGCAGCGCGGGCCGGAGGCCAGCCAGCGCACGTCGTTGGCAATTTTCATCAGCGAGGCCGCCAGCCCTTTCAGCGCGCCATGGGTATGCACCAGGGCATCACAGGTCGCCAGCGCTTCAAACTTATTCGGAGCGGTAACAAACGGCTGCCCGGTAATCTTCGCCAGCTCTTCGGCCACGCGCACCGCGTACTCGGGATGGGTGTTTAAGCCAGTGCCCACCGCCGTTCCGCCGAGCGCCAGCTCCGCCAGATGCGGCAGGCTGTTGTCGATATGCTTAAGGTTGTGCTCCAGCATCGCCACCCAGCCGGAGATCTCCTGGCCGAGCGTCAGCGGCGTGGCGTCCTGAAGGTGCGTACGACCAATTTTAACGATGTCGCGGAAGGCCTGCGCTTTCTCGTTAAGCGTAGATTTAAGCACGTTGAGCTGCGGTATAAGCTGCTCGTGGATTGCGATGACGGCCGCCACGTGCATGGCCGTCGGGAACACGTCGTTGGAACTCTGGCTTTTGTTCACGTCATCGTTCGGGTGGACCTTGCGCTCCATGCCGCGCACGCCGCCAAGCAGCTCGCTTGCGCGGTTCGCCAGCACCTCGTTCATGTTCATGTTGCTCTGGGTGCCTGAGCCGGTCTGCCAGATGGCAAGGGGGAATTCGTCGGGATGTTTGCCCGCCAGCACTTCGTCGGCGGCATTGATGATGGCGGTGGCTTTATCGGCATCCAGCAGGCCCAGATCCTGATTGACTTTGGCGGCAGCGCGTTTGGTCAACGCCAGCGCCTGGATTAGCGAGACGGGCATTTTCTCTGTCGAAATGCGAAAATGCTCCAGCGAACGCTGGGTTTGTGCGCCCCATAGCTTGTCGGCCGGGACGTCGATGGCGCCCATGGAGTCTTTCTCGCGGCGATGCATTGTCATTACTTACTCCTTGATAACAAAGATGGGATTGCTCACATGCTTAAGAGATAAGTATTGATGACTTCTGAGAAACGTTATGGCGCTTTGTGCGCTCTTTTTGATGTCGGGTGGCGGCTGCGCCTTACCCGACCTACGAGTATGTAGGCCGGTTAAGCGTCAGCGCCACCCGGCAATTTACAGAATTACTTCACACACGCCGAACACTGGGAAGACTGGATCTGTTTGAAGAAGTCGTTACCTTTGTCATCCACGAGGATGAACGCCGGGAAGTCTTCCACTTCAATTTTCCAGATCGCTTCCATACCCAGTTCCGGGTACTCCACGCACTCAAGGCTCTTGATACTGCCCTGCGCCAGCACCGCCGCCGGGCCACCGATGCTACCGAGGTAGAAGCCGCCGTGCTTGTGGCACGCGTCCGTCACCTGCTGGCTGCGGTTGCCTTTCGCCAGCATGATCATGCTGCCGCCGTTGGCCTGCAACTGGTCGACGTAGGAGTCCATACGGCCCGCCGTGGTTGGGCCTAACGAGCCGGAAGCATATCCATCAGGCGTTTTTGCCGGACCTGCGTAGTAGATCGGGTGATCTTTAATGTACTGCGGCAGCCCTTCGCCGTTGTCCAGGCGCTCTTTCAGCTTCGCATGGGCGATGTCGCGGCCCACGATAATCGTCCCGTTCAGGGATAGACGGGTCGAGACCGGATACTGCGAAAGCTGCGCCAGAATCTCTTTCATCGGACGATTCAGGTCCACGCGAACCGCTTCCCCCTCGCCCGCTTTACGCAGTTCTTCAGGGATGTATTTGCCCGGGTTGTTCTCCAGCTTCTCGATCCAGATGCCGTCGCGGTTGATCTTCGCTTTGATGTTACGGTCCGCTGAACAGGAAACGCCCATCCCCACCGGACAGGAAGCACCGTGGCGCGGCAGGCGGATCACGCGAATGTCATGCGCGAAGTATTTGCCGCCAAACTGCGCGCCCAGCCCCAGGTTCTGCGCTTCGGCCAGCAGTTCCTGCTCAAGCTGCACGTCGCGGAACGCCTGACCATGTTCGTTACCTTCCGTTGGCAGGCCATCGTAGTATTTGGTTGAGGCCAGCTTAACGGTTTTCAGGGTGCTTTCGGCAGACGTACCGCCAATCACAAATGCGATATGGTACGGCGGGCAGGCCGCGGTGCCGAGGGTACGCATCTTCTCGACCAGGTAGTTTTTCAGCTTGCCCGGGGTAAGCAGCGCTTTGGTTTCCTGGTAAAGATAGGTTTTGTTGGCTGAACCGCCGCCTTTGGCGATGCAGAGGAATTTGTACTCGTCACCGTCGACGCTGTAGAGGTCAATCTGCGCAGGCAGGTTAGTGCCGGTGTTCACCTCTTTGTACATATCCAGCGCCGCGTTTTGCGAATAGCGCAGGTTGTCTTCGGTGTAGGTATTGTAAACGCCGCGCGCCAGCGCCGCTTCGTCACCGCCGCCGGTCCAGACGCGCTGGCCTTTTTTACCGGTGATAATCGCCGTGCCGGTGTCCTGGCAGGTCGGCAGAATGCCTTTCGCCGCGATATCAGAGTTACGCAGGAATTGCAGGGCAACGTACTTATCGTTCTCGCTGGCTTCCGGGTCGCTCAGGATATCAGCAACCTGCTGCTGATGCGCCGGACGGAGCATAAAGGAAGCATCATGGAAGGCTTGCTGCGCCAGCAACGTCAGCCCCTGCGGGTCAACTTTGAGGATCTCCTGCCCTTCAAACTCAGAGACAGTAACGTAATCGCGGGTTAACAGATAATACTCGGTCTGATCCTGACTGAGGGGGAAAGGATCCTGATAATGGAAGGGTTTATTCGACATTGTTCTCTCACTTACTGCTTCGGTCTGTTTATTCAGGGCAGATGTTCCGCTGCCCGGCTTAAAAGCGAGTCAGCTTATCCTACACAATTTTTTAACAAAAACTGAGACTAGTACGACTTTTTACATCCGCAGGTTACTTCCATTCGGTTTATTGCTTTAATACGCGGAGTTAATTCCACATATGAATCAGGGCTTGATAATGCAAAAACTCATCAACTCAGTGCAAAACTACGCCTGGGGAAGTAAAACTGCGTTAACGGATCTCTACGGTATCGCCAACCCGGACAACCTGCCGATGGCAGAGCTGTGGATGGGCGCGCACCCGAAGAGCAGCTCAAAAATTGAAGATGCCAGCGGTCAGGTTCGCAGCCTGCGTGACGTCATCGACGCCGACAAAGCCGCACTGCTCGGCGATAAAGTGGCGAATCGTTTTGGTGAGCTGCCGTTTCTGTTCAAGGTATTGTGCGCCGACCAGCCGCTCTCCATTCAGGTTCACCCGAACAAAAAAGCCTCTGAGCTGGGCTTTGCCAAAGAAAATGCCGCCGGTATTCCGTTAGACGCCGCAGAGCGTAACTACAAAGATCCTAACCACAAGCCGGAACTGGTTTTCGCCCTTACCCCTTTCCTGGCGATGAATGCCTTCCGCGAGTTTTCCGAGATCATCTCCCTGCTGCAACCGGTCGCCGGGGCTCACAACGCGATCGCCCACTTCCTTGAAAACCCGAACGCAGAAGCCTTGAGCGAGCTGTTTGCCAGCCTGCTGAATATGCAGGGCGAGGAAAAATCCCACGCGCTGGCGGTGCTGAAAGCCGCGCTGAACAGCCAGCAGGGTGAGCCATGGGACACCATTCGCGTAATTTCCGCGTTTTATCCGGACGACAGCGGCCTCTTCTCTCCGCTGCTGCTGAACGTGGTGAAGCTCAACCCGGGCGAAGCGATGTTCCTGTTCGCTGAAACCCCGCACGCCTACCTCAACGGCGTGGCACTGGAGGTGATGGCTAACTCCGATAACGTACTGCGCGCGGGCCTGACGCCAAAATACATCGACATCCCTGAGCTGGTTGCCAACGTGAAGTTTGTGGCGAAACCTGCTGCGGAGCTGCTTACTCAGCCGGTGAAAAACGGCGCAGAGCTGGACTTCCCGATTCCGGTTGACGATTTTGCCTTCTCCCTGCACGACCTCAGCGCAGACGAAACCGCCATTGCACAGGAGAGCGCCGCGATCCTGTTCTGTGTGGAAGGCGAAGCGACGTTGCACAAAGATAGCGAGCGTCTGGTGCTCAAACCGGGTGAATCCGCCTTTGTCGCAGCAAACGAGTCGCCTGTCCGGGTGAGCGGCACCGGTCGCCTGGCGCGTGTTTTTAATAAGCTTTAGGGACTTACTGAATTTTTTAACAACTCTTGCTAAGCTAGTAACAGGCGTTGTAACACCAGGCGGTTTTAACCGCCTGGTTTCATTTTAGGGATAATCGCAATGAAAAAATCGGTCGTAGCGGTAGGAGTGATTGTTGCTTTAGGCGTGATCTGGACGGGTGCTTCCTGGTATACCGGGAAACAGCTGGAAAGCCGTCTGGCAGAGATGATGACGCAGGCAAACAGCGAGATTAAGCGCAGCGCGCCTGAAGCAGGTCTGGAGCTGAGCTATCAGAACTACCAGCGTGGCGTGTTTACCAGCCATATGCAGGTGGTGGTGAAGCCGGTTGCGGGTAATCAGAGCGCCTGGCTGAAACCGGGCCAGAGCGTGGTGCTGGATGAAGTGGTCAGCCACGGTCCGTTCCCGCTGGCGCAGTTGAAAAAGTTTAACCTGATCCCCTCTATGGCATCCGCCAGAACCGTACTGGTGAATAACGAGGTGACGAAGCCGATTTTCGATATGGCGAAAAATGAGTCGCCGTTTGAGATCAATACCCGCATCAGCTATGCCGGTGATACGCATTCCGACATCGACCTGAAAGCCCTGAATTACGAACAAGGCACTGATAAAGTCGCCTTCAGCGGCGGTAATTTCCAGCTTGATGCCGATCGCGACGGCAAGAATGTCTCCCTGACCGGCGATGCCGCCAGCGGCCTGGTGAATTCAGTCAATGAATATAACCAGAAGGTGCAGCTTACCTTCAACAACCTGAAAGCCAGCGGCAATAGCCGTATGACTGATTTTGATGAGCGTATCGGCGACCAGAAACTGAGCCTCGATAAGATCGCCATTGCGATCGAAGGCAAAGAGATGGCGGTGCTTGAAGGCATGGATCTGGACGGTAAGTCTGACGTGTCCAAAGACGGTAAAAGCATCAACACCCAGCTGGATTACAGCTTGAAAAGCCTGAAAGTACAGAATCAGGATCTGGGTACCGGTAAGTTGTCCCTGAAAATCGGCAACATTGACGGCCAGGCGTGGCACGAATTCAGTCAGAAATACAGTAAAGAGAGCCAGGCTCTGCTGACCGATGCCGCCCTGCAACAGAACCCACAGGTTTACCAGCAGCAGGCGATGACGGTGCTGTTTAATAACCTGCCGATCCTGCTGAAGGGCGAGCCGGTGATTACCGTTGCGCCACTGAGCTGGAAAAACGGCAAAGGCGAAACCAACTTCAACCTGTCGCTGTTCCTGAAGGATCCGGCAGCCACGACCGGCGAGCCGCAGACCCTCGCGCAGGAAGTTGACCGCAGCGTGAAATCGCTCGACAGCAAGCTGACCATCCCGATTGATATGGCAACCGAGTTCATGACGCAGATTGCGAAACTCGAAGGGTATGGTGAAGAAGATGCAGGTAAACTGGCAAACCAACAGGTGAAAGGCCTGGCGGCGATGGGCCAGATGTTCCGCATCACGAAGGTGGAAGACAACACCATTTCCACCAGCCTGCAATATGCTAATGGCCAGGTGACGCTCAACGGCGACAAAATGCCGCTGGAAGAGTTTGTCGGTATGTTTGGTATGCCGACGCTGGGCATGCCTGAACCGGCCGAACCGGCTGCGCCGCCGGCAGTACCGCAGCAGTAAACGAAAAACCCCTCGCATGAGGGGTTTTTTATTGCCGGGTGGCGCTGACGCTTACCCGGCCTCCGATCCTGAGCCGTTGTAGGCCCGTGCAAGCAAAGCGTTTACTTCACCGTCACTAAGCGCGCAGCCACAATCTGATGCCCGGCCTGCACGTCCGTATTTTCAATGCGCTGCATAATTCGTTCTGCCAGGGTGTACCCCATTTCACGAGCCGGCGTCGTCGCCCAGACGATGGGGAGATCGTCTAACGCATTTTCACCGACATCTGCAAACGCCCCCAGCGCCACCTGATGGCCGAAGAACGTTTCTACCCCGCCCTCACCGCTCTGGCGTCCGGCGCGGATCAAACCGAACCACGCCCCCATCGCAATAACGTCGTTATAGCAAATCACCGCGCTGATCGTCGGGCTGTTGCGAAGCAGCGTGCCGATGGCTTCCGCGGCTTTTTTCTGGCTGGATTCACACTCCACCACCCATTCGCTGTGAAACGGCAGGCCATATTTGATGAGCGTGGAGCAGTAACCGCCCACCCGCTCGGCACGCGTCAGGGACGAGCTTTTACCGCCGAGCCAGGCGATGCGCTGATGGCCGCGATGAATAAGATGCTCGGTCAGCATTTGCGCGGCCTGCATGTTATCTGGCCGAAGGGTATCGGCTTCGTCGAGATAGCTGGCGCGCGACGCAAACACCAGCGGTACGCCTTTCTGCGCCGCGCGCTCACACAATTCACTGCCCACGCCGGACGCGCCGGCCACGATCACCCCATCCACCCCTTGCGTCAGCAGCAAATCCAGCCTGGAGAGCAGTTGCTCCGGTTCGCGCCCACCGTGGAGCAGGAAAACCATTCGCCCCTGCGCTTCAAGCGCCTCGGTCAGCCCGGCGGTCAGTTCTGCATAAAACGGCGACGCGAGATCGCGAACGATCAGCCCTATCACCCCGCTTTGCCCACCGCGCAGCGCCGACGCCTGGCGATTACGCACAAAGCCCAACTGCTCAACGGCCTCGTTGACGCGCTGACCCGTTGCAGGAGAGATGCGCCCCTTCCCGCTTAATACCAGCGAAACGGTGCTGACGGAAACCCCCGCCGCCAGCGCGACATCGTTGATGGTGATCTTTTTCGCTACAGCCATGTGGTGGCGTGACTCCTTGATAATGAGATCGCTAAAACGTTTTATCAATACGTTATCTTTATACTACCAGTAAAAGCCTGAGAATGTGATTTAGCGCGCACTAAAGTTTGATAAAACGTTTTATCTTCTCGCCCCATCGAGGTCGTTAAATCTCTTTCTACCATTTAAGGAGTCGTTTTATGACGACGAAAGCAGCACAAAAAATATCGCTGTGGGAGTTTTTCCAGCAACTGGGTAAAACCTTTATGCTGCCCGTGGCGCTTCTCTCTTTTTGCGGGATTATGCTGGGGATCGGCAGCTCGTTAAGCAGTCATGACGTCATTACTCTGATCCCTTTCCTGGGAAATCCGGTACTTCAGGCGATCTTCATCTGGATGAGCAAGGTCGGATCGTTTGCCTTTAGCTTCCTGCCGGTAATGTTCTGTATCGCCATTCCTCTGGGTCTGGCGCGCGAAAACAAAGGCGTGGCGGCGTTTGCGGGCTTCGTTGGCTATGCGGTCATGAACCTTGCGGTTAACTTCTGGCTGACCGCCAAAGGGATCCTGCCGACGACCGACGCGGCGGTACTGAAAGCCAATAACATTCAGAGCGTGATTGGTATTCAGTCCATCGATACCGGGATCCTTGGAGCCGTGATCGCGGGGGTGATTATCTGGATGCTGCACGAGCGCTTCCACAACATCCGCCTGCCCGATGCGCTGGCCTTCTTCGGCGGGACCCGCTTTGTGCCAATCATTACGCTGGTTGTGATGGGTCTGTTTGGTCTGATCATCCCTCTGATTTGGCCGATTTTTGCCATGGGGATCACCGGGATTGGCCGCATTATCAACGGCGCGGGTGATTTCGGCCCGATGATTTTCGGTACGGGTGAACGTCTGCTGCTACCGTTTGGTTTACAGCACATCCTGGTTGCCCTGATCCGCTTTACGGAAGCAGGCGGCACCATGGACGTTTGCGGTCATTCCGTTAGCGGCGCGCTGACCATCTTCCAGGCCCAGCTGAGCTGCCCGACCACTCACGGCTTCTCTGAAAGTGCGACGCGTTTCCTTTCTCAGGGTAAAATGCCTGCCTTCCTCGGCGGCCTGCCGGGTGCTGCGCTGGCGATGTACCACTGTGCCCGTCCGGAAAATCGTCATAAAATTAAAGGTCTGCTGATCTCCGGCGTTATTGCCTGCGTGGTGGGCGGTACGACAGAACCTATCGAGTTCCTGTTCCTGTTCGTGGCACCGGTACTGTACCTCATCCACGCCGTACTGACGGGCCTGGGCTTTACCGTGATGGCTGTGCTCGGTGTGACCATCGGTAACACCGACGGTAACGTGATTGACTTCGTGGTATTCGGTATCCTGCACGGCCTGTCCACCAAGTGGTATCTGGTGCCGGTTGTGGCCGCCATCTGGTTCGCGGTTTACTACGGGATCTTCCGCTTCGCCATCACCCGCTTTAACCTGAAAACGCCAGGCCGCGATGCCGATACGGCCACCAGCGTTGAACAGGCGGTGGCCGGTACCGTTGGGAAATCCGGATATAACACGCCGGCTATTCTGGCGGCGCTGGGCGGTGCGGATAATATTACCTCTCTGGATAACTGCATCACCCGCCTGCGTTTGTCGGTGGCGGACATGTCCAAAGTGGATACCAACGCACTTAAAGCTAACCGGGCTATTGGCGTAGTACAGTTAAATCAGCACAATTTGCAGGTCGTCATTGGCCCGCAGGTACAGTCAGTGAAGGATGAGCTGGCAACCCTGATGCGAACCGTCGAAGCCTGATGCCTCGCCCCCCCTCGTCATGAGGGGGTTTTACTTTACGGAGCACCGTCATGTTTGATTTTTCAACCGTCGTGGATCGACACGGCACCTGGTGTACCCAGTGGGATTATGTCGCTGACCGTTTTGGCGCTGCCGACCTGCTGCCCTTCACCATCTCTGATATGGATTTCGCCACCGCCCCCTGCATTACCGATGCGCTGCACCAGCGAATAAACCACGGGGTGTTTGGTTACAGTCGCTGGAAAAATGACGAATTTCTGGCCGCCGTGGCGCACTGGTTCCGGCAACGCTTTAACAGTCAGATTGATACCGAAACCGTGGTGTATGGGCCGTCGGTCATTTATATGGTCTCGGAGCTGATCCGCCTCTGGTCCTCGCCTGGCGACGGCGTGGTGGTCCATACTCCGGCTTACGATGCCTTTTATAAAGCCATCGAAGGCAACCAGCGTACCGTTGTTTCCGTGCCGATGCAGAAAACAGCGCATGGCTGGGAGGGGGATATGGCCTCGCTGGAAGCGGCGCTATCAAAACCGGAAAACAAGGTGTTGCTGCTGTGTAGCCCGCAAAACCCGACCGGAAAAGTCTGGACTCGGGAGGCGCTGACCACAATGGCGGCCCTGTGTGAACGTTATGACGTAGCGGTGATCAGCGACGAAATTCATATGGACATGGTATGGGGCAAGCATCGTCATACCCCGTGGAATGAGGTTGCGCACGATAAATGGGCGCTGCTGACCTCGGGTTCCAAAAGCTTCAACATTCCGGCGCTGACGGGCGCCTGGGGGCTTATCGCCGATGACGCCAGCCGTAACGCCTATCTGAATGCATTAAAAGGTCGGGACGGACTCTCTTCCCCTTCCGTGCTGGCGCTGACCGCGCATATTGCTGCTTACCGACAGGGCGAACCCTGGCTGGACGCGCTGCGGACCTATCTCGAAGAGAATCTGCGGTATGTTGCTCGCGAATTAAACAGTGCTTTTCCGGCACTCAGCTGGCAACCACCTGAGGCTACCTATCTCGCCTGGATCGACCTCAGCCCGCTCGGTATTGACGACAATACGCTGCAAAAGGTGCTTATTGAGCAGCAAAAAGTGGCCATCATGCCGGGATATACCTATGGAGCCGAAGGGAAAGGCTACGTTCGTCTGAACGCGGGTTGCCCCCGTAGTAAGCTTGAACAGGGCGTTCAGCGCCTCATCGCGGGCATCAACACGCTGCTGTAAATTATTTGCGCAACGGAATATTCCCTTGCGCAAATAGCTTTTTACCCCGTTTTGTTTTTATAATATGGCGCACTTTAACCAGCAAAGAGTGCGACCATGATTGATACACGCCTGCCTTTAACCGATATTCACCGCCACCTTGACGGCAACATTCGTGCCCAAACCATTCTCGATCTTGGTCGCCAGTTCAATTTAACCCTCCCTGCCGAAACGCTTGAAACCCTGATCCCTCATGTTCAGGTCACGTCGAACGAACCGGATCTGGTGAGCTTTCTGAGCAAGCTCGACTGGGGCGTGAAGATGCTGGCCTCGGTCGATGCCTGTCGCCGTGTCGCCTTTGAAAACATCGAAGATGCCGCGCGCAACGGCCTGCACTATGTCGAACTGCGTTTCTCCCCGGGCTATATGGCGATGACCCACAATCTCCCCGTAGCGGGCGTGGTTGAAGCGGTCATTGAAGGCGTGCGTGAAGGCTGCAAAACCTTTGACGTTCAGGCGCGTTTGATCGGCATTATGAGCCGTACCTTCGGTGAAGCGGCCTGTCTTCAGGAGCTGGAAGCATTACTGGCGCATCGCGACCAGATCACCGCCATCGACCTGGCCGGTGACGAGCTGGGCTTCCCGGGCAGCCTGTTCCTGTCTCATTTCAACCGCGCACGTGATGCAGGATGGCATATTACCGTTCATGCAGGCGAAGCCGCGGGGCCGGAAAGCATCTGGCAGGCCATTCGTGAACTGGGTGCGGAACGTATTGGTCACGGCGTGAAAGCCATTGAAGATCGCGCGCTGATGGATTTCCTCGCCGAACAACGTATTGGAATCGAATCCTGCCTGACCTCCAATATTCAGACCAGTACAGTGGCATCGCTGGCGCAACACCCGCTGAAAACCTTCCTTGAACACGGGGTGCTGGCTTCACTGAACACGGACGATCCGGCGGTTCAGGGCGTGGATATTATTCACGAATACAACATCGCCGCGCCGCAGGCCGGGCTGAGCCGCGAGCAGATCCGTCAGGCGCAAATCAACGGGCTGGAGATCGCCTTCCTGACGCCTAAAGAGAAACAGGCGCTGCGCGATAAAGTTGCTCAGTAGTCCTCTTTACTGCCGGGTGGCGCTGCGCTTACCCGGCCTACGAAAGCGTTTGGCACTTATGCCAGACAGAGCGTTGCGCGATGTTTGGCAGATTCGATCCCCAGCTCAATGAGCTCCATAATCTGGATTGCCTGGCTTGCGGGAACCGGATTTTCACCTGAACCGTTCAGCGCGTTACGAATGGCGGCGTAATACGCCGGATAGTTCCCCGGCAGGGTCAATACCGTCTCTTCAACCAGCGCCTCACCCTCCGCACGCGTCACCACCCCGTCGCGCATGTCGTAGCCCCAGTCCTCCTGCGGTAAGCGTTCGCCATTTTTGAGGCGCTCTTCCTGCGGATCCTGGCCGAACTTCACATAGCTGCCGCGCGCCCCATGAATGATATAGCGGGCCGATTCCGCCGCCGCAAGCATTGTCCCGTGCAGCACAATGCGCCGCTGCGGATAACTCAAAATGGCATGGAAATAGTCGGTGGTCTGCGCCCCCGGCCTGAGCTGCGCTAAATCGACCGCCATGCTTACGGGCAGACCAAACAGATGAACGGCCTGATCGAGAAGATGCGGCGCTAAGTCATACCAGATGCCGCTGCCCGGTCCCGCCTGCTCGCGCCAGCGATCTCGCACCTGCGGACGATAACGATCGAAGTGCGACTCAAAAAAGGCAATTTCGCCGAGCGTGCCTTCGTTGATCAGCGCTTTGACCGTCAGGAAATCGCTGTCCCAGCGCCGGTTGTGAAAGACCGATAATAACCGACCCAGACTTCGCGCCAGCGCATCCAGCTCGCGCGCCTGTGACAACGTCACGGTGAAGGGCTTATCGACAACAACATGTTTGCCTGCCTCCAGCGCCGCTTTCGCCAGGGGGAAATGAGTGTCGTTAGGGGTAGGAATGACAATAAGGTCAATATTAGGATCGTTAAACAGATGCTTAGGCTCCGTTACCACCGGCACAGCTGGCCAGTCGGCGCGGACCTTAGTCTCATCGCTGCTTGTGATGGCCGCCAGTTCCATTCCCGGCGTGCCGGCAACCAGCGGTGCATGAAAGGTTTTGCTTGCGTACCCGTAGCCAATAAGACCGACGCGGATGTTTTCACTCATCGTTTGCCCCCTCGCTGTGCGCTTATTTATCACTGGCCTTGTGCTTAACGCACACATTAATAATGTGCCCTGTGAGTTAAAATAGCATCTCACGACAGCGTTTTTTGTTACCTCGCATTAAAGTGTGCATAGGGGGCCGGGGAATCGTTCCCAAAGCGCTTGCTCTGAAGAAAAGGGCGCTGTAACATTTGTAATCTGTATTTATGGATAAATTACAAACACAAATTATGACGTCAATAATTAATCGAATCATTGAATTAGCGGGATGGATTGTCCTTGGGGTTTCAGTCGTGTTGCTCGGCATTGCCAGCCATATCGATAACTACCAGCCGCCGGAGCCTGTGACTGTCGCACAACAAAAGTAAGCCGTGTCGTCATAAAGCGTGACACATTACGTCATGGAACATATTGCCAGCCGTAATGAACGGGGTTACCCTTCTCTTTCAGGCATCTCCTGATGCCTGATTCTTCGCAAAGAAAACTCCTAATTTCGTCGCGTTACCCGAGTGGACAGTTTACGTCTTTATTAATCCGTTTATTATTCGAACGCATTACCTTTATGGGTATTACCCTTTTATATGGAAACTTATTAATATGACAGTTCAGGACTATTTATTAAAATTTCGCAAGATCAATTCCCTTGAAAGCCTGGAAAAACTGTTTGACCATCTGAACTACACGCTGTCGGATAATCAGGACATCATCAATATGTACCGCGCTGCTGACCATCGTCGCGCCGAACTGGTCTCTGGCGGTCGTCTGTTCAATGTGGGGGAAGTGCCTAAATCCGTATGGCGTTACGTTGTATAAGAAAGTAGCCTTCGGCGTGAAATGTTATATACTCTCCGCCCTGCAAATTTCTGTATAACATTTCGCGCAGACTATGGGAGAGCGTATGACCGCATTGCCTGGAGAGAGAATTGGGGGCTGGTTAATCGCCCCGCTGGCATGGCTGCTGGTGGCATTATTAAGCGCTTCACTGGCGCTGTTGCTTTACACCACCGCACTGGTTACGCCTCATGCTATCCAGACACTGATGTCCCAGAGTGCGCTCAATATTGCGACGTGGTTTGTGTCGTTCGTTTTCGCGATCGCGATGTGGTACTACACGCTGTGGCTGACTATCGCCTTCTTCAAACGCCGCAAAAGCGTGCCAAAGCATTACATTATCTGGCTGCTGGTCTCCGTGCTGCTGGCTGTCAAAGCGTTCGCTTTCTCGCCTGTGTCTGACGCGCTGGCGGTTCGCCATTTACTGTTTCCGCTACTGGCGACGGCGCTTCTGGTCCCTTATTTCAAGCGTTCGACGCGCGTTAAGAAGACCTTTGTCAACCCGTAATAACCTTACAGTTAACCTGTTGTGGCCTGTTGTCGTTTATCCGATAATAGGCGGCTATTTTATTTCAGGCTAAATAATGACCGATTACTTACTGCTCTTTGTCGGAACTGTGCTGGTGAATAACTTCGTACTGGTGAAGTTCCTTGGCCTGTGCCCGTTTATGGGCGTCTCCAAAAAGCTGGAGACGGCAATGGGCATGGGGCTGGCAACCACCTTCGTGATGACGATGGCCTCCATTTGCGCATGGCTGATTGATACCTGGATCCTAATCCCGCTCGACATGCTCTACCTGCGCACTTTGGCCTTTATTCTGGTCATTGCGGTCGTGGTGCAATTTACCGAAATGGTGGTGCGGAAAACCAGCCCTGCCCTGTATCGCCTGTTGGGTATTTTTCTGCCCCTCATCACCACTAACTGTGCGGTGCTGGGCGTGGCGCTACTGAATATCAACCTTGGGCATAATTTCCTGCAATCGGCGCTGTATGGTTTTTCCGCCGCGGTCGGTTTTTCTTTTGTTATGGTCCTGTTCGCCTCGATTCGCGAGCGTCTGGCCGCGGCGGATATTCCCGCGCCGTTTCGCGGTAACGCCATCGCTCTGGTGACCGCAGGTTTAATGTCTCTGGCCTTTATGGGCTTTAGTGGTCTGGTGAAGTTGTAATGAGTGCTATCTGGATTGCCATCGCGTCCATCAGCGTGCTGGGACTCGTCTTTGGCATCATTCTGGGTTACGCCTCCCGCCGGTTTGCGGTGGAGGACGATCCGGTGGTTGAAAAAATTGATGAACTTTTACCTCAGAGCCAGTGCGGGCAGTGCGGCTACCCTGGCTGCCGCCCTTACGCTGAGGCGGTGGGCGTGCAGGGAGAAAAGATCAACCGCTGCGCGCCGGGTGGCGAAGCGGTCATGCTTAAAATAGCTGCCCTGCTGAACGTCGATCCCCAGCCTGTCGACGGCGATGAACAGGCCCAGGAGCCTGTTCGTGCCCTTGCTGTTATCGACGAAGCCAACTGCATTGGCTGCACAAAATGTATTCAGGCGTGTCCTGTTGACGCCATTGTGGGCGCAACGCGCGCGATGCATACCGTTGTGGCGGATCTGTGCACCGGCTGTAATCTCTGCGTGGCGCCCTGCCCGACGCAGTGTATAGAACTACGCCCGGTTGAAACGACTACCGAAAACTGGAAGTGGGACCTTCAGACCATTCCGGTTCGCAATATTCCTGTGGAACAACATGCTTAAGTTATTTTCTGCCTTCAGAAAAGAGAAGATCTGGGATTTCGACGGCGGCATTCATCCGCCTGAGATGAAATCGCAGTCTAACGGCACGCCGCTGCGCCAGATCCCGCTGGCGACCCGTTACGTTATGCCCCTGAAACAGCATATCGGCGCGGAAGGCGAATTGTGCGTGAAAGAACGCGATAGCGTTCTTCGCGGCCAGCCGCTGACCTTTGGTCGCGGACGGATGTTGCCGATACATGCCCCGACTTCCGGTAAGGTGGTGGCTGTTGCCCCCCATACCGTTGCCCATCCGTCGGCGTTGTCTGAGCTGAGCGTGATCATTGAAGCCGATGGTGAAGACCGCTGGATCGAGCGTGACGGCTGGAGCGACTACCGTTCCCACAGCCGTGAAGCGCTGATTGAACGCATTCATCAGTTCGGCGTGGCGGGTCTGGGGGGCGCAGGCTTCCCGACCGGCGCTAAGCTTCACGGCGGCGGCGATAAAATCGAAACGCTGATCATCAATGCCGCCGAGTGCGAACCGTACATCACCGCCGATGACCGTCTGATGCAGGACTGTGCCGCGCAGGTGGTGGAAGGTATTCGCATTCTTGCGCATATCCTGCAACCCCGCGAAGTGCTGATCGGTATTGAGGACAATAAACCGCAGGCCATTTCGATGCTGCGTGCGGTTCTGGCGGACAGCCATGATATCGCCCTGCGCGTGATCCCGACCAAATATCCGTCCGGCGGGGCAAAACAGCTGACGCAGATCCTGACCGGCAAACAGGTCCCCCACGGGGGCCGTTCGTCCGACATCGGCGTGCTGATGCAAAACGTGGGGACTGCCTACGCGGTGAAACGTGCGGTGATTGACGGCGAGCCATTGACCGAGCGCGTCGTCACGCTGACCGGCGAGTCCGTCTCCCGTCCCGGCAACATCTGGGCGCGTCTGGGTACGCCGGTGCGTCATCTGCTGGAACAGGCTGGCTTCTGCCCGGGTAGCGATCAACTGGTCATTATGGGCGGCCCGCTGATGGGCTTTACCCTGCCGTGGCTTGATGTGCCGGTGGTGAAGATTACCAACTGCCTGCTTGCCCCTTCCCTGACGGAGATGGGCGAAACGCAGGAAGAGAAAGGTTGCATACGCTGTAGCGCCTGTGCGGACGCATGCCCGGCAGATTTACTGCCGCAGCAGTTGTACTGGTACAGCAAAGGCCAGCTGCACGATAAAGCCCAGGCGCATAACCTGGCTGACTGTATTGAATGCGGTGCCTGCGCCTGGGTCTGCCCAAGCAATATTCCGCTGGTGCAGTATTTCCGTCAGGAGAAAGCTGAAATCTACGCCATCTCCATGGAAGAAAAACGTGCCGCTGAAGCGAAGGCCCGCTTTGAAGCGCGCCAGGCGCGACTGGAGCGCGAGAAACAAGCCCGTCAGGAACGCCATAAGCAGGCTGCCGTGCAGCCTGCGGCGAAAGATCAGGATGCCATTAACGCAGCCCTGGCCCGCGTACGCGAGAAGAAAGCCACCGCCGCCCAGACGGTTGTGATCGCTCCGGGAGAAAAACCGGACAACAGCGAAGCGATTGCAGCCCGCGAAGCGCGGAAAGCCGAAGCACGCGCGCGTCAGGCGGAGAAAGCGCAAAACGCCAAACCGGAAGCCGACATCGACCCGCGTAAAGCGGCGGTGGAAGCGGCTATTGCCAGGGCAAAAGCCCGCAAAGCCGGTCAGCAGACAGTGGTGGTTGAACAGGAAGCGACGGATCCGCGCAAGGCGGCCGTTGAAGCCGCTATCGCCCGCGCCAAAGCACGTAAAGCGGCACAGCTACAACCTGCCGAAGAGAGTGAAGCCCCTGTCGATCCGCGTAAAGCCGCCGTTGAAGCGGCCATCGCCCGTGCCAAAGCACGAAAAGCGGCACAGCAGGACGAACTGCCTGCGGCCGCTAATGACGATCCACGCAAAGCCGCAGTCGCCGCCGCGATTGCGCGCGTTCAGGCAAAGAAAGCCGCGCAGCAAGCCGTTAACGAGGATTAAATGGTTTTCAGAATTGCAAGTTCCCCTTATACCCATAACCAGCGCCAGACATCGCGTATTATGATGCTGGTGTGCCTGGCCGCGCTGCCAGGTATTGCCGTACAGTGTTGGTTTTTCGGCTGGGGTACGCTTTTCCAGTTAGTTCTGGGTTGCGCCAGTGCCGTCGCAGCGGAAGCCGCGATCCTGAAGCTGCGCAAAATGGAGGTGACTCGCATCCTGAGCGATAACTCCGCCCTGTTGACCGGCCTGTTGCTGACCATCAGCATTCCCCCGTTCGCCCCGTGGTGGATGGTGGTATTGGGAACGGTGTTTGCGGTGATCATCGCCAAGCAGCTGTACGGCGGGCTGGGCCATAACCCGTTTAACCCGGCGATGATTGGCTACGTAGTACTGCTGATCTCCTTCCCGGTACAGATGACCAGCTGGCTGCCGCCGCATGAGATCGCCGCCACGGTGCCCGGCTTTATGGATGCCCTGCACGTTATCTTTACCGGCCACACCGCGCTGGGCGCAGATATGAACGCGCTTCGCATGGGCGTGGACGGCATCAGTCAGGCCACTCCGCTCGATACCTTCAAAACCTCCCTGCGTGCCGGACAAAGCGTGGAGCAGGTGATGAAATCGTCTATTTACAGCGGCGTACTGGCAGGTGCTGGCTGGCAGTGGGTCAATCTGGCCTACCTGTTGGGTGGCGCGTTCCTGCTGCAACAGAAGGCGATCCGCTGGCATATTCCGGTGAGCTTCCTGGTGACGCTGGCCGTCTGCTCGACGCTCGGCTGGGTTATCTCACCTGAGTCACTGGCCAGCCCGCAGCTCCATCTGCTCTCCGGCGCGACCATGCTCGGGGCATTCTTTATTCTGACCGATCCGGTCACCGCCTCTACCACCAACCGTGGTCGACTGATTTTCGGCGCGCTGGCAGGCTTGCTGGTCTGGCTTATTCGCAGCTTTGGCGGCTATCCGGACGGCGTGGCATTTGCCGTGCTGCTGGCTAACATCACCGTTCCGCTCATCGACTACTACACGCGTCCACGCGTGTACGGTCATCGCTAAGGGTCGCGCCATGCTCAAGACAATGCAAAAACACGGCGTCACGCTGGCGATCTTCGCCGCCGCCCTCACCGGGCTGACCGCGCTGGTAAATGAACTGACGAAAACCACCATTGCAGAGCAGGCAATGAAGCAGCAAAAAGCGCTGTTCGATCAGGTGATCCCATCCGATCTCTACGATAATGACCTGCAAAAAAGCTGCTTTGTCGTGCAGGCTCCGCAGCTTGGTAAAGGACCCCATCGCGTTTATATTGCCCGCAAGGGCGATAACCCCGTGGGCGCCGTCATGGAAGCCACCGCGCCGGACGGTTACTCCGGTGCGATTCAGCTGCTGGTGGGCAGCGATTTTTCCGGCACCGTACTGGGTACGCGCGTGACGGAGCATCACGAAACGCCGGGCCTTGGCGACAAAATTGAAACACGCTTAAGCGACTGGATCTTACACTTCGCCGGAAAGATGATTCATGGCGAGGACGATCCTGCTTTCGCGGTGAAAAAAGATGGCGGCGAATTTGACCAGTTTACGGGCGCCACGATTACCCCGCGCGCGGTGGTCAACGCCGTAAAGCGCGCCGGGCTGTATGCCGAAACGCTGCCCGCGCAGATCAATCATCTTTCCACCTGTGAGGAGTGACCATGAGCCAGGTTAAAGAGGTTATCGTCCAGGGTCTCTGGAAGAACAACTCCGCGCTGGTGCAGCTGCTGGGGCTGTGTCCGCTGCTGGCGGTGACGTCTACCGCCACCAACGCGCTCGGGCTGGGGCTGGCGACCACGCTGGTGCTGACCCTGACTAACTTTTCCATTTCTGTTTTGCGCCGCTGGACGCCGTCAGAAATCCGTATTCCGATTTATGTCATGATCATTGCGTCGGTGGTCAGCGTCGTGCAAATGCTGATTAACGCTTACGCATTTGGCCTGTACCAGTCGCTCGGGATCTTCATTCCGCTTATCGTGACTAACTGTATTGTCGTAGGCCGCGCTGAAGCCTTCGCCGTGAAAAACAATCCGGCCATATCCGCGCTGGATGGGTTTTCCATCGGCATGGGCGCGACTGCCGCCATGTTCGTCCTCGGCTCTCTGCGTGAAATTTTGGGCAACGGTACGCTCTTCGACGGTGCGGACGCGCTGCTTGGCGGCTGGGCGAAGTCGCTGCGTATTGAGGTGTTCCATACGGACACCCCGTTCCTGCTGGCCATGCTACCTCCTGGCGCCTTCATTGGCCTTGGGATGATGCTGGCGTTAAAATACCTGATTGATGAAAAACGTAAACGCCGCGCCGCTGAACGCAGCGTACAGGAAGGGATCCCCGAGAAAGCAGTATGAATAAAGAGAAACGCATTGCGATCCTGACGCGCCTGCGCGATGAGAATCCTCATCCAACGACAGAGCTGAACTTTAACTCGCCGTTTGAACTGTTGATCGCGGTGCTGCTCTCTGCACAGGCGACGGACGTGAGCGTCAATAAAGCCACTGCCCTGCTCTACCCTGTCGCCAATACGCCGCAGGCCATGCTGGAGCTGGGCGTTGAAGGTGTGAAATCCTATATCAAGACCATTGGCCTGTTTAACAGCAAGGCCGAAAACGTCATTAAGACCTGCCGGATCCTGCTGGAGAAGCACGGCGGTGAAGTCCCTGAAGATCGCGCCGCGCTGGAAGCGTTGCCGGGCGTCGGGCGTAAAACGGCAAATGTGGTGCTGAACACGGCGTTTGGCTGGCCGACCATCGCCGTGGATACCCATATCTTCCGCGTCTCAAATCGCACCCGTTTCGCGCCGGGTAAAAACGTGGAAGAGGTTGAAGAGAAGCTGTTAAAAGTCGTTCCTGCGGAATTTAAGGTGGACTGCCACCACTGGCTGATCCTGCACGGACGGTATACCTGTATTGCCCGTAAGCCACGCTGCGGTTCCTGCATTATCGAAGATCTCTGCGAATACAAAGAAAAAGTCTATCCCTGAGCGTAAACCACCTTACTTCTTACCTCTTCAAGCCCTTAGAATTAACAAGGGCTCTGATATCTTCTCGATTGACCATAAATTGCCCTCTCTTTCTCCTTTACGCATTGTCGATTCTTCGGTCATTTAACACTCAAACAGGTTAATAGTTTTTTCATCACCAAAAATTTCTATACATCTGTGATCGCGATCACTCTGATAACCTGATGTTGGATTTTTGTTGTTAAAACCCGCCCACCCCCTTTATCAGACAAGATTTCGTCTATTCAACACCGCACATAAGACCAGTCATTTTTCAGAACATGGGCTATATCACTGCCAATCACCCGAAATAGCAGAACATATCGCCATACAGCCATTAAACAGGGTCGCTCACAGTCAAAAAAACCGCTAATTTTCAACCAATGAAATTTAAAGCTGCATAACATTTGCGTGAACCGATGATTATACCGCCAGAGTTATATGTAACAGATTATTACAAACGTATTGCCAGATGGGGCTGGATAGTGAACATTACCCGCCGTTTCCCCTCCCAATATAACTATAAAGCGGATGTACTACGGTCATCACGCTATGAACACCCCCGTTAATATGGGATGTAAAAAAAGAGGTATATGTGTCTACTGCAAACAATAAACCAACAGATGAGAGTGCAAACAATAAACCAACAGATGAGAGCGTAAGTCTTAACGCTTTCAAACAGCCTAAAGCGTTCTATCTCATTTTCTCTATCGAATTATGGGAACGTTTTGGCTACTACGGCCTGCAAGGGATCATGGCGGTTTACCTGGTTAAACAGCTGGGTATGTCTGAAGCCGATTCCATCACGCTATTCTCTTCCTTCAGCGCCCTGGTGTATGGCCTCGTCGCTATCGGCGGCTGGTTAGGCGATAAAGTCCTCGGTACTAAACGAGTCATTATGCTGGGCGCCGTTGTTCTGGCGATTGGCTATGGGCTGGTTGCCTGGTCCGGGCACGATGCAGGTGTGGTTTACATGGGCATGGCTACCATCGCGGTAGGTAACGGCCTCTTCAAGGCGAACCCATCTTCCCTGCTCTCTACCTGCTACAGCAAAGATGACCCACGTCTGGACGGTGCATTTACCATGTACTACATGTCCATCAACATCGGCTCCTTCTTCTCTATGCTGGCAACCCCATGGCTGGCCGCAAAATTCGGCTGGAGCGTAGCGTTTGCGCTGAGCTTCGTGGGTATGCTGATCACCGTTGTGAACTTCCTGTTCTGCCGTAGCTGGGTTAAAGACTATGGTTCAAAACCAGACTTCGAACCCGTGCACATGGGCAAACTGCTGGCAACCATCGTCGGCATCGTGATCCTGGCCGCTGTCGCCACCTGGCTGCTGCATAACCAGGGCGTTGCACGTGCCGTACTGGGCGTGGTTGCGCTGGGTATCGTGATTATCTTCGCGAAAGAAGCCTTCGCGATGCAGGGTGCGGCACGTCGTAAGATGATTGTGGCGTTCATTCTGATGCTGGAAGCAATCATCTTCTTCGTTCTGTACAGCCAGATGCCAACGTCTCTGAACTTCTTCGCTATCCGCAACGTTGAGCACTCCATCCTCGGTATCGCGTTCGAGCCGGAGCAGTATCAGGCCCTGAACCCGTTCTGGATCATGATTGGTAGCCCGATTCTGGCCGCTATCTATAACAAGATGGGCGACCGTCTGCCTATGCCGCACAAATTCGCTATCGGTATGGTGCTGTGCTCTGGCGCATTCCTGGTGCTGCCGCTGGGGACGAAATTCGCGACCGACGCGGGTATCGTTTCTGTTAACTGGCTGATCCTGAGCTATGCGCTGCAATCCATCGGTGAACTGATGATCTCCGGTCTGGGCCTGGCGATGGTTGCGCAGCTGGTCCCTCAGCGTCTGATGGGCTTCATCATGGGTAGCTGGTTCCTGACTACCGCTGGCGCGGCCATCATCGCAGGTAAAATTGCTAACCTGATGGCGGTACCAGACAACGTTACCGACCCGCTGGTTTCCCTGAATGTCTACGGCACCGTGTTCATGCAAATTGGTATCGCAACCGCCGTGATTGCCGTACTGATGCTGCTGACCGCACCTAAACTGAATCGTATGACGCAGGACGACGACAAATCCGCTAAAGCGATTAAAACCGCGAACGCGTAATGTCATCGGGAAACGACTGAACAGAAGCCGCTATTTGATTAGCGGCTTTTTTTTTATCCGAACGCGCACTAACATAGCTGGAACCTCAGCAAAAAGGAGTTACCGATGAAACTGTTCTATAAACCGGGCGCCTGCTCTCTTGCTTCCCATATTACGCTTCGCGAGAGCGGTAAAGATTTCACGCTGGACGGCGTTGACCTGATGAAAAAGCGCCTGGAAAACGGGGATGACTTTTTTGCGATTAACCCAAAAGGGCAGGTTCCGGCCCTGCTGCTGGATGATGGCACCCTGCTGACCGAAGGGGTGGCGATTATGCAATTCCTGGCGGACAACGTACCGGATCGTCAGCTCCTTGCCCCCACCGGCAGCATTGCGCGTTATAAAACGCTGGAGTGGCTGAACTATATTGCCACCGAACTGCACAAAGGCTTTACGCCCCTGTTCCGCCCGGACACGCCAGAAGAGTACAAACCTACCGTGCGCGCGCTGCTGGAGAAAAAGTTGCAGTACGTTAACGACGCGCTGAAAGACGACCAGTGGATCTGTGGCTCGCGTTTCACTATCGCCGATGCCTATCTGTTTACCGTTCTGCGCTGGGCGCGCGCGGTTAAGTTGAACATGGAAGGATTAGACCATGTCGCATCGTATATGACGCGCGTGGCGGAGCGTCCTGCGGTGGCGGCGGCTCTGAAAGCGGAAGGGTTGAATTAACGGAGCGGCCTGGGGAGCCGGGTGGCGCTGACGCTTACCCGGCCTACAAATTCCGTAGGCCCGTGCAAGCGCAGCGCCGCCGGGCAGTGTCTATAGCTGCGTTGCGCTAAAATAGTGCTCCGGCTTCGCGATGCGATCCTGTGCCGCGACGACCTGGAGCTCATATTCCTGCATCGTCTTCGTCGCAATCATGATTTCATAAACGGCTGCGGTGACGTGCTCCAGCGCATCGCGCAGGCTCGCGCCCTGCAATAGTTTCACCAGCAGCAAACCGCTGGTCACATCCCCGACCCCGACAGGCTGACGTGTACCGAAATCCACTAGCGGTCGACTGATATGCCAGGCTTCATCCTTCGTCACCAGCAGCTTCTCAAAACGGTCCTGGCTCAACCCTGCGCGTGCCAGGTGTTTCACCAGTACAATCTCTGGCCCTTGGGCGATCAGCTCGCGAGAGGCGCTTACAGCCTCTTCTACGCTGTTAACCGGATGCTCGCTGAGGATCTCCAGTTCAATCAGGTTGGGGGCAATAATATCGCTGGCGGGCAATGCATGACGGACATGAAACTCCGCAACGCCCGGCGCTACGATGCAGCCTTTTTCCGGATGTCCCATCACCGGATCGCAGAAATATTTCGCCGCGGGGTTTGCCGCTTTCATCTGGCGCACAATGCCGAGGATGTGCTCCCCCTGCTCCGCCGATCCCAGATAGCCGCTCAGTACGGCATCGCAGCGTTTAAGCTGGTCGATATCCGCAATCCCCTGAACGATTTCCGTCAGATGCGACGGCGGCATCACGCAGCCGGTCCATTTACCGTACTGGGTGTGATTCGAAAACTGGACGGTATTGAGGGGCCAGACGTTAACGCCGAGGCGGCGCATCGGGAATTCCGCAGCGCTGTTGCCAGCATGTCCAAACACAACGTGGGACTGAATGGCGAGGATGTTCTTCATGTTGTACTTACCAAACCCTGTCAAAACAAAAGGGGCGTGGTTTCCCACGCCCCTGCATACTTTTAATTACTTCCAGCAGACCAGGCAGTAATTTTTCTTACCGCGACGCAGTAGCGTGTAGCGACCATAGAGACGGTCGTTCTCGGTAAAGGTGTATTCCGGATCGGCCTGTTTTTCGCCATTAATGGTGATCGCGTTAGAGGCGATGGTTTTACGCGCCTGACCGCGAGACGGCTGGAGCTCGGAGTCCACCAGCGCCTGCATCAGATCGGCGCCTTTTTCCATCTCCACCATCGGTACGCCATCCTGCGCCAGCTGTTCGAAATCCGCTTCGCTTAAATCGCTCAGGGTCCCGTTGAACAGGCTCGCCGTAATGCGTTTCGCCGCCGCCAGACCTTCTTCGCCGTGAACCAGTTTGGTTACTTCGTCCGCCAGCACGTACTGGGCGCGTGGTGCTTTACCGCTGTTCTTGTCTTCTTCTTCCAGCGCATTGATTTCTTCGATATCCATAAAGGTGAAGAACTTCAGGAAGCGATAAACGTCGGCATCCGCCGTGTTGATCCAGAACTGGTAGAATTTATACGGGCTGGTTTTCTTCGGATCCAGCCATACCGCGCCGCCTTCGGTCTTACCGAACTTGGTACCGTCTGCTTTGGTGATCAACGGCACGGTCAGACCAAACACCTGATTCTGGTGGAGGCGACGGGTCAGATCGATACCGGAGGTGATGTTACCCCACTGGTCGGAACCGCCAATTTGCAGAGATACGCCGTGCAGCTTGTTCAGGCAGGCAAAGTCATACCCCTGCAACAGGTTGTAAGAGAACTCGGTGAAAGAGATACCTTGGTCGTCACGGTTAAGACGCTGCTTCACTGCTTCTTTGTTAATCATCTGGTTAACAGAGAAGTGTTTGCCGATGTCACGCAGGAACGTCAGCACGTTCATGCCACCAAACCAGTCGTAGTTGTTCGCCGCAATCGCAGAGTTCTCACCGCAGTCGAAATCCAGGAATGGTGCAACCTGTTTACGGATCTTATCCACCCACTCCTGCACGGTATCTTCGGTATTAAGCTTACGCTCAGCGGCTTTGAAACTTGGGTCGCCAATCAGACCGGTCGCGCCGCCAACCAGAGCGACAGGCTTATGGCCGGCCATCTGGAAGCGTTTCAGGCATAACAATGGAACAAGATGCCCCAAATGCAAGCTGTCAGCGGTGGGATCGAAGCCGCAATAGAGCGCGATCGGGCCTTGCGCCAGTCGCTCTGCTAACGCTTCCTCGTCCGTCACCTGGGCCACGAGGCCCCGCTCTTGCAATTGTTTAATCAAGTTACTGCTTGCCATCAAATTCTCCATGTATAAACGACTGCACCTTTGCCGGTACACGACTTTTCGCCTGATGCGAAAGGACCATAGAATAAAGCGCCAGCGCGGTGTGCGCTAGCGCTTAAATCAACAAATTTTGGGGATTACGGTGCCAGTCTGTCGATTTTCCAGCCACCGTTGTCGCGCTGGTATAAAAAGCGGTCGTGGAGACGGTGTTCACCGCCCTGCCAGAATTCCATCTGCTCAATGGGGATGCGGAACCCGCCCCAGAAACTCGGCAGCGGTACTTCACCCTGCTGAAACTTTTGTTTGAGTTCGAGGAATTTACTCTCCAGCACGCCGCGGGCTGAGATTCGGCTGGACTGTTTAGAGACCCAGGCACCGATCTGACTGTCGCGCGGGCGGCTGTGGAAATATTTCACCACTTCGAGCGTAGAGAGGCGCTCCGCCTTGCCGGTAACCATCACCTGGCGCTCAAGCATATGCCACGGGAAGAGCAGGCTAATACGCGGATTATTTTCAAGGTGATGCGCTTTACGACTGCCCAGGTTGGTGTAGAACACCAGCCCTTTCTCGTCATAATGCTTGAGAAGAACGATGCGTTGATACGGCTGACCATTTTCATCAACCGTGGCAACAACCATCGCGGTCGGGTCGGCCAGTTTCGCTTCGCAGGCCTGCTTCAGCCAGCGTTCAAAAAGCACCAGCGGTTCGGCGGGAAGATCCTGGCGTCGCAGACCGCCTTTGGTGTATTCACGGCGCAGATGCGCAATTTGCTGTAGTTCGTCGTTATCTGACATGGCGTTAGCTGAAAGTGAGATTGGGTGGCGCTATTGTGCGCGCCCCCTTCAAAAATCTCAACGCTTCGGATTTTGAAGCTGACAATTGTTCAGCACAATGCGGTCACGCTTGTAGACGGTGGCGCTGTCGCCTTTCGACCAGAAGACGTAGATCCCGTCTGAGTAGCGCGCACCGGAGGCCGACATTCCCTGCTTCAGCGTCAACAACTTATTGTCATAAACAAAGCTGGCTTCCTGACGCGGGTTGTTCAGCTTCACCGTCAGCGGTTTTTCATCACAACGATATTCCAGCGTATCGGTTTGCATACGCTCAACGAACTGGTTATAGACGCTGCATCCGGTCATAAGAAAAGGTACAGCAATGAGAAGAAGTTTTTTCATGGGCAGATTCCGAAGACTATCCTGGTCCTGGAGGGCCTAACCGCCCTCCTGTTTTTCCCTATTTTACGGGTTACGCCTCCCGCTGAATTTCAGTTAACTCTGATTATGGCGCGGGTTTGCGGGGAAAATGGCCCCGAGGACGCTCGCCTCCCGCGCACCGGTTACGGAGGGTAAATTACCCGGCAGACCGGCAACCGTACGCCAGGCAAGCCAGGCGAAGGCCAGCGCTTCCATATCGTCTCCGCTGATCCCGGCTTCATCAGTGGTCGTGACTTCGGTGCCCGGCAGCAAGGCGGCGAGGCGTGCCATCACCAGCGGGTTTCGGCTTCCGCCTCCGCATACCAGCAAGCGCTCACACCCGCCGCTCAGCAACACCTGTTCAGAGATCGACACCGCGGTGAGCTCCGTCAGCGTAGCCTGAACATCCTGAGGCGCAAGGCCGGGGAAGCGCGCCAGCTGACGTTCAAGCCAGCCGTAGTTGAAATATTCCCGCCCCGTGCTTTTTGGCGCAGGCAGAGCAAAGAAAGGATCGCTTAACAGGGTTTGCAGCAAGGGAAGGATCACTTTCCCCTGGCTGGCCCACTGCGCGTCTTTGTCATAGGCTTTACCGCTCTGACGCCAAATCCAGGCATCCATCAGCATATTACCGGGTCCGGTATCGTACCCCCGCACGGGCTGCCCGGGAATAAGCATCGACAGGTTGGCGATCCCGCCGATGTTCAGGACCATCCTGCGCTCTACCGGGTGCGCCAGCAGCGCCTGATGAAATGCCGGAACCAGCGGCGCCCCCTGCCCGCCGAGGGCCATATCGCGACGGCGGAAGTCGCCCACCACCGTCACGCCGGTTTTTGCCACAATCTGGTTGTTATCGCCAATTTGCATCGTGTGCGGCGCCTCGCCGACAGGTTCATGCCAGACGGTCTGCCCATGGCAGCCTATTGCCACGATATCCTGCGGGTGGAGTCTTTCCTGCTGCATCAGGGCCAGTACCGCATCAGCAAACAGCGCCCCCAGACGCACATCCAGTTGGCCCAGTTGGGAAAGCGTCAGCTGTTGCCCCTGGCAGATGTTCAGGATCTCTTCTTTTAACGAGACCGGAATTGGCCAGGTCAGGCTTGCCTGCTGCGCCACCATGTTTTCATCAATGGCGGCCAGAACGACATCCACACCGTCAAGACTGGTACCAGACATCACACCGATATAGCGACCCGATTTCATGCGCTTTCCTTACGTTACATGGGCTAAGTGCAAACACTCCATCATAAATAACGCGGCTTTGCTATGCGGTGATAATAATTTTTAACAATCTCAGACCTGTAGCACAGGCGATGTTTGTTTATGTCCCGTTAAGCCCTGTTCAGGTAAAATTTATTTATTCGGCATGCAAAGATATGAACTGTGGTCAGGAATGCCATATAATTTAGCCATAACGGATGCCCCAACCGGGCGTTTTTTGGTGAACAGGAGAGTCAAATGATTTTACGTGTACTGGGCGTTTCGCTGATTGGTTTAACACTGGCGGGTTGTGTGAATGACAGTTCACTCTCCGGCGACGTATATAGTGCTTCTGAAGCTAAACAGGTACAGAACGTGACATACGGTACTATCGTTAATGCCCGTCCTGTTCAGATTCAGGGTGGCGATGACACGAACGTGGTGGGCGCAATCGGCGGTGCTGTGCTGGGTGGTTTCCTGGGTAATACCATTGGCGGCGGCACCGGACGTTCTCTGGCGACCGCAGCGGGCGCAGTTGCAGGCGGCGTAGCGGGTCAGGGCGTTCAGGGTGCGATGAACAAAACTCAGGGCGTTGAGCTGGAAATCCGCAAAGACGATGGCAGCACTATTATGGTTGTGCAGAAACAGGGTAACACCCGCTTCTCTGCTGGCCAGCGTGTTGTTCTTGCAAGCAACGGCAGCCAGGTCACCGTCTCCCCGCGTTAATATCCTGATGGATGTGGTCTTTCAGACCGCATCCATTTACCAAAATCATCATTTCCAATAATATATTGGCACAATATATTCACATGGTGAATTATTCATTTCACCCGCTCTTGTCCGTGCGCAAAGTATTTTTTATTTCCCTCGCTTAGACTCTTCGCAATCTCTTTTTCCTTTTTTAATTTTTAAATTCTCTATGCTTGCGATCTGTCGATTTGTAAAGAACCGCTTTGTGGCCTTCGCGCTTGGGTGCATTGTTATCATTGCCGTATTACAAGGTTTTTTTATAAAACTTGTTGAATGGGTTCCTTCGTTTTCACCTTTGTTTTTCCCTACACTGACGATATTTCTTCTGGTGTTCCATCTGTTTATTGCCTGTTTTATGGCAATGAAATACTGGTGCGACAAAAGGCGATTATATCTTGTTCCCATTGCCCTGGCCTTTGCCGGTTCGGCGTTACTGATGGTGGGGACACTGGCCAGCTTCCCGGCCTGGCTTGATCTCTATCAGTTCAACGAAGCGAACTATAACGACGCCATGATTTTCTACATGTTCCGCCACTTTTTAATGGCGGTGCTGATGATCGTCGCAGCATTACTGTATACCCTGCGCAATTCTGCGCTCTCACGAAGCGCCCATGTTGGTATCGTTGTCGGCGCCTCGCTCTTTACGGGCTGTATGCTTGGGCTGGCATTGTTCTATTCCAGCCATTCAACCCTGCTCACACTGGACCTGGTGGATAATGAAACCCGACAGTTTATGGTTCTCTGGAGCCAGGCGATCAATATCATTTTGATCGTCCTGTGGGTAGTAACGTTAATCACCCTGTTGGCCATTACCCGCGTGAGGAATTTGTTTTGGGTCGGCGGCAATTTTTTATGTGTCTGTTATATCGTCACTCTGCTCATGCTATTGTTAGGCGGACACGCTGAAGATATTTCATGGTACCGGGCACGGTTATTCGAAACTGTCGCTACGTTAATGATTATTTTCATCTTACTTTCCGACGTATTTAATTTGTATCGTGACTCGCATGTAAAATATCAGCAGTCTTATCAAAATTCCATCCGCGACCCCCTCACCCGTCTTTATAATCGCAGCTATTTCTATGATTCATTAAATCACGCGCTAAACACGGCCACGGTGACACATCCGGTGTCGGTGGTCGTGAGCGATCTTGACCGTTTTAAACGCATTAACGACTGCTACGGTCATTTGCAGGGGGATAGGGTTTTACAGTTTGTCTCAAACCTGTTGACCGATTCGGTGCGACCGCAGGATATCGCGGCGCGGATCGGCGGCGAAGAGTTTGTGCTCATGCTGACAAATACACCGTCCGATGTCGCGCATCAGGTTGCCGAACGTATTCGCCTCAAGTTGAGCGGGTTTGACAAGGCCAGCAGCGGTGGGCAGCTTCCGGAACCGATTACCATTAGTATGGGAGTATTCACCGCTACCTCGCCGGAAACCAGCGCTGAAACCTGTGTGGAAAGCGCGGATAAAGCCATGTACGAGGCAAAAGAGACGGGCCGCAACCGGGTGGTGGTGTTCAGAACATGACAAAGGCCTTGCACGAGCAAGGCCAGTGAACAACGTCAGTCGCGCGACTGTAAATCGTGGATGTTTTGCTCAAGACGGGCGATGAGTCCGATCAGCATCTCCAGCTCAGCGGGTGAAATACCGGCCAGGATCTCCCCTCGCGTTTTACTGATGACGGTTTCCATCTCAGTAATAATCGGGGCCGCTTTTTCCGTCAATTTGATCCGCTTGGCGCGACGGTCGCTGGCGCAGGTTTGTCGGGAGATGAGTCCCTTCTCTTCCAGCTGGTCAAGGGTACGCACCAGGGAAGGCTGTTCAATACCAATCGCTTTTGCCAGTTGGATCTGTGACTGATCGGGCGGAAGCTGATGGATGTTGTGCAGCGTAACCCAGTGCGTCTGTGTGAGTTCCAGAGGTTTCAGGCGATGGTCAATCAGAGCACGCCAGATGCGTACCAACCTTGCCAGATCAGAACCTAATGGCGATTCCAATTTCATCTCCTTATAATTAGCTTGCTAAGTGATTATAGTGATTTTAGAATAGTTTGCAGTATTTGTATTGCCAAAACAAATGCAATCACGGTATTCATCATTCCTTAAAGGATGATTTACACTGAACGGTAATGCGCCATCGCATTGAAATCTGCCATTGTGGCCCTCATTCCACCGCAAAGGATCGCTGCTTGTGACGTTGTTTTCCTTCTCCGCAGGGTTGCCCCTACAGGATCTGATTGTTGGCGCATCGGTCTACTTTCCGCCACTGTTTAAAGCCGTGATGGTCGGTTTTGTGATCTGGCTCATTGCGCATCGTCTGCTGCGCGACTGGATGTATTCCGGTGAAATCTGGCACCCGATGTTAATGGATCTCTCCCTGTTTACCCTCTCCGTCTGTCTTGGCCTTGCCGTGTTAACCGTGTGGTGAGAATAGCATTGAAAACGTTAAAATATTTTTCCACTCTTTTCGTCTTAGCGCTGGCGCTTATCGCCGGCTGGTGGCTCTGGAATTATTACATGCAGTCGCCCTGGACGCGTGACGGCAAGATCCGCGCGGAACAGGTCAGCATCACGCCACAGGTGTCCGGCAGTATCAGCGCGCTGCTGGTGAAGGACAACCAGTTCGTTCATGCGGGTGATGTGTTATTCCGCATCGACGAGACCCCTTTTCACATTGCGGTGCTCAATGCCCAGGCGCAGCTCGCAAAAGCTCAATCCGATCTGGCAAAAGCCAATAACGAAGCCGAACGTCGCCGACATCTGTCGAGGAATTACATCTCTGCGGAAGATCTCGATACCGCCAATATCAATGTAAAAGCCATGCAGGCCAGCCTGAAGGTTGCAGAGGCAACGCTGAAACAGGCCGAGTGGCAACTGACCCAGACCGTTGTCAAAGCTCCGGTGGATGGATGGATCACGAGCTTGTCGACCCGTGTGGGGGATTACGCCACCACAGGCCAGCCGGTCTTTGCCCTGGTCGACAGCCGCTCTTTCTATGTTGTAGGTTATTTTGAAGAGACCAAGCTGCGCCATATCCGCGAGGGAGCGCCTGCCCGAATCACGCTTTACAGCGGCGCAGAAACGTTACAGGGTCACGTTAGCAGCATAGGTCGGGCAATTTACGATCAGAGCGTGGAAACCGATTCTGGCCTGGTGCCCGACATCAAACCCAACGTACCGTGGGTGCGTCTGGCTCAGCGGGTGCCTGTTCGCGTCGAGTTTGATCAACTGCCGAAAGACATTACCCTGGTCTCTGGCACAACCTGCACCGTCGCCATCGGATCGCGATGATGAACCTGGGAGCTCTCTCCTGGCGCAATACGCCGTGGATAAAAGCGACACGGCCGCAGTGGCGTTACGCGCTGCGTAACGGCATCGCCATGTGCCTTGCGCTTACGGTTGCCTATTATCTGAATCTGGATGAGCCTTACTGGGCGATGACCTCTGCGGCGGTCGTCAGCTTCCCTACCGTCGGGGGCGTTATCAGTAAAAGCCTCGGGCGCGTGGCAGGTAGCCTGCTGGGGGCAACCGCCGCACTGCTTCTTGCCGGCCATACTCTGAACGATCCCTGGCTCTTTTTGTTAAGCATGTCGGCATGGCTGGGGCTGTGTACCTGGGCCTGCGCTCATTTTACCAATAACGTTGCCTATGCGTTTCAACTGGCGGGTTACACCGCGGCCATTATCGCCTTTCCGGTCGTCAACGTGCTGGATACCACCGAGCTGTGGGATATCGCCCAGGCACGCGTGTGTGAAGTGATGGTCGGCATTCTGTGCGGGGGCGTCATGATGATGATCCTGCCCAGTACCTCAGATGGCACTACGCTTATCACCGCCCTTAAAACGATGCACGCACGTTTGCTGGAACATGCCAGCCTGCTCTGGCAGCCTGACAGCAGCGATGACATCCGCCTCGCGCACGAAAAGGTCATCGGCCAGATCCTGACCATGAACCTGTTGCGCATCCAGGCTTTCTGGAGCCACTACCGTTTTCGTCGCCAGAACACGCTTCTGAACTATTTACTGCACCAGCAATTGCGGATGACGAGCGCGATCTCGAGCCTTCGTCGGATGTTGCTGAACTGGCCTGCACCGCCAGCCCATACCCGGGAGATTATCGAGGCGCTGCTCGCTGCCCTTGCGCGTTCGGATGCCGATATTTATACCGTGGCCCGCATTATCGCGCCGCTCGTCCCAGCGGATGAATATGACTACCGGCATCGCGCCTTCTGGCAGCGTCTGAACTATTTCTGCCGCCTGTATCTGCGCAGCAGCCGCTGGTTAAAAGCCGTCGAGAATGCCACGCCCGTCACCGAATTTTCCGTTCCCGGTAGTCCTGCTCTGGCGCGGCATACCGACGCAATGGAGGCGCTGTGGAGCGGTTTTCGTACGTTTTGCGCGTTGACGGCCGTAGGCGCATGGGCCATCACCACGCAATGGGATGCGGGCAGTGCGGCCCTGACGCTTGCGGCAATCAGCTGCGTGCTCTATTCCGTCGCCGCTTCCCCCTTTAACTCCCTGACGCTTCTGCTGCGTACGCTGGTGCTGCTGTCGCTGTTCAGCTTCGTGGTGAAATTTGGTTTGATGGTGCAGATAACCGACCTCTGGCAATTTCTGCTGTTTCTCTTCCCGCTATTAACCACCATGCAGTTGCTCAAACTGCAAATGCCTAAACTGGCCGGTCTGTGGGGTCAGTTAATTGTTTTTATGGGCTCATTTATCTCTGTAACGAATCCACCGGTTTACGATTACGCTGATTTTCTCAACGACAACCTGGCGAAGATCCTCGGCGTGGGGCTGGCGTGGCTGGCTTTCGCCGTGCTACGCCCGGGCTCGGACGCGCGTAAAAGCCGCAGGCATATTCGGGAGTTGCGCAGGGGTTTTGTCGATCAGCTGAGCCGCAGGCCGCATCTGCGCGAAAGCGAGTATGAATCGCTGGTTTACCATCATGTCAGCCAGCTGAACAACAGCCAGGATTCACTCTCCCGTCGCTGGCTACTGCGCTGGGGCGTGGTGCTGCTAAACTGTTCGCACGTGGTGTGGCAGTTGCGCGCCTGGGAGACGCGTTCCGATCCGCTGTCGCAGGTCCGTGATAACTGTATTTCCATGCTCCGCGATGTGATGAGCGAGCGCGGGGTGCAGCAGCGCCCCCTGAGCGTCACGCTCGCCGAGCTTCAGCGTATTTGCGACACGCTGGCGCACCATCATCAGCCTGCGGCCCGCGATCTGGCATCCATTATCTGGCGGCTGCACTGCTCCCTGTCACAGCTTGAACAGGCGCCGCCACCCGGAACGATTGGCGATCAGATCACCCCGCAGGCATAGCGCGCCCCGCCGCCGCCAAGCGGTTTAGGTTGATCGGACATGTTATCGCCGCCCACGTGGATCATCAGCGCCTTGCCTTTGACCTCGTCAAGCTTTTTGAGTCGTGGCGCCACAACCGGATCGGTGGCTTTACCATCGTTATTTACCACCAGCACCGGCAGATCGCCGAGGTGTCCCATCCCTTCCGGGCCTTCATGCTTACCGGAGTTCTGCGGGTCGAGATGCCCCCCTGCGGCTTCCGCAGCTGTTGGTTTCCCCTCTTTCATCGCGGGTTGACAGCTGCCTTTAGCATGAACGTGAAAACCATGTTCGCCGGGTGGAAGAGCCTTGAGATCGGGAGCAAATTCCAGCCCTTTATCGGTTTCGGTGATTTGCACCGTCCCGATGGACTGACCTACCCCCTGAGAAGTGACGAGATTCATTTCAACGTCCTCGCTGGCTGCCTGCGCCCCTGCGCAAACAACCAGCGTGACCATTGCCAGAGCAAAACGCTTCATATGACCTCCACGGGTTATTTTTTGCACCTTAAGTCTATACCAGAGGCGCAGATTTCACTGGAAAGTCAGGTTCAGGCGTGCTCAGGGTACGTCGTAGCCCAGCGCCGCCTTACGAATGCGGAACCACTGCTGACGCGTCATATCCAGCTCCTCAGCAACAAGCGCAGCGCGGACACGCTCAATTTTGCCGGAGCCAATAATTGGCAGCGGTTTAGACGGCAGGCGCAGGATCCAGGCGTAAACCACCTGCTCGATACTCTCCGCATTCAGTTCGCGCGCCACCGTTTCAAGCTCGTTGCGCAGCGGCTGGAATGCCTCATCGTTAAACAGACGGCCGCCTCCCAGGCAAGACCATGCCATTGGACGGATGCGCAGCTGTTGCAGTTGGTCGAGCGTGCCATCCAGCAGCAGCGGCTGATGAACAGGCGAGATCTCCACCTGATTCGTCGCCAGCGTAAACGGCAGGCGCGACTGCAATAGCGCAAACTGTGCCGGGGTGAAGTTAGACACGCCAAAATGGCGCACTTTGCCGCTCTGGTGCAGCGTCAGGAAGGCTTCCGCGACCTCATCCGCATCCATCAACGGATCGGGACGGTGGATCAGCAGCAGGTCGATACGATCGGTGGCCAGGTTGACCAGTGACTGCTCGGCGCTTTTAACGATATGCGCGCTGTCAGTGATGTAATGTCCAAGCGCATGCTCCGGTTTTGCTGTGGTGGCAATACCGCATTTGGTCACAATGTCCATTCGTTCACGCAGCCCCGGCGCACGCTTCAGCGCTTCGCCAAAGGCGGCCTCGCACTGATAGCCGCCATAAATATCAGCGTGATCGACGGTGGTGATACCGAGATCGAGATGCTCTTCTATAAAGTCCGCCAGCTGGACCGGAGACATATTCCAGTCCATGAGGCGCCAGTAGCCCATAACAAATCGGGAGAATTCCGGGCCCTGTGGGGCAAGGGTAATACGCTGAACCATAACATTTTCCTCAAGGAAGTCATGTCACCAGTATACGCAATTACCCTGCTAAAACAGTGAAGGTTGCTGAGGTTCTTCGGGTTCAACCGCTTTGTTTGCACGAATTTTACGCAGCAGACGCTGTCGGCAAAGCCGTAAGACCTCCTGCTTTTGCGCGTCGCTGAAATTTTGCCAGTTAAAACGTTCATCGCGCGTGCGCATGCAGCCACGACAGTATCCTCGTTCATCAACCTGGCAAATACCCCGGCACGGGCTCTGGACAGGGAAAAATTCCAGTTGCTCTGCCACACCTACCTCCAGAACGTCATTATTCCCTACAGTGAAGACCCTAAATGGCTTGCATGCAAGGATGTCTGCCACAAACAGGACATTAAGGTTTCGCTAATCTTCCCTTCTTATACTCGCCGCATTGATATAACGAATGGTCTGCTCATCATGTGGTTCGCAAAAAAGTTACACTGTAACGATATAAAATTTACTCTGGGCTGTGCACTTTTCTTTACCGTACTGAATGCACTGTTTATCCAGCGCAGCTGGTCAATTATTGCGCCTGCGCATCTGCACGATGTCCTGTTTGCTGCCAGCGTGCCGCTGGTACTGTTCTGCGGCTGGGTGATTGTCTTCAGCCTGTTAAATATCCCCTATATTCGTAAGCCGCTCCTGATTGTCCTGACCCTGGGATGTGCCGCCGCGACCTGGTTTATGTATACCTATGGCGCGGTTATCGATCAGAACATGATTGTGAACGTGTTCGAGACTAATTCTCAGGAAGCGACAGCCCTGGTGACGCCGCAGATGATCCTGTGGCTGGTCGTAGCGGGTCTGGTTCCATCTGTTGTGTTAGCCCTGACGCGCATTCGCACCGGAAAATGGTGGTATGCCCTCCTGACGCGCTTCGCCGCTATGCTGGGTGCGCTGCTGGTGATCATTCTGGTCGCGTCAGTGTTCTATAAAGACTATGCTTCGCTGTTCCGCAATAACAAAAGCATCGTAAAAATGGTCACCCCGGCGAATTACGTGAGCGCCCTGGTGAAATACAGCAAAATGCGCTGGTTTGCCGGCGACCAGACGCTGGTCCGCATTGGCGAAGATGCTCATAAAGGCGCGCTGATTGCCAGCCAACGCAAGAAAACCGTGCTGGTTGTGATGGTGGGCGAAGCCTCCCGCGCTGCAAACTACTCGTTAAATGGTTACCCGCGTGAAACCAACCCCGAGCTGAAAAAGCAGGATGTCATCAACTTCCCGCGGGCCTCCTCCTGTGGCACGGAAACCGCTGTTTCCGTCCCCTGCATGTTCTCCGGCATGACGCGGAAAAAATATGACGCGGACCTCGCCCATCATCAGGAAGGTCTGCTTGATGTGCTTAACCACGCCGGGTTCAACCTGCTGTGGCGCGACAACGACGGCGGATGTAAAGGCGCCTGCGACCGCGTGCCGCACACGGACATGACCCAGTGGAAACTGGATCAGTTCTGTAAGGACAAATCCTGTATCGACGACGTTAACCTGTACCGCCTGGACAACGTGCTGGATGGAATAAAGCAGGATACGGTTCTGGTTATTCACCTGATGGGCAGCCACGGTCCGGCCTATTACAAACGCTACCCTGATAGCTTCCGCAAGTTCACCCCAACCTGCGATACCAATGAAATTCAGGATTGCGATCATCAGTCGCTGATCAATACCTATGACAACACGATTCTGTATACCGACAGCGTCGTCAGCCGAACCCTCGACGCACTGAAAGCCCGGCAGGCCAACATGAACACGGCGCTCATTTACCTCTCCGATCACGGTGAATCGCTGGGCGAAAGCGGAATTTACCTGCACGGTACGCCGTATATGCTGGCCCCGGAGCAGCAAACGCATATTCCTTTTATGTTCTGGCTCTCCCCGGATTATGCGAAAAACTTCGGCGTAAACACGGATTGCCTGCGTGACCATGCCGCAAAAGAGGCGGTTTCACAGGACAATTTATTCGCCACCGTTCTGGGCATGATGGACGTGAAATCAGCGGTTTATCAGCCGCAGCTGGATATTCTGTCGCAGTGTCGTCGCTAAGCGGGCTTGCATTAGACCGAACGGTCTATTAGAGTAAGGGCATGAGCAGACACACTGAACACGATACACGAGAACATTTGCTGGCTACCGGCGAGCGCCTTTGCATGCATCGCGGGTTTACCGGGATGGGGCTTAGCGAGTTGTTAAAAACCGCTGAAGTACCTAAGGGATCGTTTTATCACTATTTTCGTTCCAAAGAGGCGTTCGGCGTTGCCATGCTGGAGCGGCACTACGCCAGCTACCATCAGCGCCTGGCAGCCCACTTCGCCAGCGGTGAAGGTGACTACCGGGATCGTGTTCTGAACTACTATCAGGAAACGCTGACGCAGTTCTGTCAGCAGGGCATCATCAGCGGCTGCCTGACGGTAAAACTGTCTGCCGAAGTGTGCGATCTCTCCGAAGATATGCGCACCGCCATGGATAAAGGGGCCAGCGGCGTGATTGCACTGCTGGCTCAGGCGCTGGAGAGCGGGCGCAATGAAAAAACGCTCTCCTTCTCCGGCGATCCGCTCACGCAGGCACAGGTGCTCTATTCCCTCTGGTTAGGCGCCAACCTGCAAGCAAAAATGTCTCGCAGCGCCGTGCCGCTCGAAAGCGCGCTGGCGCACGTGAAAAACTGTATAACCGCGCCTGGCGTGTAGCCGGCGTTTTTATTTACCCTTTTACTAGTCGACTGGTCTACTCAGGAGCCATTATGTCCGCTGAAAAGCTGTTTACCCCACTGAAAGTGGGTGCCGTTACTGCCCCAAACCGCGTGTTTATGGCCCCACTCACCCGTCTGCGCAGCATCGAGCCGGGCGATATCCCAACGCCATTGATGGGTGAGTATTATCGTCAGCGCGCCAGCGCGGGCCTGATTATTTCCGAAGCCACGCAGATTTCAGCCCAGGCAAAAGGCTACGCCGGTGCGCCGGGTCTGCACAGCCCGGAACAGATCGCCGCGTGGAAAAAAATCACCGCAGGTGTTCATGCTGAAGATGGCCGTATTGCGGTTCAGCTGTGGCACACCGGTCGTATCTCACACAGCAGCATCCAGCCTGGCGGTCAGGCGCCGGTTTCTGCTTCTGCCCTGAACGCCAATACCCGCACTTCCCTGCGCGATGAAAACGGTAATGCGATCCGCGTTGACACCACCACGCCACGCGCGCTGGAGCTGGACGAGATCCCGGGTATTGTGAATGATTTCCGTCAGGCCGTCGCCAACGCCCGTGAAGCGGGCTTCGACCTGGTTGAGCTGCACTCTGCGCACGGTTACCTGCTGCATCAGTTCCTGTCCCCTTCTTCCAACCAGCGTACCGACCAGTACGGCGGCAGCGTTGAAAACCGCGCGCGTCTGGTGCTTGAAGTGGTGGATGCTGTCTGTAATGAGTGGAGCGCAGACCGCATTGGTATTCGTGTCTCCCCGATCGGTACTTTCCAGAACGTCGACAACGGTCCGAACGAAGAAGCAGACGCGCTGTATCTGATTGAAGAGCTGGCGAAACGCGGTATCGCCTATCTGCACATGTCCGAGCCGGACTGGGCAGGCGGCAAGCCTTATAGTGAAGCCTTCCGCCAGAAAGTGCGCGAGCGCTTCCACGGCGTGATTATCGGGGCGGGCGCGTATACGGCAGAGAAAGCTGAAGATCTGATCGGGAAAGGCCTGATCGACGCCGTGGCCTTTGGCCGTGACTACATTGCTAACCCGGATCTGGTTGCCCGTTTGCAGAAGAAAGCCGAACTGAACCCGCAGCGCCCTGAAAGTTTCTATGGCGGCGGCGCGGAAGGTTATACCGACTACCCTTCACTGTAATCCCGCTTTGTACATTGATAGCGGCGACCTTTCGCCGCTATACTAAAACATCGTTTCTGTTCAAAAAGATAATCCATTCCACTGGTTAATGAGGAAATTATGCGCCTACTTCACACCATGCTGCGCGTTGGCGACCTGCAACGTTCCATCGATTTCTACACTAACGTTCTGGGCATGAAGCTGCTGCGCACCAGCGAAAATCCGGAATATAAATACTCTCTGGCGTTTGTCGGTTACGGCCCGGAATCTGATGAAGCGGTCATCGAGCTGACCTACAACTGGGGCGTGGACAGCTATGAGCTGGGTACGGCTTACGGCCACATCGCGCTGGAAGTGGATAACGCCGCCGAAGCCTGCGAACGTATCCGCAGCAATGGCGGTAACGTCACCCGTGAAGCCGGTCCGGTTAAAGGCGGCACCACCGTCATTGCGTTTGTGGAAGATCCGGACGGTTATAAAATCGAACTGATTGAAGCCAAAGACGCTGGTCGCGGTCTGGGCAATTGATCCCGCTGGGCGCACTATGCGCCCGTTGTTTTGCTGCATCCCCACTCAAAATTTGCCATAATGCGCACTGCTTTTTCCCCTTGTAAGAGACCCTGATGTCCGATAACGCTCAATTTACCGGTCTGTGCGACCGTTTTCGTGGTTTTTATCCCGTTGTCATTGATGTTGAAACAGCCGGATTTAACGCTAAAACCGATGCGCTGCTTGAGATTGCCGCCATCACGCTGAAGATGGATGAACAGGGCTGGCTTGTACCGGACACCACGCTGCATTTCCACGTTGAACCCTTTGAAGGGGCAAACTTACAGCCAGAGGCGCTGGCCTTTAACGGTATCGATCCGACAAACCCGCTGCGCGGGGCGGTAAGCGAATACGAGGCGCTGCACGCCATTTTCAAAATGGTGCGCAAAGGCATGAAAGAGAATGACTGTAGCCGCGCCATCATGGTAGCCCACAACGCTACGTTCGATCACAGCTTCACCATGGCTGCCGCCGAGCGCGCCTCGCTAAAGCGTAATCCATTTCATCCGTTTGTGACCTTCGACACCGCCGCGCTGAGCGGCCTGGCGCTGGGGCAAACCGTGCTCTCGAAAGCCTGCATCACGGCGGGTATTGCGTTTGACGGTACCCAGGCGCATTCCGCGTTATACGACACCGAGCGTACGGCGGAGCTGTTCTGTGAGATCGTCAACCGCTGGAAACGTCTGGGCGGCTGGCCGCTGCCGATGGGCGACGAGGCCGATCTTCAATCGTAGGTTGGGTTATCAACAGCCCCACAGGACAAAAAAAAGCGACCAACATAATGTGGTCGCTTTTTTATAGCCGCAGAAAACTTATTCTGCGTCCGGCTCTTCGGTTTTATACTTCGCCGCAGTCTCTTTGATCAGCTGTTGCAGTTCGCCGCGCTGATACATTTCAATCAGGATATCGCATCCGCCAACCAGTTCACCATCAACCCACAGCTGTGGGAAGGTCGGCCAGTTTGCGTATTTTGGCAATTCAGCGCGAATGTCCGGGTTTTGCAGGATATCAACGTAAGCAAAACGCTCACCACAGGCGGACAGCGCCTGAACCGCTTGCGCGGAGAAGCCGCAGCTTGGCAGCTTCGGAGAACCTTTCATGTACAGGAGAATCGGGTTTTCAGCGATCTGGCGCTGAATTTTTTCAATAGTGGTGCTCATGTCTTGCTTCCTTTAACTTCTGTTACGGCATCAGTCTGACATTGTAGCGGGTCAGGCCGACATCGGAAAATAACATTTTTGTCACGTCTAATTATTTTATCGCTTATCGCATAAAGTTGCATTGCTAATGTCGTTTATCGCCAGACGGGGTGCGGTTTTGCTTAAGGAGCGAACAGGAGTGCGTCAGAATGGTGAATTTTTTTGCACTTGCTAACGAAACATAATTTTTGAATGAAAAATGCTATTAACTTCTTCTGATTTTATGGATTAGAATCGACAGGTTTTGTAAATCTCACGCGGGTATGCATTGTGGCCTGCATTTATCAGGGGACTGCCCAGTGGCGCGGATAACTAAAATCTCGATGACGCTCTGTGCTTTACTGTTTACCACACTCTCATTTACGCCAGCGGCGAACGCCTCTGAACAGGCGCGGCATTCTGCTGTACAAAAAACGCATCTGGCAAAATCCACAGAACGTAAGAAAAAAACCACCAGTAAAACAGTAAAGAAGAAAACCACCGCTCAGACCAAAAAGACCGCCTCCAGTAAAACCAAAACTCTCCGTTCCGGCACGCACAAAACCACCCGCACGACCGCCAGCCTGGTGAATGAAAAATGCACCGTGCGCAAAGGCCATAAAACGAAATGCGCAAAAGTGACGAAGCTGGCTGACGTGCATAAAGCGCGTATGCAGAAAGCGCAAAAAACGGCGATGAACAAACTGATGGGGCAAATAGGTAAACCGTATCGCTGGGGTGGCACCTCTCCGCGCACCGGTTTTGACTGTAGTGGGCTGGTTTATTATGCCTATAAAGATCTGGTGAAGTTTCGCATTCCACGCACCGCCAATGAGATGTACCATCTGCGCGACGCCGCGCCTGTAAACCGTGGCGAACTGCAAAATGGCGACCTGGTGTTCTTCCGCACCCAGGGACGCGGTACGGCCGATCACGTTGGGGTGTATGTGGGTAACGGTAAATTTATCCAGTCACCGCGCAGCGGTCAGGACATTCAGATCGCCTCTCTCAGCGAAGATTATTGGGTGCGCCACTATGTGGGTGCGCGCCGCGTGATGACGCCAAAAACCATTCGCTAAACCCTGCCCTGCCGCCTCCATGGCAGGGTAAGTTCCTCTTTTGCATACCCTTTCAATTTGCTATTCTGTCCTTGTTGTCTGTAGGGTTATTGGCAACGTATAAAACTATAAGGAGAGAAGCAATGTCGTTCGAATTACCTGCACTACCGTATGCAAAAGACGCCCTGGCCCCGCACATTTCCGCGGAAACCCTGGAGTACCATTACGGCAAGCATCACCAGACCTATGTCACCAACCTGAACAATCTGATCAAGGGCACCGATTTTGAAGGCAAAACGCTGGAAGAGATCGTGCGCAGTTCAGACGGCGGCGTATTCAACAACGCCGCACAGGTGTGGAACCACACCTTCTACTGGCACTGCCTGGCCCCCAATGCAGGCGGAGAACCTACCGGTGAGCTGGCGGCAGCGATTAACGCCGCGTTCGGCAGTTTCGCGGATTTTAAAGCGAAGTTTACTGACGCTGCCGTTAAAAACTTTGGCTCCGGCTGGACCTGGCTGGTAAAAGAGGCTGATGGCAAACTGGCTATCGTTTCCACTTCTAATGCGGGTACCCCTCTGACCACCAGCGCCACGCCGCTGATGACCGTGGACGTATGGGAACACGCCTATTACATTGATTACCGTAATGCGCGCCCGAACTACCTGGAACACTTCTGGGCACTGGTTGACTGGGAATTTGTTGCGAAGAACTTCGCCGCGTAAGAGACACGCAGAAGGGGCAGCCCTTCTGCGTTTTTGTTTATTCCGCCGTACACACCGCTTCAGGCTGTTTACGACCAGACATCATCACCAGCAGCAGGCCGAGTGCAGCAATGATCGCCCCCATCACCGGCACAAAGCTGTAACCCAAACCACCTGAGATCACCGCCCCGCCCGCTGCGGCCCCCAGCGCATTGCCCAGGTTAAACGCACCGATATTCACCGACGAAGAGAGCCCCGGCGCTTCGTGCGCAACGCGCATTACGCGCATCTGCAACGGTGGCACCACGGCAAAGGTTGCGGCGCCCCACACCACCATGGCAATCGCGGCACCCACTTCGTTACGCGCCAGCCACGGAATCGCCACCATGATGACAATCAGCAGCGTTAAAAAACCTTTCAGTGTTCCACTGACGGAGCGGTCGGCAAATTTCCCGCCGAGATAGTTGCCAATCGAGAACCCGACACCAATCAGCACCAGCATCGCGGTAACAAAGAGTGGCGTTGCGTGGGTAATGTCGTGCAGCACCGGGGAGATATAGGTGTAGAGCGTAAACATCGCCCCGGCCCCCAGTACCGTGGTGAGCAGCGCGGACAACACCTGAGGACGCATCAGCACCGCCAGCTCTTTACGTACTTCCGGACGTTCTCCCGCACTTCCTTTCGGCAGTGAGAAGAACAGCGCAACCATCGCGACCACGCCCAGTCCGGCGGTTGCGAGGAAAGACATACGCCAGCCGATGGCTTCTCCCAGCCAGGTGGCAGCGGGAACGCCGCCGATATTAGCGATGGTGAGGCCCATGAACATAGTGGCTACCGCGCTGGCCTGCTTATGTTTTGGCACCACGCTGGCGGCAACAACCGAGCCCAGTCCGAAGAAGGCGCCATGGTTGAGGCTGGTCAGAATGCGCGAAAGCATCAGAGTGGTGTAATCGGGCGAAATCGCGGAAAGCACATTTCCGAGAGTGAAAATCGCCATCAGGAAGATCAGCGCATTGCGGCGAGCGCGGAGGGAAAGCAGCAGCGTCATCAGCGGCGCGCCCACCATCACGCCAATCGCGTAGGCGCTAATTAACATACCGGCCGCAGGAATTGAGACGTCCACACCCCGGGCGATAACAGGCAATAACCCCATCGGGGAGAATTCAGTGGTGCCAATCCCAAAGGCGCCAATCGCCAGGGCCAGCAGGGGAAAATTGATTTTCATGAAGAGACTCCGGATACCGTGCCATAACCCGGCACAGAACTAAGAAGTCAAAAGCATGACATCAATCACAAAAAATGAGAAGTTAACATTTTGGCAAAAGATTTTTGCCGGAGAGGTAACAATAGCGGCAAGAGAGGGAGAAGGTTCTCCCCCTCCTGAATCAGTGTAGCGCAGCGGTTAAACCACCCGCAACAATCAGGGCAAGAACAACAATGGTGGTAAACAGCGAAAACTTCAGATCGGTACTCATCAATTTTTCTCCTTTTATTCACCCTACGAAAAGTGAGCTTGCTCATTTTTACACAGTTCAGGTCAAAAATCTTCCAGGATTTAAGCGGATATCCACTTTACCTCTTCCCCTTTTCATCAAGATAGGACAAAATTCCACGCTAAATTTATTAGCGTACCGGCCACTGACCCCCTCCTGACGTCCTGTGTCGTTTTCCCGGCGTGTCGCAACTCATGTTTGCGTGATAAGGGTGAGAGAAGGCAAACGTTTACCTTCGATTTTTTCAGGAGCTTAGGATATGGTCTGGAGTGACATTTAATGGCAACAATTAAAGACGTAGCAAAACGCGCAAACGTTTCCACTACAACCGTATCACATGTTATTAACAAAACGCGTTTCGTCGCTGAAGAGACGCGTAATGCCGTCTGGGCGGCAATCAAAGAGCTGCACTACTCGCCAAGTGCGGTCGCCCGCAGCCTGAAGGTTAATCACACCAAATCGATTGGTCTGCTGGCCACCAGCAGTGAAGCGGCCTACTTTGCTGAAATCATCGAAGCCGTTGAAAAAAACTGCTTCCAGAAAGGCTATACCCTGATTCTGGGCAACGCGTGGAACAACATTGAAAAACAGCGCGCTTACCTGTCAATGATGGCGCAAAAGCGCGTCGACGGCCTGCTGGTAATGTGTTCTGAATACCCCGAGTCGGTCCTTTCCATGCTGGAAGAATATCGCCACATTCCGATGGTGGTCATGGACTGGGGCGAAGCGCGCGCAGACTTTACCGACTCCGTTATTGATAACGCCTTTGAAGGCGGCTACATGGCGGGGCGTTATCTGGTAGAACGCGGTCATCGTGAAATTGGCGTGATCCCGGGTCCGCTGGAGCGTAACACCGGGGCTGGCCGTCTGGCCGGTTTCATGAAAGCGATGGAAGAGGCGCTGATCACCGTGCCGGAAAACTGGATTGTTCAGGGCGACTTCGAGCCGGAGTCGGGCTACCGCGCCATGCAGCAGATCGTCTCCCAGCCGCATCGCCCTACCGCGGTGTTCTGCGGCGGCGACATCATGGCGATGGGCGCGCTCTGCGCGGCGGATGAACTCGGCCTGCGCGTCCCGCAGGATATCTCGGTGATCGGCTATGACAACGTGCGCAACGCCCGCTTCTTTACCCCGGCGCTGACCACCATTCACCAGCCGAAAGATTCGCTGGGTGAAACGGCCTTCAACATGCTGCTGGACAGGATCGTCAACAAGCGTGAACAGTCCCAGTCCATTGAAGTTCACCCGCGCCTGATTGAACGCCGTTCCGTTGCGGACGGTCCGTTCCGCGACTACCGTCGTTAATCACTTTACGGGACCAGCTATGCTGGTTCCCGCAACCACTCCCGGTTCAGCGTTTCGCTGTCGCCCAGATAATCCAGCAGCCAGGCCATGGCGGGCGAGACGTCGTTTTGCTGCCACGTCAGACAGCACGCGGCATCCGGGAAGGGGTTTTCCAGCGTCAGGGCCACCCACTCTCCCGCGTCGATGCGCGGGCGCGCAAAATGCACCGGCACCATGCCAACGCACAGCCCCGCGCTCAGACAGGTGGCCGACGACTCCCAGTCCGGTGCGACCACGCGGCGCTGATTATCCAGCAGCCAGGTAATGCGCTTGGGCAGCGAGCGGGAGGTATCTTCCAGCACCAGCGAGGGCCAGTTGCGTAAGGTGTCATCGCTCAGCGGACCTTCCAGCGCCGCCAGCGGGTGATCACGCGCGACCACGCAGGTCCAGCTCAGCATGCCCATGTCGCGAAACGCGTAGCGCCCCCCAACCGGGATCGCCTGGGTTGCACCAATCGCCATCTCCGCCCTGCCGTCCGCCAGCGCATCCCAGACGCCGTTGAACACTTCCTGCGAAACACGCAGTTCGACGTCGGAAAAATGACGATAGAAATCGACGATCATCTGCCGGGTCCGCTCCGGCTTAACGATGTTATCCACCGCGATAGCGAGATGCCCGCGCCAGCCGTTGGCGATCTGCTGGCACTGCTCACGGGTGATCTGCATTTTTTTGATAACAGACCGCCCTTCCTTCAAAAACCACGCTCCGGCAGGCGTGAGCTCCACGTCGCGATGGCGCCGCTCGAACAGCGGGACCGCCAGCCACGCTTCCAGCTGGCGCACCGTATAGCTGATAGCCGAGGGAACGCGATGCAGCTCCTGGGCGGCACCGGTAAAGCTGCCGTTACGCGCCACGGCATCAACCACTTCAAGGGAATAATCTGACCACATCTTTAGCCTGCAAATTTTTTGAACGCACCCGCCAAATATTAGCGTTTCACAAGCCGCTTTGCACTCCCTACACTCTGCGCCAACGTACACCTGCCTCCTCAGGAGAAAAAAGTGCAACCCAGGAAAGGATTTTTAGTCTGGCTCGGCGGCTTAAGCGTGCTGGGCTTTTTGGCAACCGATATGTATCTGCCCGCGTTCGCCGCGATGCAGGAAGATTTGCAAACCCCTGCCGCCGCCATCAGCGCCAGTTTAAGTTTGTTCCTTGCCGGTTTTGCTTTTGCGCAATTGCTGTGGGGGCCGCTCTCGGATCGTTTTGGCCGTAAGCCCGTCCTGTTGTTGGGGCTGGCGATTTTTGCCGCAGGCTGTCTGGGCATGCTGTGGGTCCGCGATGCCGCCTGGCTGCTGGCGCTGCGCTTTATTCAGGCGGTCGGCGTCTGCGCCGCAGCGGTGACCTGGCAGGCGCTGGTGACCGATTACTACCCCGCCTCGCGCACTAACCGCATATTCGCCACTATTATGCCGCTGGTCGGCCTGTCGCCGGCGCTTGCCCCGTTACTGGGCAGCTGGATCCTGGCGCATTTCGACTGGCAGGCCATTTTCGCCACGCTCTTTGCTATTACGCTGGTCCTGATGCTGCCTGCTTTCGGGCTTAAACCTGCGCATAAAAAAGAGACGCATCCGGACGCAAAGCCCATCACCTTTACCTCTTTACTGCGGTCGAAAGCCTATCGCGGTAACGTGCTGATTTATGCTGCCTGCTCTGCCAGCTTCTTTGCCTGGCTAACCGGTTCGCCGTTCATTCTGCATGACATGGGCTACAGCCCGGCGGCTATCGGCCTGAGCTATGTACCACAGACCATTGCCTTCCTGGTGGGTGGCTATGGCTGTCGCGCCGCGCTGCAAAAATGGGAAGGCCAACAGATGCTGCCCTGGCTGCTGGTTTTGTATGCACTAAGCGTGATTGCGACCTGGGCTGTCGGCTTTATACCCGGCGCCGGGCTTGCAGAAATTTTGATTCCGTTCTGCGTCATGGCGATCGCTAACGGGGCTATCTACCCTATCGTTGTAGCCCAGGCGTTGCGTCCATTCCCGCAGGCGACAGGCCGCGCTGCCGCGCTGCAAAATACCCTGCAACTTGGCCTGTGCTTCCTGGCAAGTCTCGTGGTCTCGGCGTTGATTGCAACCCCGCTGCTCACCACTACCAGCGTGATGCTGGTCACCGTTGCGCTGGCGGGTTTGGGCTATCGCATGCAGTCCTCAGCCCATCGCGAGCAGAGTGAAAACGCGCAGACAGAAACGTCGCACGCCTGATTGCGCGGGAAACTATGTTAAATACCAGTGATTAGGTTGCTAACAATTTTCTGTTGAATCGCCAAATTTTGCGGCCTATACTAAATTTGGTTCGATTAAATACGATAAATATTAAGTGTTAACGGGAGCCGGAGCGCTCCCGTTTTACCATGGAAGGCATTTCGGCAAGGGTTATCTCCCTTCCTCTGTTCTACGTCGGATATTAGCCTCGCGGGCATTTACCGTGAGATTTCTCACAAACCAAAAAAGCGTCTACGCTGTTTTAAGGTTCTGATCACAGCAAGGTGATGGAGAAGCTATGAGTTCATCGTGTACAGAAGAAGTCAGCGTTCCGGACGATAACTGGTCCCGGATCGTCAGTGAACTGTTGGGACGTGCGGGCATTACGATTAATGGCTCATCCCCCTCCGATCCCCAGATAAAGCATCCCGATTTTTTCAAACGCGTGTTACAGGAGGGATCGTTAGGGCTGGGTGAAAGCTATATGGACGGCTGGTGGGAGTGTGAGCGGCTGGATATGTTCTTCTCCAGCGTATTACGCGCCGGTCTTGAAAAACAGCTCCCTCGTCATTTCAAAGATACCTTACGCATTGCCTCCGCCCGCCTGTTCAATCTGCAAAGTAAAAAACGGGCGTGGATCGTCGGTAAAGAGCATTACGACCTGGGCAACGATCTGTTCAGCCGTATGCTCGATCCTTTAATGCAGTACTCCTGCGGATACTGGAAAAAAGCGACGACCCTGGAAGAGGCGCAGCAGGACAAGCTGCAACTGATCTGCGATAAATTGCAGTTACAGCCCGGTATGCGTGTGCTGGACATCGGCTGTGGCTGGGGTGGTCTTGCCTGGTTTATGGCTAAAAATTACGGCGTCAGCGTAGTCGGCGTCACGATTTCGGCTGAACAGCAGAAGATGGCGCAGGAACGCTGTCTGGGTCTGGATGTTGATATTCGGCTTCAGGACTACCGCGACCTGAACGAGCAGTTCGATCGCATTGTTTCCGTAGGTATGTTCGAGCACGTGGGGCCGAAGAACTACAAGACTTACTTCGAGGTCGCCGATCGTAACCTGAAGCCTGAGGGAATTTTCCTGCTACACACCATCGGCTCTAAACGCACCGATAACAATGTGGATCCCTGGATCAACAAATATATCTTCCCGAATGGCTGTTTACCCTCTGTTCGCCAGATTGCGAACGCCAGCGAACCGCATTTTATTGTGGAAGACTGGCATAACTTCGGCGCAGATTACGACACCACCCTGATGGCCTGGCATGAACGTTTCCAGGCTGCATGGCCTGAAATCGCCGACAACTATTCGGAACGATTCAAACGGATGTTTAGCTATTATCTGAATGCCTGTGCGGGCGCGTTCCGTGCGCGGGATATACAGCTTTGGCAGGTGGTGTTTAGTCGTGGGATTGAGCACGGTTTGCGTGTGGCTCGCTGAAAAAATAACCCCGGTTAACCGGGGTTATTTTTTATTCTTCTTCCATGGTTTTAATTATCGCCGCCTCTTTCGCCGCCAGTACGCGCTCAACGGTATCCACGACCGCCTGGGTCTGGGGATCAATTTCGATATTTACGCGCTGCCCCAGTTTTTTTGCGCCAAGCGTAGTACGTTGCAGCGTTTCAGGAATTAAATGCACGCAAAAACGCGTTGGCGTCACTTCACCGACGGTCAGACTAATCCCATCGATGCCAATAAATCCTTTATACAGGATGTATTTCATTAATGACGAATCCTGCACCTTAAACCAGATTTGACGGTTATTTTCCGAGGTCACGATTTTCGCCACTTCTGCGGTGGTCATAATATGGCCCGACATCAGATGCCCGCCAATCTCATCGCTGAATTTCGCCGCGCGTTCCACGTTGACGATATCTCCCACCACCAGCTCACCCAGGTTAGTGATACGCAGCGTCTCTTTCATTAAATCAAAGCTAATCTGGTTACCGTTAATTTCGGTCACCGTCAGGCAGCAGCCGTTATGCGCTATCGACGCCCCGGTTTCAATGCCGTCGAGCATATATTCAGGCAGCTCAACTACGTGAGTGCGGAAATTCGGTTTTTCATCAATGGACACCACTTTGGCAGTGCCCTGCACAATACCAGTAAACATGCTTACAGCTCCTGTTCATTCCGAACGGCGATGACACCGTATAATCCCACCACAATAACAGTTGAAAAAACAGGTTGCCAGTGATGCGCAATTTCTGGCGATTTTTTCACTAGATAATTAGTTAAACCCCGCTACAATAGCTGGCATCCCTCTGTTTTTTCTTCTTGCTGCCAGTAACGGCGGCCTTTTTAGTCTCTAAAATAACTACAATACAAAGGTGTTCACGTGCAGAAGTATATGATCGAAGCGCGTCAGTTATTGGCACTGGCAATACCGGTGATCGTCGCGCAGGTAGCCCAAACCGCAATGGGATTTGTGGATACGGTAATGGCCGGTGGTTACAGCGCCACCGATATGGCCGCCGTGGCGATCGGAACCTCAATCTGGCTCCCGGCCATTCTGTTTGGTCACGGCCTGCTGCTGGCGCTAACGCCCGTCATCGCACAGCTTAACGGCTCCGGTCGACGTGACCGCGTGGCCCATCAGGTGCGCCAGGGCTTCTGGCTGGCCGGGTTCGTCTCCGTCCTGATTATGATCGTCCTGTGGAACGCCGGGTATATTATTCGCGCCATGCATAATATCGACCCGGCGCTGGCGGATAAGGCGGTCGGTTATCTGCGCGCCCTGCTCTGGGGCGCGCCCGGCTATCTGTTCTTCCAGGTGGCACGTAACCAGTGTGAAGGGCTGGCAAAAACCAAGCCGGGCATGGTGATGGGCTTTATCGGCTTGCTGGTGAACATTCCCGTGAACTATATCTTCATTTACGGTCATTTTGGCATGCCGGAACTCGGCGGCGTGGGCTGCGGCGTGGCGACGGCAGCGGTGTACTGGGTGATGTTCGGAAGCATGCTCACCTACATTAAGCATGCGCGATCCATGCGCGACATTCGCAACGACACCACCTTTAGCACGCCTGACTGGTCGATGTTGACCCGCCTGACACAGCTGGGTCTGCCCATTGCGCTGGCGCTGTTCTTTGAAGTGACGCTGTTTGCCGTCGTCGCCCTGCTGGTCTCGCCGTTAGGGATTATTGATGTGGCAGGCCACCAGATCGCGCTGAACTTCAGCTCTTTGATGTTTGTTCTGCCGATGTCGCTGGCGGCTGCGGTGACGATTCGCGTGGGCTTCCGTCTGGGGCAAGGTTCTACGCTGGATGCGCAAACGGCTGCCCGCACCGGGCTGGGCGTCGGCGTCTGCATGGCGGTCTGTACCGCCCTCTTTACCGTGCTGTTGCGTGAGCAAATTGCCCTGCTCTATAACGACAACCCGGAGGTAGTGACTCTGGCCTCGCACCTGATGCTGCTGGCGGCCATTTATCAGATCTCTGACTCCATCCAGGTTATTGGCAGCGGCGTGCTGCGTGGGTATAAAGATACGCGTTCCATCTTCTTTATCACCTTTATCGCTTACTGGGTGCTGGGTCTGCCGTGCGGGTACATTCTGGCGCTCACGGATCTGGTGGTGGATCGCATGGGGCCAGCCGGATTCTGGATGGGCTTTATCATCGGCTTAACGTCTGCGGCCATTATGATGATGCTGCGCATGCGTTTCCTGCAACGTCAGCCCTCTACGGTTATTTTGCAGCGCGCTGCACGTTAATGACCATGTAGCCGCCGGCTGGCGGCTACTTTCTCTTCACTTTGCGCGGTAATGAAGCAATCGCGTGAAATCAGAGAGAAAAATGCATTTTCCCTCTTGCCACCTTGGTGCTGTGCCGCTAATATTCGTCCCCGTTGTCACCGACAACACAATGCGTTCATAGCTCAGTTGGTTAGAGCACCACCTTGACATGGTGGGGGTCGTTGGTTCGAGTCCAATTGAACGCACCATCTTGCGTCTGTAGCTCAGTTGGTTAGAGCACCACCTTGACATGGTGGGGGTCGATGGTTCGAGTCCATTCAGACGCACCAATCTGTTTTCTCTCACATTTCATTCCCGTTCAGCCTCATGCAGAGGCAGCAAACCTTTTAAGCACATCGAAAGTGACCTCCAGCCCGCGCGTACCGGGAAAAGCGGAATGGCATAAGCCCCATCAGGTTAGCAAAACGCCCGGCGTTTGCCGGGCGTGAAAACAACGTCAGTCAACGATTACGGCTTATGTTCAATCGCCGGGTTGTTGTTGATAGCGATGCGCTGCGGTTTCTCTTCTTCCGGGATATCCTGGTGTAATTCAATTGCCAGCAAGCCGTTTTCCAGCGAAGCGCCGGTCACTTTCACATGCTCCGGCAGACTATAGCTGGCCCAGAAGTCGCTGCGGCTGATACCCCGATGGATCCATCCTTCTTCGCCGTTTTCGGTTTTCTCCTCTTCACGTTTACCGCTGATGTTCAGCTGACCGCCGACGGTTTCAATTTCCAGTTCGCTCTCTTTCCAGCCTGGCACGCTGAGCGTCAGTTCATAGCGGTTATCGCCCAGCCGCCGGATATTGTAAGAAGGCGTGGAGGGCAACGGCGTACTGCCGGTTAGCTGGCTAAAAAGGCGATCGATACGGTTAAAACGGTCCGCAAACAGAGAGTCGGAGAGATCGTTCAACACGGGAAAGGTTCTGAGAGTCATCATGTACCTCCTGAACAGTAAAAAAGAATATTCAAAAAGTTCATGTCTTATGGGCAGGTGTTCCTTACCCGCTTTCTATATGAGGTTACCGCAAAATATTTCAACCTCAGGAGCCTGCAAAAATGTAGCTGGAACCTAAAAAAGCAACGGGCCGTTAAGCCCGTTGTTCGTTACATCATCGCAGTTCTATAACTCTCGCCCGCTCAGCCTGCTTTCGGTAGTGGTCATATCGCTCCCGGAACCATGCCTGCTGTTTATTACTCTTATTGCCGGTCACGGCATCGATATCAACTGGCTGGCCCAGGGCATACATACGGGCAAAACTGCGTGCCAGAAAATCAAAATTCTTTAATGCGTTTATATCTTGTCGCTTCATTAGCATATCCCTCCAGTCGCTGTGGTTACTGTTCAAGGTCATATGCTTTTCTGATCACAGTATCCGCCTGAAAAAGATCGTTTTTTGAGCGATGCGTGCGCATCCATCTGCCAGTGTTCACATTTCAGGAACGACAAAACTCTTCAGCCCTGGTCATGATTTTCCCTCCCTTTTATCACTCATGCAGAAAACATAAACGCCAGCCATGCAGTAAGTTCGCCACGTATCCGAAAGGTGCGAACGGCGTGCTTTAATGCCAGACGCTGTAACAGGTCGCCCAGCGCGTTCAGGTGGGTTTCCAACTGCAAGCGTCTTATCAGTTCGAATAACAGACAAAGAACGTTTACACTGGCGGATTAATACTGATTACCTGAACAAATGGGTAAATGGGTGAATCCGGGCTTGTTGGCCATATAGAGAGGGGCGCATGTAGGTTGCCGCGGTTGTGTATCGAACTGCGCATTGTTTTCTACAACACGCTGCTCCTGGCCTTTCACGGCTATTCTCTTTTTCGTCTGCGCTTTCCTGGCGGAGGGGGAGGGTTTTACCTGCCGGGGCAGTTCGGAGGCACCATAACCTGAACAGAATCGCTTCGACTGGCTCAGACTTCCGTCATTGCAGACAAAACGACCATCCGATGTACAGTGTGCTATGCCACCTTTTGAGCCAGAGCAGGGCTGTCTTCCACGGGCGGCACCAGCCTGCATGTTAAAAAGTACACTGACCGTAAGAAGGAGAATTCTCATTTTCATATCTGTATCCATGATTGACGTCATCATACTCAGGGTATCCCCTCAGCCATTGACCTTTTCGCCAGATAAAATGCAATGACTCATGGCGAAGAAATCAATTATTAATATTTCAGTACCCGCTACAGCACAAGCTCTACAATAACTCATTGAAAAGTAACTCTTTAATGTATCTTTTCTGACCAGGGTAAAATAAATATCTGGTCGTTCAGGTTGCCGCTCGCCCAATTTTCATGAAGTGGTTATTTTCGCAGGCAAAACTCTGCAATATGCATCCTCGCGATGTCGGTAAAAGATGTGGGGTGGTTTTGCGTGCTGAATTTCAAAATTGGCTCACAATTGGGCTGTATTATCCAGATACTGCTGTTGTTTCAGATGACGGATTAATACCCTGCCCTCGGGCATAAACTCCGTGCCGTAGCGCACCAGCCCCACCCCCTTCAGCTCCGCATCAATGGCGTAGCGGAGTTCACCGGGCTGAATCTGTTCCTGCATCACCACATTAATCCGGCTCAGGCGCGGCTCGTATTTCAGCAACACAGCCGACAGTGTGGTAATCAGCTGGTTGGCGGTCCCGGGCATTCCCTGGAGGATTTTTGTCATATCCGGCAGACCGTAGCCCGGCAGGTGAGCCAGCGTACCGGCGCGGCAGTTGAGGATGCGCTGCATGTTATCGAGTACTGATAAAATCAGCTGGTTCTCCTCACTGACACTGTGCAGGTCAAGCCCGCCGGCGAAGTTACCGTACAGCATGTCATACAGAGACGGACGCGGCATCATTCCCCCTCCAGCGGTTTCAGCGTCAGACGATTATTACTGACTTCGATAAACTCAGCGCTCAGGATCACCGGCGGAGTGAATCCGGCGATCAGGCTCAGCTGTTTCATCTGCTGGCGCAACGCTTTCAGGGTCGCGCGCAACACCGCTTCATCCTGGTACCCGTCGGGATGGGAGGCATACATAACGGCGATCTGTCCGGCCTGGCGCGGCTGCCGCTCCTGAATATCGCGCACGAAATCACTGAGCCTGCTGACGTCATTCACCCGCAGCCACCAGCCATGCGCTGTTTTACGCAGAGTATGCTCCCCGAACAGGGCATCCAGCCTGTCTCCGCAAACAAGAACAACCGGACCCGCATCAGCAAGTACGGGCAGATCAAAACTAGTCCCGCCATTGCCCTGAGCCTGGCTGAAACGGCTTTTTCGCCGGATCTGCCAGACGGCCAGCGCAACAATGCACAGCGTCATCACGCCTTTAAACAGCGTGCCTGCCGGAATGAAGCCCCACAGAAGCCATAAAAGCGCCGCGGCACCCGCCAGTACGTGGAATATCAGAGAAACCATGACCGATTTACGCATTAATGGGGCAACTCCGGTAACTGCGCGGACAGCAGAGCCTGGAGCCAGAGATGACCGCCCCACCATACGGCACCGGTGATTACCGCCGCCGCCGCGATCCAGAACCAGACAGAGCGCAGCAGGCTGTAACGGTGTTTTCCGGTCCTGCGAACCACCAGAGAAAGGCCGGCATCAAGAGGCGGAACCCGCTCAGCAAGCGCTTTCATTGCCTCTTCACGCTGGGTCTGGCTGACAGAGCCCATGCTGTACAACCCCTGGAATCCCAGCGCGAGCACCCGGTGATAGCAGGTCAGAACGGCCATGTTTGGCGCTGGCTGGCGCAATACTTCCGCAATACGATCCCACAGGGCTTCACCTGCATGCAGCGACCCAAAATAGCGCGCCTGTAGCGGCGCTTTTCGCCAGGCTACCTGGCCCGCATCAGCATCTGCCCCGTCAGGCAGTTTTCTGCTCATGACCACTTCGTCAAGCAGCGCACATTGCGCATAAGAGATATGATCGACACTGGCTTCATCATATCCTGCTCGATCCAGCGCCTCGCGCACGCTTTCCACATGTTTGCAGCAGGTGTCGTACAGCACATTCCCGTCAGGCGTTGTTGCCCCCTGCTTAAGCAGGGTGACGGTGAGCCAGGTCTCCGCCATCAGAGCATCGATATCGGTTTCTTTTCTCATGATCGCAGTACCGCAAACAGTTCAAGTTCAAGCTGTCCCAGCAAAGCAGGCACATAGAACATACAGATCCCCTGCTCCAGCATGTCCCGTGCCGCAGCACTTTCCATGTCCAGCGCGAAGTACTGGTTCTCCATTCGCACCGGTAACGCAGCAGGCACGCGATTCACGGCAATGAGTGGGATCCCCTGCAGCGCAACGGTGGAAATCGCATTCACATCATCCGGGGAACCCGCCTTGCATAATGCCGGGAATTTCTCCGCCACTTGCCAGGCCGGAACGTCAGACCGGACAGAGAGCCAGAGATCGGCTTCTTCACGCAGCCGAATGTCGTGCAGCGAGGCTTTCCAGGTCTGGGCGTCAGGTCGGGACATCTCCAGCGCTATCACACGGGACGGCAGGCTGGCTTCCAGTAAACCGGCGATCAGTTCAAACAGCGGTGGAAACGTCATTTCAGGCCGGGCGTGGTCATAGCCAGGGATTGCGTCCAGATCGCTGTCCAGAGAAAACGTCAGCATACTGCCCGCAAGCCGCGCAAGCTCTGCCCACACCTGTTCCGGATGGCGAGCCGGAAAACGTTCAAACTCGACCAGTACCCTGGCATGAGAGTTAAGCGCATTGAGAAGCCAAAAAAGAGAAACATCCGCCACAGCAAAATCCGCCAGTCGCTCATTACTTTCCCGACGCATAGCCATCAACCGTTGGCGGCGGGAGCGAAGCTGGCGGTTCAGTAACACCAGCCTTTCCCGCATCGCCGGGCTGGCAGAAAACAGGGCCATAGGCGGAATGAATGCCGGATCATGACGCCAGCTCCCCTGTCCGTCCCGGATCAGCCGTGCAACCGGACAGCACTGCCACGACGCGTTATCCTCATGCTCAAAACGGATCGCCAGATTAAAGCGGGCAACAGCGACGGACTCCTCTTCGCTGCCAAACGCATCCTGAACATTGACCCACTCCTCACGATAGCGGAGCGGCCGATCAGCCACTGCCGCTTCCTGGAGCACGTTATTTAACCCGGACTGCATCAACGGCAGGGCAATCACCACCGTAACCGCGTCTGAATGAGGTGATAAATCCAGTTCACGCGGTTCCGGCGGCAGGTCGCTGACTACCGTATCCACCAGCGTGCCATCGGGCAGCCAGAGCCGCAGCTGTGAAATCTGTATCAGACCTGTTTCCAGCAGTCTTTCATCAATTTCAACTCGCTCAACGCCCCATGCAAACGGCGAGGCAAGTGCCGCAACGCCTGTGCTGCGAAAAGTTTCCCAGTCGGACTGTTGCTGGAATTGTTGAGGGGACAGCAACGCCCCCTCGTTCCACAGCGGACGATAAATTTTCATCCCTGCTACCGCCTTACGCTTTCGCTTTCGGCATCTGGCTCACCAGAGACAGGTTCACATCCATGCCTTCCACCTGGAAGTGCGGCACCGCAAACAGCTTCACGCGGAAGAAACCCGGGTTGTCTTCGATATCTTCCACCACCACCTTCGCGTCACGCAGCGGATGAGAAGCCTGCAACTCATCGCCCGGATCGGTCATTTCCGTCACCAGACTACGCACCCAGGTATTCAGCTCCAGCTCCAGCAGACGGCGGTCCTTGGTGGTGCCGATGTTCTCGCGCTGGATGAGCTTCAGGTAGTGCGCAATACGCGACAGCAGGAAGATGTACGGCAGACGGGCGTTGATGCGGCTGTTGGCCGTGGCATCTGCGGTGTCGTACAACGCCGGTTTCTGCGCGGAGTTCGCCGAGAAGAAGCAGGCATAGTCGCGGTTTTTGTAATACGAGAGCGGAATAAAGCCGAGGTTGGCAAACTCAAACTCGCGGGTCTCCGGGATCATCACCTCAGACGGGATTTTCACCTGGTTGCCGGTGCCCAGATCGTACAGATGAATAGGCAGATCTTTCACCGCCCCGCCCGCCTGCGGGCCACGGATCTGCACGCACCAGCCGTTATTGATGAAGCTCTTCACCATGTTTGACGCGAAGGAGAACGACGCGCTGGTCCACAGGTATTTCTCGTGATCCGGGCCTTTCACCTGCTCAACGTAGTTAAAGCTGCGTACAGGTACGGTGTCCGGGCCATACGGCAGACGCCCCAGCACGCGCGGCATCACGAGGCCGATGTAGCGGGCGTCGTCGGTGTCGCGGAAAGATTTCCACTTGATGTACTCGGCGCGGTCGAAGTAGTTGCCGATATCCTTAATTGCAGCGACCTCTTCCATCGAGTCTTTCAGGAAAAATTTCGGACCGACAGAGCCAATAAACGGCATATGTGCGGCAGCTGATACTTTAGAGATGTTGCGCAGCAGCGCCACATCCTGCGGGCTGGCGTCAAATTCATAGGATGAAATCACGGAACCAATCGGCTCGCCGCCCGGGGTGTCGTATTCGGCGGTATAGGTGTGCCAGTAGAGGCCGCTCTGAATAAGTTCCGGCGCGTCTTCAAAGTCCTGACGCAGATCTTCTTTCGACACATCCAGAATTTCGGTTTTCACATTCTGGCGGTAGTCGGTGCTGTCCACCAGCTGCTTCAGGCCGCGCCACAGGGACTCCACCTTCTGGAACTCCTGGTGATGCATTACGGCATCCAGCTGACGGCTGATCTGGAAATCCAGTTCAGCGATATGGTGGTCAATCAGCGTTTTGTCGAGCTTCTCCACCGGCTGACCGGATTTGCGGATGCAGTCCATAAACACCTGCATCGCCGCCGTCAGGCGTTCACCCGCCGGAGCGTCAGAAAGCGCGGCGTCATCCAGAAACGCATTGATATCCCCCAGGCTGGAGGCCGGGGTCAGGTTGATTTTTTCAAACAGGGAGGCGTAAACGCCCTCTTTTTCCAGTACGGTGGTCTGCCCCTGCGCGGAGGCGGTTTCAGTACTCACAGACATCAGCATATTCCCGGTTAATCCATTAAATTACACATGCCGCTTATTTCGGGGCCAGTGCACTCATTTCGTCGCGTAATTCCTGAGACAGCTCCGGGTCTTTGAGAATTTTCTCGAGTTCTTTTCTGAAAGTAGCGTTATCAAGGAGATTGGATTTGAGGTCGCGTAATAAATTACGCATGGCCAGCATGGCGCGGAGCTGGGGGATCTGGCGGGCAACCTGTTCAGGTTCGAAATCCTTAATATCGGAGAAATTCAGTTTTATGCTTTCTTCCGAGCCATCCCCGGCCATTGTGTTAGGAACCGTCAGATTCACTTCCGGGTTAAATTCCGAAAGTACGCTGTTGAAGTTATTTTTATTGACGTTGATTTTCTCCCTTTCCGATAATGGGCGATTCTCTTTTCCATTACTGAAATCACCGACGGTGAGGAGTTTAAGCGGCAGTTCGATTTTCTTCTGCGCGCCACCTGTATGCAGAGCCAGCTTTAAGTTTATGCGTGCCTTGGGCACCTCATTCTGGAATGAATCGGCCATAGCAATCCCTTTCTTTAAAAGAAATAAATGTTAAGTGAGTGACGTTTCTTTACAAAGCCATATTAGAGCAAATGTCCATTTGAAATCAAATTTTCAGATCAAAGATCTACAATTGGACTTTTCTTAAGAATATTCCACCAATAAGAATAAAAAAGAACGCCGCGTAGCGGCCTACCGAAATGCCCTTGCGCGCTTTTTGTGAGCCTGACAAAAAGTTGCTCAAAGGTTGGCTACCAGATTATTTTGTTACTTTATCGAAGTGATGGAATAGTCCAGCCACGGACTATTCCATCACTCACAGTTATAAAAAATAAGGATAATATTGGCCCCACTATATATTTAAATATCCTATCTCTTTTTTTAACCCCTATCACATACAGATAATCGATAAACCTGGGACCAAACAGTTATTCCTTTCAGAAAATCAGGCAGAATTATATCTAATCAGCAGGGTCAATTGAATTGACTTTCCCATAAATTCAGGAAGGGGCGCAACATCTCCTCTTCTAAACGTCTTAATTTCTCCCTTCATTGAATGACTTAGCCTTTCTCCTGCTACGCTTGTTGTATGGTTCAGAAACGCAGGAACGCTTTCGATGAAAAAAATCGCCATTATCGGCTCAGGCCCAACAGGGATTTACACCTTTTACTCACTTCTTAACAACGCAGCGCCGCTTTCGATCACCGTTTTCGAAAAGGCAGACCAACCCGGTGTCGGAATGCCCTACAGCGACGAGGATAATTCCCGGCTGATGCTGGCGAACATCGCCAGTATTGAAATACCGCCCATTTTCATCACTTACCTGGACTGGCTCAAACAGCAGAATGCGGCCCGCCTTGCTCGCTATAACGTCGACAGTGAGAAGCTGCACGACCGGCAATTTCTGCCCCGTATTCTGCTGGGTGAATATTTCCACGACCGGTTTCTCGCTGTCGCTGCCGAGGCGAAAAAGGCTGGGTTTCATATCGAGGTTCACCCCAACGCAGAAGTCACTGATATTAAGGCTGATGCAGACGGCGTGGCCCTTTCAGTGAACGATGCCCCTTTCTCAAGGCGGTTTGATCTTGCGGTTGTTGCCACCGGCCACGTCTGGCCTGATGAAGATGAAACCACCCGCGCATATTTCCCAAGCCCATGGTCAGGGCTGATGGACGCGGAGGTCCGAGCCTGTGAAGTGGGGATCATGGGTACATCCCTCAGCGGGCTGGACGCTGCAATGGCGGTTGTGATGCAGCATGGCCGGTTTAGCGGGAAGCAGTTCGTTGTCAATAAAGGCAGCGAAGGGCTAAAAATCATGCTGATGTCCCGCACGGGCGTTCTGCCGGAGGCCGATTTTTACTGCCCTATCCCTTATGAACCACTGTCGGTGTTAACGGATTGTGTGGTGGCAAGCGAAATCGACAAAGGCCCGGATGGGCTGCTTGACCGCATCTTTGCGCTGATGGTGAAAGAGCTTGAGCTGGCCGATCCGCGATGGTGTCAGGCGATAGCGCTCGGCACGCTGAATGCCGACACGCTCCGTGATGCCTGGTTTGAGGATCGTAAAAAGCACGGTCCTTTCACCTGGGCCGAAGCGAATCTGAAAGAAGTGGAGCGCAACAAGCGCGAAAAACGCACCGTTGCCTGGCGCTATACCGTGCTTCGTCTGCATGAAGTGGTACAGGCCATCGTCCCTTCACTCAATGAGCATGACAGAGAGCGGTTTAAATCGGGGCTGGAGCGTGTGTTTATCGATAATTATGCCGCCATTCCACCGCAGTCTATCCGCCGGTTACTGGCGCTGCGCGAGGCAGGGATCATTAGCGTGGTCGCACTCGGTGATGATTACGACCTGGATATCGGCAGCGATCAGACCGTCATCACCACGGCAAAAAAAAGTTACCGCTTCGACGTGTTTATCGACGCGCGCGGACAAAAGCCGCTCAGAAACAAGGACATTCCCTTCCCCACCCTGCGTAAACAGCTTGCGGGAACCGGCGATGACGTTCCGGACGTGGGGGAAGACTATACGTTGCTGGCGCCGGCATCACTGCGGGGGCGTATCGCTTTTGGGGCGATCCCCTGGCTGATGCACGATCATCCATTTGTTCAGGGTTTGTCTGAGTGCGCTGAAATTGGTAAAGCGATGGCGAAAGCGGCTGGAAAACCTGCGTCGGGGGTGCGAAGGAAGTTACCTTACATGGAGTTTTAACAGGGCTTCCCTGCCCTGCGGTGTCGGATTACTCGAAGAAAACTTCCGGGTTTTCCGACAACGACACGAACGATTTTGTGTTCTTGTCCAGGGCAAGGATTTTGCCGCTTTCGATGTCATATACCCAGCCGTGCAGGCGAATGGCATTGTTGCGCAGGCCTACCGCCACCGACGGATGGGTCTTGATGTTGCTCAGCTGCGCAAAGACGTTTTCCTGCACCATCGCATTCACTTTATCGATTGGCTTATCCCAGGTTTTCTTCTCCACCACCGCTTTTGCCGCATCAGAATAGCGCAGCCAGTGGGAAACGGCCGGCATCGGCTCCAGATCGGCGTTGTCAGCAATCGCCTTCATCGCGCCGCAGTTGGAGTGGCCGCAAATAACGATATCGGTCACGCCCAGGGCCACGACCGCATATTCGATGGTCGCAGAGACACCGCCAGGCTCCGGCCCGAACGGAGGCACAATGTTGCCCGCGTTTCGAATGACAAAGAGCTGTCCTGGCTCCTGTTGCGTAACCAGTTCCGGAACCAGACGGCTGTCGGAGCAGGAGATAAACAGCGCTTTGGGATTCTGACTGGACGCTAAACTACGAAAAAGCTCTTTACGTTGCGGGAAAATCTCTTTTTGAAAGCTGAGAAAACCTTCAATGATATGTTGCATAGCCATTTCTCTTTTATCTGTTTTAGTTTAGGTATGATCGCGATCACACTCGTAAAATTTAACCACCGCGTCTTAGCGGAGACAAGCAATATATTTCTGGCCCGACCGCTGCACGATCTCATCTGCGTTCACCGGGATGTTCTGCCCTTCAAAGGCCCCGTACAGGCGCTGGTACGTTTTCCCGGTCAGTCGGCCGATCACCGACTCAACGGTGCGGGCAGGCAGCGGCAGCATATTCGGATAACTCCACATAAACGACACGGCGTCTTTTCCGGGTGTAACCTGCAAAATATCACCGGCCAGCAGCACGCCGTCGCCTGACTGCCAGTGCAGCACCGTGCCGCCTGCAAAATGCCCGCCAAGCCTTAGCAGAGTCACCAAAGGCATAATCTCCAGGGCGTCCTCCTCCCAGAAGCGTATCGCCGGGCTGTCACGCATCACCCACTGCCGATCGCTGGCGTGCAGGTAGATCGGCGCGTTAAACGCGGCGGCCCACTCCTGCATGGTGGTGTAGTAATGCGGGTGCGAAATCGCGATCGCGCTGATGCCCCCGAGCGCGTCAACTAACGCTCTGGTCGCCGGGTCAAGATTGGCGATGCAGTCCCACAGAACATTGCCCTGTGGCGTACGCAGCAGAAGCGCGCGCTGGTTGATGGCAAAAGAGGGAACGGTTTTGATGCTGAACAGCTGCGGCTCCAGCTGTTGCCATTTGTTGGTGTGCGTGGTCGTAAGGCTGTCGAAGTCTGTCCATGCCTGGCCCGTCACCGGGACATACTGGCGCTCATCGTCGCAAATCGGGCAGTTTTTGGGCTGTTCATCGTAAGCGGTACCGCAGGTTTTACAGAGTGTAATCATCGGCTTTCCTCAGCAATAAAGCACTGAGTATGGCAGGGATTATCCATATGTGCTGAGGGGTGCCTGGCCCGCTTTTTTTGACTTATACTGTGCCAGTATCAAAAACTGAATAACGCAGGTGGCACATGGAAATTGATCTCGATAACTTAGTCTTTAACGGGCTGGATGAAGCAGAAGAGCGCAACGCGGAACGTCTCGACGATGCGGATAAAAAAGCCCAGGCGATTGTCGCCGATGACGACTGCGGCGATGCCTGCAAGATCTGAAGAAAAAGCACCGGGCTCCCCGGTGCTTTTTTTATGAATGCCTTTTGCTACCTGATATCAGATCTCCGGCGTTTTGCTAAACCCGGTCAGCATCAGGATCAAGCTTTGGGGAGATGAGCCCGTCTCAAACTGATAGTGATTTCCCTGACGATCGCCACCGATATACCACGAAATTTCGGTCTTCCCTTCTGCCAGCGCCTTACGCACCGCTTTATCCACGTCCACCATCCGGTATTCGCGGGAGTGGTTCAGGTAAAGCACCGCATCCGAGCGGTAGTTGCAGGACGGTCGTGAATGCCAGCTTACGGTGGCCGGATCCCAGTCGTTACTCGCCGGATAGAAGAAAATTTGATCCGCGCCGTTGGTTTCCACTTTCCCGCCAAAAATTCTTACGCGGTATTTAAACTGGGCAGGATCCTGTCCGGCAGGCAGCGGTGGAATGTGGAACTTCACCAGCGACAATGTTTCGCTGTTTTTCGTGCGTCCACCATTCTTCCAGTTATCCTGCACCAGTAAGATCTGGGGATCGGGCTGTGAAAGTGCGGGTTCCATGCTGCTGAGCCAGACGTTGGCCTTCGCTTTTGAATAACCATACGGCACGGTGGTGCCGCAATCCATTCCGCGGTTCATGCACAGGTCGGTCATAAAGCGCGCGGCATCTTCCGTCCAGCCGTTCATGAAGTCAGCATGTGCCGTATACAGGCTACCCCACCGCTCTTCACGCTCACTGCCATGCATGATGGGGTCGAGGGAAAGCTGGACTTTACTGGTATCCAGAGAGCTAATTGTCGGGAGCACGTACGCAATATTCATGTTCACCGTCGGGATCTTCACCGGGAAGGCGGACGGACACTGTCCTTTCGTATCGTAGGTGGCGTTAGCCAGGCCGTGGGCGGGCTTCAGGTTAACCCCGTCCCAGCAGTTCGGGAACTGAATGCCGATATTAAACTGCACGGCATCCTTCGCCTTGCGTAAGCCGCAGACTTCACCCGTTCTGGTGGTGTAACCCTTGCCATTCGCGCATAAAAAGGTGATATGCGGATTTGGCGCGGTGCCGTGGTGATCGCCCGCCAGCAGCGACAGCCCCGCCGGGAACGGGTGCAGCGGCCAGGCGTCAACGTTCGATGCTTGATAATAGGTTTTTTGATAGGCTGGTTTGACCACCGTTCCGTCCGGCAATTTTAGCGACGGAGCCCAGTAGGCCGAGCTGTCTGCTTTGTTATCGCAGGTGGTCTTTTCCTGGGTACGCAGCGATTCACGGCTGGAGTAAGCATCCGTATGCACGTTACCAAAAAAATCGTGCAGCATAGCCTCGTTGGGCATGCTGAACATCATAATGGCATCATCGCCGAGGGTGTGGGAATAACTGCATACAACATGTGCCTGTGGACCAGCGTGTGCCGCCTGCATGGCAAGCAGAAGTGCGGTGGCAGAAAGCGCGGGGGTTAATACTGTCCGTTTCATTATCATCTCCATCTGTGAAAGGAGATAGTGGTAACAAAACGGCCATCAATTACCGAGGATTAGCCTGGGTATTTTTCCCTTCATCCTCGCTTTACAGACACCACGCACAACTCATTCCAGTACATTTCGCGCGTCCGGCGCAGTTCAGCGTGACGTTTTATCATGGAACCACTCCGGGTCGATGTTGGCTACGTCCACGCCATACAGGCTGGCGACAGGCAGTATTGACTCAAGAACACGTTGCGCGCTGTTCTCCGCATTCACTGGTCGGGGCGCAAAAAACCGCCGTAACGTGCTTATCCATTTTTTCATCGTCATTACCCTTCTCGCTTAACCTGTCCTCAGTTAAACACCCAAATTGCGCCCGGGGGAAATATCAAAATCCACTGTCGATGTGCAGGATCTGCAAATAGCGCCCCGCCGTCTGCTCTCTTCTTTAACACCTTGTTCACTCATGCTTTTTTTCTCATAGCAAAGAACGATTTCTTATTTGGCGATAGCTTTCCCTTATGGGAGCGTAACGGGGTAAAACAAAAACAACGGGATGGCGTATGACTATGGCTGCAAAAATGAAAGGGTTTAAAAAACGGGCGCAGGTTCTGGGATTAGTGGCTGCCTGGGGCCTGGTTTCAGCGCAGGCGCAGGCCGATCGGCTGGCGGATATCAAGGCAGCAGGCGTGGTGAAAGTGGCCACGTTTGATGCTAATCCACCCTTTGGCTCGATTGATGCCAAAACGCATGAGATCGTGGGTTACGATGTGGACTTCGCCAAAGCGCTGGCGAAATCGCTCGGCGTCAAGCTTGAACTGGTCGCCACCAATCCGGCTAACCGCATTCCGCTGCTACAGTCCGGAAAAGCGGATCTCATCGTGGCGGATATCACCATCACCCCGGAACGCGCACAGGTCATTGATTTCTCGACGCCTTACTTCGTCACCGGCCAGCAGTTCCTGGTCCCGGCAAAATCACCGGACAAGCTTGATGACTATAGCCGGGCACGCATTGGCGCCGTAAAAGGTACGACGGGTGAACAGGCGCTGCACCAGCGTTTTCCGCAGTCCCGCGTCCTCTCTTACGATGACATCCCGCTGGCGCTGACGGCACTGCGCAATGGCAACGTGCAGGCCATTACCCAGGACAGCACCATTCTGGCTGGTCTGCTGGCGCAGGCGCCGGATAAAGCCGACTTCAAAATCCTGCCCGACCTGCTCAGTAAAGAAGAGATTGGCGTGGGGGTGAAAAAGGGTGAAACGGCGCTGCTGAAAGCCGTTAACGATGAGCTGGTTAACCTGGAGAAAAACGGCCAGGCGGCAAAAATCTATGACGTCTGGTTCGGTCCAGGCAGCCCTGCTCCACAGCCTCGTAACTTTAAAATAGAAGCCCGGTAATATGCTCTCAGGTTTATTTTCGCACTCCGCGGCCAATGCCGCGGATTTTTCACGTCTGGAACAGGCCAGCGTTGAGTTTCGCCATGTGGACAAACGCTACGGCGACCATCCGGTTTTAACCGACATTAATCTCACCATCATGCCGGGTGAAGTGGTTGCCATTCTCGGCCCTTCGGGTTCCGGAAAATCGACCCTGATTCGGCTTATCAACCAGCTTGAGAGCCTGAGCGGCGGGGAGATTCTGGTCGACCACAAGCCGACCGGACAGCTTTCCGGCAGCAGGCTACGTCAGTTACGCAGCCGCGTCGGGTTTGTATTCCAGCAGTTCAATCTCTATGCCCACCTTACCGCCAGCCAGAACATCACCCTGGCACTGGAGCACGTTCACGGCTGGAAACCCATGCCCGCCCAGGAGCGCGCGCTGGCGCTGCTGGAGAAGGTCGGCATGCTGGAGAAGGCGCACCGCTACCCTGCTGAACTTTCCGGCGGACAACAGCAGCGCGTGGCGATTGCCCGCGCTCTGGCCTCGTCGCCGCAAATCATTCTCTTTGACGAGCCAACGTCGGCACTCGACCCGGAGATGATTGGCGAAGTGCTGTTGGTGATGAAAGCCCTTGCCCACAGCGGGATCACCATGATTGTCGTCACCCATGAGATGCAGTTCGCCCGGGAAATTGCCGATCGAATCGTCTTTATCGACGGTGGACACATTCTGGAAACCGCGTCCCCGGCCCAATTTTTCAACCAACCGTCGCATCCGCGTGCGAGGCGGTTCCTGCAAAAAGTGCTGGATCCGCTGCGTCAGGAGCAACTGTAATGCCCGCTCTGGACTGGCAGGGGGTGCTGGCCGGACAGCCCCTGCACTGGATCCTCTCCGGATTTCTCACCACTCTGTGGGTGACGCTGGCGGGGATTATGCTGGCAAGCCTGCTCGCCTTGTTCTTTATGCTTTTACGGCTTTCCGGGGGACGTCTCGGGACCTCGTTCGTCAGCGGCTGGGTATCGCTGTTTCGCAATACGCCGCTGCTGGTGCAGCTGCTGTTCTGGTATTTCGCCGCCTGGAACGGGTTGCCGCAGGAGCTGCGTGACGCGGTGAATGCAGACCACAGCTGGTCCATTTTGCCCGGTGACGTCTGGTGGTTTACGCCCGAATTTTTATGCTCCGCCTGGGGGTTAGGCGTATTTACCTCAGCGTTTTTAATTGAAGAAGTCGAATCGGGGCTCCGTTCCGTACCTGCCGGGCAACGGGAGGCGGCGCTCGCCCAGGGATTTTCCTCATGGCGTCTGTTTCGCTACATTCTTCTGCCACAGGGACTCGCTAACGCCTGGCAACCCGTCGTTGGCCAGTACCTTAACCTGATGAAGCTCTCCTCGCTCGCGAGCGGAATTGGCTTCGCCGAACTGACCTACCAGGTTCGCCAGATAGAAAGTTACAACGCCCATGCCCTGGAAGCCTTTACCGTCGGTACGGTGCTCTACTTACTTACCGGGATGGTGACGGGGAGCGTGCTGGTGCGCCTCGGCCCCCATTCAGGGAGGAAAAATCATGATCCCCGGATTTAACGTTATTGTCGAAAACCTGGATTATCTGCTTTGGGGACGTGCGACTGCGGGAGAACCCGGCGGCGTACTGCTCTCACTGCTGATGGCCGCTGGCGCCGCCGCGCTTGCCCTGCCCGGCGGGATTGTGCTGGCATGCGTCGCCTGCCGCTATCCCGGCGTGGTGCGCAGTGCGCTGTTTGCGTGGGCAGAGTTGATTCGCGGGATCCCCCTGATCTTCGTAATATTCTGGATGTGGTATCTGCTGCCGCTGATAACCGGCAGGGATCTCCCTGGCGCGACGACCGTCACGCTGGCGCTGGCCTGGTTTACCGCGGCTGCGGTGATGCATTCGGTATTAGCCGGACTGAGAGCTCTACCGTCGGGCCAGAATGAGGCCGCGCTTTCTCAAGGGTTCAGTACGCAGCAAACGCTGTGGCGCGTGCTGCTGCCGCAGGCGCTGAGAAATATTCTGCCGTCGCTGGTGGGGATTTTTATCAGCCTGCTGAAGGATACGTCGTTGGCGTTTATCGTGAACGTTCCTGAACTGACCACGGTGGCGGGACAGGTCAACAACCGGGTGCAAATTTACCCGGCGGCCATTTTTATCTTTACGGGTGTGATCTATTACCTGCTCTGCTGCTCGCTTGAGCTGCTCGCGAAGCGCTGGCGCGTTAGCCGGCCAGCGCTTTAACCACCGTTTCCATCGCTTTGGTGGTCAACTCACTGCGCTTAACGCGCTGGTTCGCCAGCGCGGTACGCAGTACGCCCGCAATGACAATATGTTTCGGCTCCTGCCCTAAATCACGCATTTCGAGAACGACCTTGCCTACCACCCGACACATCTCCTGGTACAGCGCTTCGTCTTTGGTCACATTGCCCATTGCCATCACTCCGTTGCCCTAAACCGTCAGCTTAAATCATTCGTCGGCTGGATACAAAAAAGAAGCCCGGCGTGTTGTTCGCCGGGCTTCGTCTGGAAAATCAGTCGATTAGTTGTTAACCGGGATGACTGCGCCTTTGTATTTGGTGCGGATCCAGTCCTGAATTTCTTTGGAGTGCAGCACGTTCACCAGCGCGACGATATCCTTCTTCTTCTCGTCACCGCGATGAACGGTAATGATGTTGGCGTACGGGTTATTCTCACCGCTTTCAACCGCAATTGGATCGTGGACCGGATCCAGGCCAGCATCAATCGCGTAGTTGGCGTTGATCACCACCGCAGCACCTTCGTCGTTGTTGTACATCTGCGGCAGCAGAGACGCTTCGACGTTAGGGGTAAATTGCAGCTTTTTCGGGTTCTCCACGATATCGCTGATGCGCGCGGTCACTTTATCGATGCCCGGCTTCAGCTTGATCACGCCCTCTTTTTCGAAGATGGAGAGAATACGCCCTTCCTCGGAAACCGCATCACGCATGATGATTTTGCCGCCCTCCGGCAGATCCTTCAGCGACTTGTATTTTTTGGAGTAGATACCGATCGGCTCAATGTGGATTGCGCCCGCACTGACAAAATCATAATCCTTATCGCCCGCGTGATCTTTCAGCACGCTGTTCAGGTAAGGGATGTGCTGGAAATAGTTGGCGTCAATGTCATGCCCCGCCAGCGCAGTGTTTGGCAGTATGTAGTCCTGGAAGGGTTTAATCTCCAGATCGATCCCCTGCTTCGCCAGAATCGGCTTAGCCTGCTCCAGAATTTCCGCGTGGGGGGTATTGGACGCCCCCACGGTGAGCGTGTCCGCCCAGGAGGCAAAGCTCAGGGCGCTCAGGGTTGCGGCGGCGATCAGTGTCAGTGTCTTTTTCATGATGTGGTTCCTGTGTGTATTTATTAGCGTTTATCTAACAGTGAAGTAATGGCATCGCCGCAGTACTGGATAATGAACACGATGATCAGAATGGTCACCGTTGCCACCAGCGTGACGTCACCATGGTTGCGCTGGAATCCTTCCAGATAAGCCAGATTTCCCAAACCGCCGGCACCTATCACCCCTGCCATTGCGCTGTAGCTCACCAGCGCAATCAGCGTCACCGTCATACCTGAAACCAGTGCGGGTGAGGATTCCGGCAATAAAACCCGAAACACTAACGTGCTCAGCCGCGCGCCCATCGAACGCGTGGCCTCAATGACCCCTTTGTCCACTTCTCGCAGGGCAATCTCGACCAGACGGGCGTAGAACGGCGCCGCGCCCACAATCAGGGCGGGCAGCGCAGCGTTAGCGCCGAGAATGGTCCCCACAACGGTCTTGGTGAACGGGATCAGCAGAACGATGAGAATGATGAACGGAATCGAGCGGAACACGTTCACCACAATCGACATCACGCTGTAGACCGTGCGGTTGTGGAATAACCCGCCGCGGGCAGTTAAAAACAGCGCCAGACCGAGCGCGATCCCCAGGACAAACGTCGCCACGCCGGAAAGCGCAGTCATGTAGAGCGTCTCCTGGGTTGCAGCCCAAAGTTGATCCCACTTCAGGTGCGGAAAGAGTTGTTCAGCCATGCTTGATTACCTCGCCTTCAATATCGCTTTGCTTCAGGTCGGCGAGGATATTGTTCAGTTGTTCATCCGATGCCACCACGTGCACCCAGAGCTGCCCGAAAACACCGTGGGCGGTTTGCGTCATTTTGCCGTGCAGAATGTTAAACGGCAGGCCGTAGCGCAGGGTTAGTTCACCGACGATCGGCCTGTGCGTGCTGTGCCCGGTGAAGGTCAGCCTGATTACCGTGCCTTCCAGATCGTTTGCCAGTTCGGTATTGAAGGTCTCTTCCTCCGCGTACTGGCTCACCTGGCGGACAAACTGCCGGGTGATCGGCTGCTGCGGATGCGTAAACACGCTCAGTACGTCCCCCTCTTCCACCACCTTACCGTTCTCCATAACCGCCACGCGGTCGCAGATTTTGCGCACCACGTGCATCTCATGCGTAATGAGTACGATGGTCAGGTTAAAGCGACGGTTAATGTCCAGGAGCAGATCGAGGATCTGATCGGTGGTTTGTGGATCCAGCGCCGAGGTGGCTTCATCACACAGCAGTACGTCCGGATGATTGGCCAGCGCGCGGGCAATGCCCACACGCTGTTTTTGCCCGCCGCTCAGCTGCGACGGGTAAGCATTCTCGCGTCCCTTCAGGCCGACCAGCTCCACCAGCTCGGCAACGCGAGCCTGAATTTGCGCTTTTGGCACACCGGCAATTTGCATTGAAAAGGCGATGTTTTCCTTCACCGTGCGCGACCAGAGCAAATTAAAGTGCTGGAACACCATGCTGATTTTCAGGCGTGCCTGACGCAGCGCTTCTCCCTTCGCGGCGGAGATATCCTGACCGTTAATGGTGACGCTGCCGGCGCTGGGCTTTTCCAGACCGTTCAGCAGACGGATCAGCGTACTTTTCCCGGCCCCGCTGTAACCGATGATCCCGTAAATCTGTCCCTGCTCTATCGTCAAGTTGACGTTATCAACGGCTGTCAGCGCCAGCTTTCCGTTTTCAAAGACCTTCGAAATATTGCTGAGTACGATCATTCTTATTCGTTATCCGTTACGCATATAGCGGTTTAGCAGTATGGATGTCCAAAAGATAGTAAACAGCCGTTATCAGCTTTTAAATGACCAAAAAAGAATTTCTTATAATTCTGCGGAATAAGCAGCGAACTGGCGGGTGAAAAGCATTTAGATGAATATCGGCAATAATTATCTGCCATTTGCATATCAGGTCTCATTCACCCGACGAAATTGGCTAATTTTGCAGCACTTTATGCGGATATAGCCATCCTCACATCTGGACAACTTTACGTCTTGCTGTCTTTCCATCTGAAAACACAAGGATTATTCCTTTCCGTTCTAAAACGCAGTGAAACGTTCTTTATTGAGAAAATTTCATGGTTCTATCATCCGGTCATCACCTCTTCACAGGACATGACCATGACGCTTTACCACTCCGTCACCGAACTGATTGGCCGCACGCCGCTCATCCAGCTGCACAAGCTGGACGCCGGCCCCTGCTCGTTATTTCTGAAGCTGGAAAACCAGAATCCCGGCGGCTCGATTAAAGACCGCGTCGCGCTGTCGATGATTAATGAAGCCGAGCGTACGGGCCAGCTACGGCCCGGCGGCACCATTATTGAAGCCACGGCGGGGAACACCGGCCTGGGGCTGGCGTTGATTGCGGCGCAGAAGGGCTACTCGCTGATCCTGGTGGTGCCGGACAAAATGAGCCGCGAGAAGATTTTCCACCTGCGCGCGTTAGGGGCGCAGGTCGTGCTGACCCGCTCGGACGTGAACAAAGGGCATCCGGCCTATTATCAGGATTATGCCCGGCGGCTGGCGAACGAACTGCCAGGCGCGTTTTATATCGACCAGTTCAGTAACGCGGCCAATCCGCTGGCGCATCGCACCACTACCGCACCGGAACTGTTTGAACAGCTTGACGGCCAGATCGATGCCATCGTCGTCGGCGTGGGGTCCGGCGGTACGCTGGGCGGCTTACAGGCGTGGTTTGCAGAACATTCGCCGCAGACGGAATTTGTGCTTGCCGATCCGGCCGGGTCGGTACTGGCGGACCAGGTTGAGACCGGACGCTATCACGATGCCGGCTCGTGGCTGGTTGAAGGGATTGGCGAAGACTTTATTCCTCCGCTGGCGCACATCGAGGCGGTTAACCGCGCCTGGCGCATTACCGATCGCGAGGCGTTCACCACCGCCCGCGATCTGCTAAAAACGGAAGGGATCCTGGCAGGCTCCTCCACCGGCACGCTGCTGGCGGCAGCGCTGAAATATTGCCAGGCGCAGACTACGCCAAAACGTGTGGTCACCTTCGCCTGCGACAGCGGCAATAAATACCTCTCGAAGATGTTCAACGACGACTGGATGCGCCAGCAGGGGCTGATTTCGCGTCCGCAGGCAGGCGATCTCTCGGACTATATTGCCCTGCGCCACGATGAAGGCGCGACGGTCACTGCCGCCCCGGACGACACGCTTTCCACCGTGCTGGCCCGCATGCGCCTGTACGACATCTCTCAGCTGCCGGTGCTCGATAACAACAAGGTCGTCGGCATCATCGACGAGTGGGACCTGCTGCGACACATCGGGGGAGATGCCGATCGCTTCTCCCTCCCCGTGACGGCGGCCATGACGCGTCAGGTTGAATATCTGGATAAGCAGGCCCCGGAGAGCGCCCTGTACGCCATCTTTGACCGTGGCCTGGTGGCGATTATTTATGACGAAAACCGCTTTCTGGGTTTGATCACACGCAGTGACGTACTCACCGCCTGGCGTAACCGCCTGACAAAATAAAAGGAGCAAAAGATGAAAAACCTGGCCACCCTCAGCGTTCACAGCGGTGAGTATCACGACCCGCACGGCGCCGTGATGCCGCCAATTTACGCCACGTCGACGTTTGCGCAACCGGCACCGGGTGAACATACCGGCTACGAATACTCCCGGAGCGGCAACCCAACCCGCCACGCGCTGGAGACCGCCATCGCCGAACTGGAAGGCGGCACGCGCGGGTACGCCTTCGCGTCAGGGCTGGCGGCCATTTCCACCGTGCTCGAACTGCTGGATAAAGACAGCCATATCGTCGCCATTGACGACGTGTATGGCGGTACGTATCGCCTGATCGAAAACGTGCGCAAGCGCAGCACCGGGTTACAGGTGAGCTGGGTTAAGCCGGACGATGTAGCCGGACTTGAGGCCGCCATTCGCCCGGACACGCGCATGATCTGGGTGGAAACGCCAACGAACCCGCTGCTGAAACTGGCCGACCTGGAGGCCATCGCGGACATTGCCCGGCGCAATAATGCGATCAGCGTGGCGGATAATACCTTCGCCTCCCCGGTCATTCACCGGCCGCTGGAGGCGGGGTTCGACATAGTGGTCCACTCCGCCACCAAATATCTCAACGGTCATTCAGACGTGGTTGCCGGGCTGGCTGTTGTGGGGGCGAATAAGGATCTGGCGGAGCGTCTGGGCTATCTGCAAAACGCGATTGGCGGCGTTCTGGATCCGTTCAGCAGCTTCCTGACGCTGCGGGGCATTCGCACCCTCTCACTGCGCGTTGAGAAGCACAGCGCCAATGCGCTGGCGATTGCGCAATGGCTGGAGCAGCATCCGCAGGTAGACAGCGTGTTCTATCCCGGGCTGGCGTCACATCCCCAGTATGCGCTGGCCCGCAGACAAATGGCGCTGCCGGGCGGCATGATCTCCGTTGTGATTAAAGGCGATGCGCAGCGCGCGACAGAGGTGATCCGTCATCTTACGCTCTTTACCCTGGCGGAAAGCCTTGGCGGTGTGGAGAGTCTGGTGAGCCAGCCCTACAGCATGACCCACGCCTCCATTCCACTGGCGCAGCGTCTTGCAAACGGCATTGTGCCGCAGCTTATCCGTCTGTCGGTGGGGATTGAAGATGCGAAGGATCTGATCGCCGACCTTAAACAAGCGCTGAAAAAGTGAGCAAAAAACGGCGGGCGTTGCGCCTGCCGTCATAAGATGACATTAGGCCTTAACGCCTTGATAACAAACTTATGTGAATCTGCACAGATTGTTTTTGAAACGCTGTTTCCATTTTCCTTTTTACTGTAAATCAGCGTATAATGCGCGCCAAATCCCTGGTGAATGGTTTCAGCGCTTGGAATACAAAAAAAAACGTACAACTTCTCCTCTCCTTCGTTGGGCTGGCACTCAGGCACACTTTCTTCTGCACGCTCATTTGATGTCACCTATTCTTAGTGCGTGTCATATACTCTTTCGCAACACAGGTTTGACTCCGCGGCGGCGCGCCCCCGGAGCGAGATTTCCATATCCTTCCCAACTTAAAGACTAAGACTGTCATGAAAAAGACGAAAATTGTTTGTACTATCGGCCCGAAAACCGAATCCGAAGAGATGCTGAGCAAAATGCTGGATGCCGGCATGAACGTGATGCGTCTGAACTTCTCCCACGGCGACTATGCTGAACACGGCCAGCGTATCCAGAACTTGCGCAACGTGATGAGCAAGACCGGGAAAAAAGCGGCAATCCTGCTCGACACCAAAGGTCCTGAAATCCGCACCATCAAACTGGAAGGCGGTAACGACGTTTCCCTGAAAGCGGGCCAGACCTTCACCTTCACCACCGACAAATCCGTTGTGGGTAATAACGAAATCGTTGCCGTGACCTACGAAGGCTTCACCAGCGACCTGTCTGTTGGCAACACCGTGCTGGTAGATGACGGCCTGATCGGCATGGAAGTGACCGCTATCGAAGGTAACAAAGTTATCTGTAAAGTGCTGAACAACGGCGATCTGGGCGAAAACAAAGGCGTCAACCTGCCGGGTGTGTCCATTGCTCTGCCAGCGCTGGCTGAAAAAGACAAACAAGACCTGATCTTCGGCTGCGAACAAGGCGTGGACTTCGTTGCTGCCTCCTTTATCCGTAAACGTTCTGACGTGGTTGAGATCCGTGAGCACCTGAAAGCGCACGGCGGCGATAACATCCAGATCATCTCCAAGATCGAAAACCAGGAAGGCCTGAACAACTTCGACGAAATCCTCGAAGCGTCTGACGGTATCATGGTAGCGCGTGGCGACCTGGGCGTTGAAATCCCGGTTGAAGAAGTGATCTTCGCGCAGAAGATGATGATCGAGAAATGTGTTCGCGCGCGTAAAGTGGTTATCACCGCAACGCAGATGCTGGACTCCATGATCAAAAACCCACGCCCTACCCGCGCTGAAGCAGGCGACGTTGCGAACGCCATCCTCGACGGTACCGATGCCGTTATGCTGTCTGGCGAATCTGCAAAAGGGAAATACCCTCTGGAAGCGGTCAGCATCATGGCGACCATCTGTGAGCGTACCGACCGCGTGATGAAAAGCCGTCTGGATTACAACAACGACAGCCGTAAACTGCGCATCACCGAAGCCGTGTGCCGTGGTGCGGTAGAAACCGCCGAGAAACTGGAAGCCCCGCTGATTGTCGTGGCGACCCAGGGCGGTAAATCTGCGCGTGCCGTGCGTAAATACTTCCCGGATGCGACCATTCTGGCGCTGACCACCAACGAAACCACCGCGCGTCAGCTGGTGCTGAGCAAAGGCGTGATCCCACACCTGGTGAAAGAGATTGCCTCTACCGATGATTTCTATCGTCTGGGTAAAGAAGTGGCTCTGGAACTGGTTGATTGTGGCCTGGCTCAGAAAGGCGACGTGGTGGTTATGGTTTCTGGCGCGCTGGTTCCAAGCGGCACCACCAACACGGCATCTGTCCACGTGCTGTAATATTTCACGAACAAATTATTGTTTTGTTAAAAAGCGTCCTTCGGGGCGCTTTTTTTATTCCCGCCTTTAACCAGAACTATTCAAAAAGCAAATCGGGTTTTTCTATTTAATCGCGATTTATCTAAGATGAATCCGATGAAAAATGCCTTTTTTAACATAGCTTTTTCGTCAAAATTGCCGATTTCGTTGCTTCTTTGAGCGAACGATCAAAAATAGGCGTAATCCCATCAAAAAAATATTCTCAACCCAAAAAACTTTGTGTAATACTTGTAACGCTACATGGAGATTAACTCAATCTAGAGGGTATTAATAATGAATCGTACTAAACTGGTACTGGGCGCGGTAATCCTGGGTTCTACTCTGCTGGCAGGTTGCTCCAGCAACGCTAAAATCGATCAGCTGTCTTCTGACGTTCAGACTCTGAACGCTAAAGTTGACCAGCTGAGCAACGACGTGAACGCAATGCGTTCCGACGTTCAGGCTGCTAAAGACGACGCAGCTCGCGCTAACCAGCGTCTGGACAACCAGGCTACTAAATACCGTAAGTAATAGTACCTGTTAATAAAATGGCGCACATTGTGCGCCATTTTTTTTGCCTTAGTCAAACCTCTACTGAAGCGCTTTCTCTCCCTCGTCTTCCGCCACCGCCGCTGAGACACGACTATTCTGAACCGACAGGACAGAATTGCTGGCTGACGAACCATTGCCTGTTGAAACGGCAACCGGGATCCCGGCTCTGCGCGCCAGGGCTTTATCGATAAGCGTTTTATCGCTACCTGACTCCGCTGCAAAAGCGGTAAACGCCGCCGAGTGCGTGAACGGCACCGTCTGTGGGTTTTCGCCCTCTGCCTGCGCCAGCGGCCTGTGCACTTCGATATAACGTTTGCCGTCCGGCTCGACGGAGAACTTCACCGGCTCATTGATAATCTGCACCCGCGTGCCGACGCGCACTTGCTCAAACAACGCTTTGATATCCGGCGCGTTCATCCGCATACAGCCCGAGCTGACCCGCAGCCCTACGCTGTCCGGCGCGCTGGTGCCATGAATAAGATATTCCCCATTCCCGATACCCAGACGAAGCGCAAAGCGCCCCAGCGGGTTATTTGGCCCTGCGGGTACCACAGGCGGGAGTTTAATTCCCTGGGCCAGTGAGCGCGCTCTGATGCCCGCTGTGGGGGTCCAGGTAGGGTTAGGGATTTTCTGACTCACACGGGTGGTGCTGACCGGTGTTTCCAGCCCAAGCTGACCAATACCCAGCGGATAGACCTGCACGATATTTTCGCCAGGCGGATAGAAGTAAAGACGCAGCTCCGCCAGATTCACCACAATGCCCTCACGCTCGGTGTCCGGCAGTAGCATCTGGGAAGGGATCGTAATGACCGTTCCTGGCGCAGGATTCACCGGTGCAATGGTATTATTGGTTTCAAGGATGAGCTGTGCGGCGGTATTAAACCGACGAGCGATAGACTGAAGTTTATTGTCCCCTTCCTGAATGGTGTATGTCTGGTTTTGCCCAATCAGGCGGCTGCCTGCGGGCGGTAAAGGATAATCAACCGCCCTGGCTGAATTAACAGCACTGAGCGAACCAAGGAGTAATAGAGTTATTAGAGACGCGCGCTTCATGCTGAGATTCCTTATTCACTGACCAAACGTCAGAAAGCTGAAAAACCAGCGAGGTGGAAACCACCCCGCGAAACAGAATGAATGCTGTTCTGTCAGTTTAGCTAAGGATTGCGGCTTTGGCGCGTATGGCGCGGATCATCGCTTCCAGTCCCTGGGATCGGGACGGGGTGAGGTGTTGGGTTAAGGCCATTTTTTCAAACCACGGGCGAACGTCAAAGGCGACAATATCCTGCGCCGACATCTGGTGATAAAGAATAAATACGACGGCAATAAGCCCCTTCACAATGGCGGCATCGCTGTCACCCTGTAAATCGATTACGCCATCATCCGTCTGCTGCATCTGGATCCAGACCTGGCTCTGGCAGCCCTGAATGATGTTGTCCGGGTTATGCGCCTCTTCGCTGAGCGGCGGCAGGCGCTGACCCAGTTCGATGATATAAAGGTATTTCTCTTCCCAGTTCGCGCAACGCCCAAAGTTGCGCAGCAATTTATCTCTGTCCGGCAAATCTGCCATCTCTCGCCTCTCCGTTAGCCAAGCAGCTGATGAATACGTTTTAATCCCGCCACCAGTCTGTCGACCTCTTCCGTTGTGTTGTACATCACCAGCGATGCGCGGCACATGGCCGGTACCTCATAATACGCCATCAGCGGCATCGCGCAGTGATGCCCGGTACGCACAGCGACGCCGTAATTATCAAGGAAACTGCCCACATCATAGGCGTGATGCTTGCCGAGGTTGAAGGCTATCACACCCAGACGGTCAGCAGGACCATATAAGGTCAGGTCCGGGACGCTGACCAGCTCCTGCAAGGCGTAATGCATCAGCAGCTGTTCGTACTCCTGAATCGCCGCCAGCCCCGTTTCAGAGACATAGCTAATGGCCGCGCCCAGCCCGATGATCCCGCCCGTGTTGGGCGTACCCGCCTCGAAGCGCCAGGGCGCACGGGCGTATGTTGTGCCGTCCGTCAGGCTGACGGTGGCGATCATTGACCCGCCCCCTTCCCACGGCGGCATGGCCTGGAGAATGTCCTCTTTCACATACAACACGCCGATGCCCGTCGGGCCATACAGCTTGTGCCCGGAGAAGACGTAGAAATCGCAGTCCAGGGCCTGAACGTCAACCGCATGGTGCATCACCGCCTGGGCACCATCAATCAACACTTTCGCACCGGCCTGATGGGCTTTGTCGACGATCAGCGCCACCGGATTTTCCGTGCCCAGCACGTTTGAAACGTGGGTCACAGCCACAAGCCGCGTTCTGTCGTCCAGCAGAGCGTCCAGCTTTTCCAGCTGGAGCGTGCCGTCTTCATTCAGGGGGATCACCCGCAGTTGCGCCCCCACACGCTCACAGAGCATCTGCCAGGGCACGATGTTGGCGTGGTGCTCCATCTGGGTGATGATGATGTTATCCCCCGCGTGCACCTGCGCATTACCCCAGCTGTTAGCCACCAGGTTGATCCCTTCGGTGGTGCCACGCACGAACACCAGCTCTTCCGGCGAACGCGCGTTGAGGAAGGCTGCAACCTGCGTGCGCACGTTTTCCATGCGCTGGGTCGCCTCGGCGCTCAGGGTGTGGATCCCGCGATGTACCGCCGCATAACCGTGGCGGTAAAACTCGGCTTCCGCATCCACCACCTGATTCGGTTTTTGCGCGCTGGCCGCACTGTCGAGATAGGCCAGCGGCAGACCGTTCACTTCACGGGTCAGTACCGGAAAATCTGCCCGGACTTTCTCTACGGGAAATGTCATGCTTCGCCTCCAGGCAGTCGCTGACCGATACGGGCCAGCACCTGCTGTTTAAGTCCGCCATCGGGCAGCGCTTCCGTCAGCTCAGCCGCAAAGGCGTAAATAATCATCTTTTGCGCGGCCTGCTGGTCTATCCCGCGCGAGCGCAAGTAGAACATCTGCTCATCGTCAATACGCCCGACCGTCGCGCCGTGACTGCATTTCACGTCGTCCGCATAGATTTCCAGCTGTGGTTTGGTGTCCACCTCTGCCAGACGTCCCAGCAAGAGGTTGTTGTTGGTCATCTGCCCGTCAGTTTTGATGGCGTGCTGCGCCACGTTGATCAGGCCGTTGAACACCGCACGTCCTTTGTCGCTGACGATGGTTTTGTGCAGCTGACGGCTGTTGCAGTAGCCTTTGTTATGCTCAAGCCAGGTGCGCGTGTCGCACACTTCTGACTTCACCGGCATCGCCAGGCTGTTAATACGCAACGTAGTGTTTTCACCGTTCAGCTGGGTGCTGGTATTGTGGCGCAGCACCGCGCCGCCAAGCAGAAAACTGTGGCTGTACGCCGCGGCATCCTGGCCCAGCAGAATATCGTTGTGGGCGAAGTGGTGACTGAGCGGATTTTCAAACGCCAGCTTGATGTGGTGCAGTTGGGCATTGGCCGCCACGTTCATCGTCAGACGCGAACCGGTAAAATGACGGGTGTCGTTAAGGCTGACGTAATGCTCGATCACCGTCGCCTCCGCCCCTTCTGCCAGCTCAAGATGGTGGCGATAGTGGGCGGTGTTAATCTCATCACCCGCAACGCCCTGGGTGATATGCATCAGCAGCAGCGGTTTCGCCGGGCGCTGGTTACGCTTAACGCGAATATGGGTGACAGATTGCGACAGGCTCTCTGTCAGGTGCAGGAAGACTTCAGGCTGAACAGGCGCGTTCAGCGACTGACGTTCATCGTTAATGACGATATCGAACCCGCTCTCCTGTACGCTGTCGCTGAGTTCCTCACGAAACTGCCCGTCTACAAATACCAGAAGCACGGCATCCACACTCAGCGCCAGCACATCGCGCTGATCGAGGCTGACCTGCGCCAGACGGGTGACAAACTCGCCGTTCAGCAGGCCATCCAGCGGGGTATATTTCCAGTTCTCATGTTTACGCGTCGGTAAACCGAGACGCAGCATCTGCTGGAGATGGTGCTGAGCCTGTTCAGAGCGCGCTCCAGCCTGCGCTTCAAACAGCCGGTGCCACTGCTGAAGTGCATTACTGCTGTTCGGTAAGCCAGCCATAACCCTGCTCCTCCAGTTGTTTAACCAGCGTAAAGTCACCGGATTTCACAATGCGTCCCTGGTAAAGCACGTGGACATAGTCCGGTTTGATGTAGTCCAGAATTCGCTGATAGTGAGTCACGATGATAAATGAGCGGTTGCCGTCACGCAGGGAGTTCACCCCGTCGGCAACGATCTTCAGGGCATCGATATCCAGCCCTGAATCGGTCTCATCGAGAATGCACAGCGCCGGTTCCAGAACCGCCATTTGCAGAATATCGTTACGTTTCTTCTCACCGCCGGAGAAACCCACGTTTACCGAGCGGGTCAGCAGATCTTCCGGCATTTTCAGCAGCTTAATCTTTTCTTCCATCAGATCCTGGAAGTCAAAGCGATCCAGTGCCTCAAGGCCGCGATACTTGCGCACCGCGTTCAGCGCGGTTTGCAGGAAGAACTGGTTGCTGACGCCCGGAATTTCCACCGGATACTGGAAGGCCATAAAGATGCCCTCGCCGGCACGCTCTTCCGGCGACATCTCCAGCAGATCTTTGCCGTTAAACTCAACGGAGCCGCTGGTAACTTCATAATCTTCGCGTCCTGCCAGCGTCGCTGAAAGCGTACTTTTCCCGGAGCCGTTTGGCCCCATGATGGCGTGAACTTCACCCGGTTTGACGTCAAAATTGAGGCCACGCAGGATCTCTTTCTCTTCCACGCTAACCTGTAAATCTTTAATGCTTAACATGTGCTTTCCTTAACCGACGCTGTGTTCAAGACTAATGGCGAGGAGTTTCTGGGCTTCAACGGCAAATTCCAGCGGCAGTTCAGAGAACACGTCCTTACAGAAGCCGTTAACGATCATTGAAATCGCATCTTCTTCACTGATCCCGCGTTGCAGGCAGTAGAAAAGCTGATCTTCACCAATACGTGACGTAGTTGCCTCATGCTCAAGCTGGGCGCTGTTATTGCGGCATTCGACATACGGGAAGGTATGCGCCCCGCAGTCCGCGCCAATCAGCATGGAGTCACACTGGGTGAAGTTACGCGCGTTGGTAGCCGTCGGCATGATTTTCACCAGCCCGCGATAGCTGTTCTGGCTGTGACCGGCAGAGATCCCTTTGGAGATGATGGTCGATTTGGTGTTTTTACCGATGTGGATCATCTTGGTGCCGGTATCGGCCTGCTGATGACCGCTGGTCAGCGCCACGGAGTAAAACTCACCGATGGAGTTGTCGCCGCGCAGAATACAGCTCGGGTATTTCCAGGTAATGGCGGAGCCGGTTTCTGACTGCGTCCAGGACATCTTGCTGTTTTCGCCTTCGCACAGCGCACGCTTGGTAACGAAGTTCAGAATACCACCAGTGTTGCCGTCGCCCGGGAACCAGTTCTGTACCGTAGAGTATTTCACTTCCGCGTCTTTATGGATGATGACCTCTACCACCGCCGCGTGCAGCTGGTAGCTGTCGCGCACAGGTGCCGAACAGCCTTCGATATAGCTGACGTAGCTGCCTTCATCGGCCACCAGGATGGTGCGTTCAAACTGGCCGGTTTTTTCCGCGTTGATGCGGAAATAGGTCGAGAGCTCCATCGGGCAGCGCACGCCTTTCGGCACGTAGATAAAGGTGCCGTCTGACGCTACCGCCGCATTCAGTGCCGCGAAGAAGTTATCGTTACTCGGCACCACGGTACCGATGTACTTTTTCACCAGCTCCGGGTGATCGTGAATGGCTTCCCCGAAGGAGCAGAAAATAATCCCCTGCTCCGCCAGTTTTTCACGGTAGGTGGTTGCCACCGAGACGGAGTCAAAAATGGCGTCTACCGCCACCTCTTTGCCTTCGCGCACGGGCACGCCGAGCTGATTGAACGCCTCTTCCACCTCTTTACTCAGGAAGCTGTTCTCGGCACCGGTTTGCTGTACCGCGCCGGGTTGCGAGGCACAGGTATCATCACAGCTGCCGCAGGAGGGCGCGGAATAGTAGCTGTAATCCTGATAGTTAAGCTTATCGTAATGCGCTTTCAGCCAGTGGGGTTCTTCCATCTCCAGCCACGCGCGGAATGCGCTCAGGCGAAACTCCAGCATCCACTCCGGCTCGTTACGTTTCGCCGAAATGGCGCGCACGACCTCTTCGTTGATGCCTTTCGCCAGCTCATCGGTTTGCAGCTGCGTGAAGAAACCCTCTTTATAATTGAGGTGTCCGCCGCTCCAGGTGTTTACATCACTCGTTGCTTCAGTATTACGAGACATAGTACCGCCTATACCCCAAAGCTTTCGCCGCAGCCACATTCGTTCTGGGCTTTCGGGTTATGAAATTTAAATAACTGGTTTAAACCTTCCCGAACGTAGTCGACTTCGGTTCCATCGATAAACGGCATCGCCTGTAGCGCGACGTATAACTTTGCACCGTCGGTTTCAAAGACCAGATCGTCCTTTTCAGGTTCGGTTACGGTGTCCAGCACGTAGCCAAATCCCGCGCAGCCAGTCTGCTTAACGCCTAAGCGTACGCCGAGGATGTCGGGATTTTTTGCCACCAGCTCATGAATATGCGCCGCCGCCGCGGGCGTCAGCGTTAAGCCACGCCAGGCAAAGTCGGCCGGATTGAAGGTTTCTGAATGCAGTTCCATAGGTCCACCTCATCTGATAAGCCACCAGGGCATAACACCATGTTAGTGATAACGATTATCACTTCAACCCCCTGCGAGCAGGGGCTTTGGGCTAAACCGCCCTTTTTGGCTACTTTCATTAAGCATAGACCCTGTGACGGGATGCGGATGGGATGGTTAGATTTGTTCAATGCATTGATAAATAATGCATTTCATGAGAATGGCGGTAAGGCGGCGGGCAATGATAAAAATTGTATTGGAAATACCTATTTTTAAGATAGCCAAAGTACGCCCTGGCACCCTATACATTTTTTACGTATGCATCCCCCTTAAGCCAGGTTCTTTTTAATCTTTTTTGCCTTACCTGGGCGCGCATAAAGACGTTTGAGGGATGAGTTAACCATTATTTATCAGTCTGATAGTGGTTAAATTCCGATCATGATTAATTACATAAACTTGTCCCTTTTCGGCGTAATGTTTCCCTTTTTAACCACTCACTCAGTAAGGGATTAAATTATGTGGAGTGCCCATAAAGCCGCAGTTTATGCTCGCCAGCATGCAGGTCAGTATAGCCAAAAAAGATGTGCAGAATTTGTTTCAAAATCCATTCGCTCCGGCGGTGCTAATCTACAGAACACATTATGTTAAAGATATGAAAAGCAATTTAATTCTGGCGATCCTGCTTCTGCCCACTCTCGCATCAGCTGCACAGAAGTTACCCCCTGAGGTATCCGCTGCCCTTCAGTTTAATAAGTGGTACATCTCGCAAATTATTATCGGGAAAGAGCCCCTGAAAAACTATGAAGCGCTGAGGCCCTATGTAACCCGTAAAACCATCAGCAAACTCAAAGACATGGATAAGCTGGATCCAGATGAATATGACGTGCCTGACGTCGATATGTTCATCAAGGCTCAGGGATATGAAGATGACTGGGGCATCGTCAGTGCGCGGGCGCTGGATTACGATGCCGCCTGTATGCAGGTTTATATCTCATTCGGCAAAAAGCGGGATCACACCGTGATTGACTGCATGGTCAAGGAAGATGGCGTGTGGAAAGTTGAATCCGTGGCCAGTATGAATATTTCAGACAACCTGATGATGGAATAAACCGACGATATGACAGGGGTACTGATGCTATGCATCTTCGCGGATACCCCTGTCGTATCGCCAGAAGGCAAAATCCCGCACTGGCGGTTTACCGTTGGCCCCCTTAACATCAGTGATGGATCGAAACGGCGAAACCCTGTTCACGCCAGTGGTCGAGCTGCTCCTGTTGACGAGGCGTAGGCGCTTTACCGGTCCAGACGAAGATTTTTTGCCCGGGGAAGAGTTCAGGACGTGGAGAATCAATCGGCTCAGCCAGCACGTCGATATGCCAGCCTTTGTAGGCAAGACGGGCCGCTTCCAGCCACAAATGCGTACGGTCGTCGCACTCCCACCCAATCAGCAGCGCATCCTTACCTGCTTTTTTTCGCGACTCACCCAGGCTTGCAACGGCAAACTCAATCAGGACACCGTCCAGCAGGCTCGCCATGTGACGCACCGTATTCTGGTCCTGGTTCATTCGCTGCCGCACAGGGGTGATGATGTTATCTATCAGAACATCCATCGCATGGTCACGGCGGAACTCGCCGATTTTGGCGCGCAGTTTTGCCGGGCTGGCATAGCGCAGAACGGTTAACATCTCTTCCTGAAACGATGCCCAGTTCCCCTGAGTCATCACTTCTGTATTTTCAAGAAGCGCTTTTACTTTACCGACCGAAACACCCGTTTTCATCAGGCGTTTGATCTCTTCGATACGCAGGATATCTTCATCGTCAAACTGACGATGGCCCCCTTCGCTTCGCTGCGGCTTCAACAATCCATAACGGCGCTGCCAAGCACGCAACGTAACGGGGTTGATACCGCATCGTTCGGCCACTTCGCCGATACTGTAATAGGCCATTAACTCCCTCACGCACAATACTTCCATACCTAACCAAACCAACCTTATCAGATTGTACAAATCATTTGTATAACTAACTCCTCGTTCTGAGACAAGTGAATGGCTCAAAGAACCACTCACTCGTTAATATATTGTTGTATAAATTTAGCCGTACGTACAGGTCACTTTTAACAGTTACGTACAGGTTTTTTATAAATCGTACTTTTTCTCGGGCCAGGCAATCGCCGGAATGCCCCCCAGACGCGGGCTGGCGAAAAGGTGACCCTGGAACTGAGAAATCCCGGCAGATTCCAGCCACATCCACTCTTCAGCTAGCTCTACGCCTACCGCACAGAACAGAATTTCCAGGGAGGCGCAGCATTTAATGATTGACTGAATGATTGCCTGACGCGGGCCGCTCTTGTGCACGTTAGCAATCAAATCACGGTTGATCTTGATTCTGTCCGGCTGGAACTGGGCCAGCAGTTGCAGACCGGCGAATCCCGCGCCAAAGTGATCGATGGCCACGCTGATCCCGGCGCTTTTAAGCTGTCTGACCGCGCTGGTGAACTCTTCGAAGCGCGAGATCGCCTCGCTCTCGGTGAACTCGACCACAATTTGCTCCGGCACAAAACCGTTCGCCTCAATTGCCGTCAGTAAAAAATCGACGGCGCCAGGAACATTAACCAGCGTCATCGGCAACAGATTAATGGACAACGTTTGAGTCTGTAGGCCCAGCGCGCTGGCCATCGACAAAGCCACCTGCTTACTCTTCAGATCCGATTCGTACAGCGCCTCACGCGACAGGTTGGCAAAGTAGCTTTCCGGGGACTCACCGGACGGCGTGCGGATCAGGGCTTCCCAGGAAACCACCTGCTGCATAAACGGATCGACGATAGGTTGAAATGCGAAACTACAGTCCGCGCCCTTTGCCACTACCGTTGGCTGGGAGGATAATGGCGTGTTTTCGGTGACAAACTCCCAGGCGTCAGCCGGAGGCAGCTCAAAGTAGTTGGCTTTTTCAGTGGCCTCAACGAAGGTGCGGAAAAATTGTAGGGCGCGATCGTTATAGGTCAGCTGATAGCGGGTTGTGCCTTTATCGAGTACCTTTTGTAGCACTTCGTCGGTGTCGTACTGACGAAGGTCAAAGAGCTCCATACCTACGTTGCCAAAACGTCTTGAAGGCCCGTGATCGCTTAATAATTCGACCACGTTGTGATGCCGTGGGTCACGGCAGATGAGCTGATAGATCTCCTTAACGTTATCAGCGGGCCCTTCAAGTAACTGAAAGAAGTGTGTGCCGTTAAACAGCAAAATCCCCGTCACATCGAACTGGCGATTTCTACAATTTGCAGCAGCGACCATGTCTTCCAGCGCTTTCACTGGAACGTCCTCGCAGATATGACTGCGGTAAATAATGGTTGTGAGCATGCTAATCCTGAAGATTGAGGGGGTGACCACGAAAACACGTGGGGAGAACTCTGTTATAGCACATTAATTACCCAATAAATAATTTACATCTCAACAATTTACATGACTTCTTTGCGCCTTTTCCGGGCTTGTACAACTCTGCAACGCCACTTCGAATGGTACAATATATTTTGTGAATTTAGCAGTAAACTGTATACATATAACCATATGATAAATATATACTTTATCAAATATATAATAAAATATTTAAAAAATTGTACATTTTTAATGTACAGATTTGAAAATTATGTATACCTTAAATGTAACGTTACTGATTACGAAAATTTACAGGAGCGAAACATGCAGCAGAACGGACACCTCGCAGACACAGCAACAGCAATTGCGCAGTACTTCGAAAAAGCCGCGCTTCCAACCCAACAGGAAACATTGGGTCAGGTTGTTGTTGAAATCTTTAGCGACGGGCGGAATCTGAATCGCAAATCGCTCTGCACAAAACTGTTAAGTCGCCTTGAAAAGGCCAATGGCCCGGAAGAGGAGCATCATTATCACATGCTTCTTGGCCTGCTCTTCGAACGTTAATGTTATGAACAGCAGTGATGCGGACAGACTGATCGACCAGCTTATTGGAGAAGCCGCTCTTTCACTTTTGAAGGAGCGCGGTCCTGTAACGACCGAGGGATTGGTTCTGCGTCTGCGTAACATGCAAGCCTGTGAGACGGATCCCCAGCGGCGGGAGACATTAGCGAGGGTGATAGCTGAAATCAGCTCTGGCACGGTCGCTTTTAAAGGTCGCAGAACCGCACAAGGACGAATTCAGAGAGAGGGATCTCTCAAAAATAACCGAGACAATGTAGTGCCGTTATTTGGAAATGGAAAACCGTCCGATCCCAAAAAGATACATTGACTACAACTTTACAGCTACGGTGAGAACAAATGAGACAAAATATTCAGCTTCAACCCGAATACCACTCCGCCTTTTTAGATAGCGCGTTGTCGGAGTATTTCCGTCACGCAGGCGATCGCTTTGCTGAAGAGTCTGCCATTTTTTCGACTGCGGTTCGTTGTGTTCTTGCTTCCGAAGGTCATCTGACCAACAAAGCGATCATTCTCTGGCTGATCCAGACGCTGGAATCCACCGACGATGTCGTTAAGGCGGATGTGATCCGCAAGACGCTGGAAATTGTCGTCGGTTACACCATGGACGATCTTTAACGCCTCTCTCTTCCCATCTCTTCGGATAGCGTGTCATCGTCAATTCTGACGAACGGACTGACGATGACACGCCCTCTCTCCCCTAACGCCCTGTTAATCAAGCACGCCGAATGTGGCATGGATCCTGCTTAGTCCGCTAAGGGACTGGGCTTTCCAGTAAACATTGCTTCATTTCTTAACAGGTCTGTTATTGATGAAAAAAATCGCCAGCGTCTGCCCGTACTGCGGTGCAGGCTGCAAACTTAACCTCGTCGTTAAAAATAATCGGATTATCCGTGCCGAAGCCGCTGATGGCGTAACTAATCAGGGCACGCTTTGCCTGAAAGGGTTCTACGGCTGGGACTTTCTTAATGATACTCAGCTGCTTACCCCCCGCCTGACGCAGCCCATGATCCGCTACAGCAAAGGCGAGGCCTTTACCCCTGTTACCTGGGAAGAGGCCATTCGCTATACCGCTTACAGGCTTAAAAGCATCAAAGAACAGTACGGCCCTAGGTCCATTATGACCACGGGTTCCTCGCGGGGAACGGGCAATGAGACCAACTATGTGATGCAAAAATTTGCCCGTGCGGTGCTGAATACTAACAACGTCGACTGCTGCGCCCGCGTCTGTCACGGTCCGTCCGTTGCCGGTTTACAGGAGACCCTCGGCAACGGCGCCATGAGCAATTCCATTAACGATATTGAAAACTCAAAATGCCTGCTGGTATTCGGCTATAACTGCGCCGACTCTCACCCCATCGTCGCCCGACGCGTGCTTAAAGCACGTGAAAATGGCGCTAAAATCATTGTCTGCGATCCGCGTCATATTGAAACGGCACGCATTGCCGATCTTCATCTTCAGTTAAAAAATGGCAGTAACATGGCGCTGGTCAATGCCTTTGGCTATGTCCTGCTTGAAGAGGAATTGTACGACAAAAACTACGTTGCTCGCTTTACAGAAGGGCTTGAGGCGTACCGACTGACGGTAAAAGATTACGCACCCGAGCAGGTTGAACATCTGACGGGGATCCCCGCGCGGGATGTTCGTCAGGCAATTCGCATGTTCGCAGCGGCGCCTTCAGCAACGGTGATGTGGGGTATGGGCGTCACGCAGTTTGGTCAGGCGGTCGATGTGGTGAAAGGTCTCTCCAGCCTGGCACTGCTGACCGGCAATCTGGGCCGCCCTGCCGTCGGCGTGGGGCCGGTTCGCGGGCAAAATAACGTTCAGGGCGCCTGCGATATGGGTGTTCTGCCCAATATGTTCCCCGGCTACCAGGACGTCACTGATCCGGCGGTCAGACTGAAATTTGCCGATGCGTGGAAAATCAATGTCAACCGGATGGACGATCGCGTCGGAACGCGTATCACCGAAGTGCCGCATCTCGCGCTGGAAGGTAAGATCAAAGCGTATTACATCATGGGGGAAGATCCGCTTCAGACAGAAGCCGATCTGGGTCAGGTCCGCCGCGGCTTTGAGGCGCTAGATTTTGTGGTGGTTCAGGACATCTTTATGACCAAAACGGCAGAGCTGGCTGACGTGCTGCTCCCTGCCACCTCATGGGGAGAACACGCCGGTGTGTTCACCTGTGCCGATCGCGGCTTTCAGCGTTTCGGCAAAGCCATTGAGCCCAGCGGCAATGTCAGGCGCGACTGGGAGATCATCAGCCTGCTGGCCACGGAAATGGGCTATCCCATGCATTACGAGGATAACCAGCAGATCTGGGACGAAATGCGCGAGCTGTGCCCCCTCTTCTACGGCGTGACCTACGAAAAAATGGGCGAGATGGGTCATGTGCAGTGGCCCTGTCCAACCCTCGATCATCCCGGCACTCCCTACCTGTACAAGGATAATCAGTTCGACACCCCCACTGGCAAAGGCCAGCTATTTGCCGCCCCCTGGCGCGCCCCGGCGGAGACACCGGATGCGGATTACCCGCTGGTACTGTGCACAGTGCGCGAAGTGGGCCACTACTCCTGCCGCTCCATGACCGGGAACTGCGCCGCGCTGCAAAGCCTGGCCGACGAGCCGGGCCGGGTGCAAATTAACCCGGCCGACGCGGATGAACGGGGGATTGCCGAAGGCCAGCTGGTCTGGGTACGTTCACGCCGGGGTAAAGTGATCACCCGCGCCAGCATCAGCGAGCGCATCAATGCGGGAGCAATCTATATGACCTACCAGTGGTGGATTGGCGCCTGTAATGAGCTGACGCAGGATAATCTCGACCCGATCTCCAGAACGCCGGAAACGAAGTATTGCGCCGTGCAGCTTGAGGCAATCGAGGACCAGCGCTGGGCGGAGGATTTTGCGGCTTCCGCGTACCAGACCATGAAGACGCGGTTGATCGCTGCGGTTAACGTTTAAATGCTTGCCGGGTGGCGGCTATCGCTGCCCGGCCAGCTATCCGCTGCCGTTTCAGGCTATTTGTTGTGCATAATTATTTTCCAGGTAATCGCGAAGCAGGTTCGGCCGGCTCTTTTTCTCCATCAGCCTTCTCAACAGTACGATCAGCTCGTAATCGCTTCGCAGATTAAATTTTTGCATCATCATATATTTATGGGTAAAGACCGTTTTTTCGCTCATCTCCAGCGCCTGAGCGGTCTGCACTACCGACAGCCCTCGGTAAAAATTGACCAGAATACGAATTTGTTGCCGGGATAACCCTTTATGCTGGCAGTCGAAACAGGTCTTTTTATTCCAGGTGTAACCCGGTAATTGCGTCGTGAACCACGCAATAAACAGAACGCCGCTAATACGATCAAGCGATGCCCGGCGAGGAAGAAAAATAATGTCCTGAAAGCAGGAAGGCAGCGCCGAAAAGCGCAGCTCATCGTCGACGAGACCTATCACAATTCCTTTTTGCCGGGCCAGTAATTCCGGAAAACAGGTCAGCGTTTCCCCCTGACATAATGAAAGAACAATAATATCGGCCTGGCTGACGTTTTCATTGGTCAGCGCCAGGTGAAAAGTGATGGAGCGATGAAAGTTATGCTTAAAAAAATCTTCGAAAAAGCTCTGTAGCCCAGCCTGAAAAAACAGATCCGTTTCCTGAATCAGAATATTTAACATAGTTCACACCAACGTCTTTAAAAAAGGCTTATCACCGGCATTCAGTTGTACTGCATCGTCATCACCACAACCGCGCGGATGCTTCCCGGCGTGGCGCCCCCCGTCATGGATTTTACCGAGGCCAGCATAGCTAATGTCGCGGTTCTGTCCGCGGCAATGGTCTGGGTCATGCTGGAGCCTGTTCCTTTAAGCGCACCGGTTTGGGCATCGCGCATGGCTATCGCCACATGTGTGGCCGAACCGCTGTTCATAAAATAGTCCGCGCCCGCCTCAGGATCGGGGCTGCCGGTGAAAGCGACGGTCACACTCTGCGTTCCCGTTGGGCACTGGGTAAACAGCAGACTGAAAGGCACCGGATCCGATGTTGAGCCCGGCGTCGCCATATTGGTTGCCTGAATATTGCCCAGATTGACATCGAGATTGTTATTGCCGCCATTAAATATGCATGGCGACGCCACGATATTTCCCGTCACACCGATGTTGACGCTATCAGCGGAGCATACCTTCCCGCTGAGTAAGGCAAGTAACAGCAGTGTCCTGCATCTTATTTTCATCTTCTTACCTGCTACTGGTAGGTCAAATTCAGGGTGGCGGAGGCATTCGCTGAACCTGACTCCACGCGGGTTAACGTCTGGTAATATCGGGCCGTTAATGGCAACGTCTCTTGCCCCCCGGCAGACTGTCGCAAAAATAGTCGGCTGTTCATCGCCAGCGGTGCACCGTTATAGATTAGCTGCACCCCCACCCCTTTTGCAGTGCCGGCATTTCCCTGCCCGGTTAAGGCCATCACGCTGGTATTGGCGCTGTCCGGATTCTGTATTCCACTGAGCGAGACCGTAATATTGGTTCCGGCGGCGCAGGTTAAGCCCAGGTTTTGCGTGTTCTGTGCTCCCGCTGGCGTGGTGCCCACCACGGTGCCGAACGCCGAAGCGGGAATATCCCCTATCGGAAACGTCAGCTGGGCCGTATTCACCGTGCACGCCAGGGCATTGATGTTGCCGGAGGTGAGCTGCGTGGTCAGACCGTCACGGTAGAGGCCGTCGCTTCCCTGAAGCGTCACGACGCCAATCACCCCCGGGGTTAATGCCCCCGATGAGACCGGGCCGGTCACCACCAGCTCAATCCTCCCGCCGTACCAGTCCACATAGGAGGTCTGCGCATTGTAGGAAAATGTATTGCTCGGGTTTTCAAAATAGCCGTTGGAAGAAAAGCGTATCCCTATCCCGCTGACGTTCGTGTTGTAAACATGGTTGCCGTAGCTGCTCAACGTGGCGCCGTTGTAGCGCAGGCTGAATCCCAGCATCAGCGGATTCGTACACCCGGTAAGATAGGAGCCTGTGGCTGACGCCGCGCCGGAAAATACCACCGTGCCGACAGGCGCATCGCGCTGCACGTTGATCGTCCCCACGGACAGGGTGGAAAGCTGCGGGGTGATGGTGGTGCAGGTACCGGCACGAGCGATACTTCCCGCCGCGAGCAAACAGAGCAGCAGCATCGTGTTAAGACATTTCATGTTAGCGTTCCTGACGGCAGGTGGTGTGCATATCAGCGATCCCACCGTACGTTGAGTGATTCGGCAGCGTGAAATCAGCGCGGCATTGCTGGCTGGATTGACTTCCCCATGTGGCGACTAACGTTCCCTGCTCGCGCATCCCGGTTAAATAGACCTGACCGCGATCGCCGACAATAAAACTGCCGCTTTCATCACCCACAAGGGTGACCACCGCCCCAAACGGAACGGCGCGGTCGTTATCGGTCAAGGTCATCAGCACCCGGCGACCTGACTTCGGCAGATAATCGGCTCTCACCACCGCTCCCCGCGTCGGCGTTACCGTGCGGGTGTTGATCTCCAGCTCGACATCGTCCGGCATCGTTTCCGGGTCGAGGGTGAGATCGTTTTTCCGGTAGACAGAAAGGTTGCTCACGACCGTATATCCGCGAAAATCTGTCCGTACACCGGGCTGATTGCGGATATCCACGTAGTAGGCGCCTGGGGCTTTGATTAAGACGCTGGTCTCCCCCAGCGGCTGGGAAAGCGTGATGCCATCAGCATGGGCGAGAATGCCGCCTTGCAGCCCGTAATTCAGGCGTTCACTGTTTTTGTCATAACCATAACCTGCCGTGACTTCGCCATAGGTGCCTTTATAGTCCGCGTTCACGTTGCCGGTATTCCCCACGCCCTCTGTGCCATATCCCTGCTGGACGTTCCAGCTCAGGGCACGGTTCTCGAGTGCCACCCCGTTCAGGCCGACGTTATACGTCGTCCCGTTATTGCTGCTGGCGTTCATGCCATAGTTAGCCCATGTCTGCGGCAAAAATTTATCCAGCGGAATGCTGACGTTGAACGACAGAAGCTGGTCGTGGTCAGCGTTTTTTTGGCTTTTGCGGTTTTCTGACGCTGAGCGGACATTTTTGCTGTAGGTCCATGTCAGGCCATAGCTGATGTTGTGCCAGTAGTTGCTATAGCCGACGCTCCACGAAGCCATCGACTTACCGTCATTCCAGTAATCTTCCCGCGCCGCACTGAGGGTAAGCGCGCCCAGGTTGTCCCCCAGCGTCTGGCTCATCGTCAGCTCGGCACGGTTACGTCGCCTGTCCTGAAGCGCGCTGCTGTCTCCGTACGAACCGAGGACGTCCTGCATCCCGTAATAGCCGCGGGTCGAGTAGCGATACCCGGCAATCGAAAAGTTGGTCCCGGTAGTGATAAAATTCTTGCTGTATCTGGCCCGCCACGACTGACCGCTTGTTTTCGCGGTATGCTCCGGCGTTGACCAGCCCTGAGTGACGTCTGCGGATACAGCCCCGAGATCGCCCATGTTCTTGCCCATCCCCAGAGCCGCCGACTGGTACTTATCTGCCCCCTGGACGCCGCCATAGAGCGTGATCCCGTGAGGGAGGCCGTAAATTCCGGTCAGTTGCCCGAAGGGGGTTTTCTCCACGCTACGGTTATACGAGCGATATTGCCCGGCGGTAAGGGCATATTTCAGTCGCCCCTCCCGTTGCAGGACCGGCAGCGAAGCGTACGGCAGGGTGAAATGTTGCTCACTGCCATCGGCTTCGACGATCGTGACATCAAGATCGCCCGCGCCGCCGGTGGGATACATATCCGCGATCTCAAACGCGCCCGGCGCCACGTAGCTTTGGTAGATTTGATAGCCATTCTGACGCACCACGACCTGCGCGTTAGTTCGCGCAATACCGCGCACCACCGGCGCATAGCCTTTCAGGGAATCCGGCAGCATATCGTCGTCGGACGCCAGCTGGACGCCGCGAAACGGCATGCTGTCAAAGACATCGGCAGGCGCGGAACTGTCTCCGAGCGTAAGCTGGGCTTGCAGGGGAATAATCGCGCGCTGCATCAAGGTGTAGACGTTGTCCCACTTATCCTGGCCGGACGCATCGCGGGACCAGGTGGTGTAGTTGCGTAACCGCCAGGGACCGACGTTGATCCCCGGCCGCAGGTTTGCATACTGGCTGTCGCTGCGGGTGCCTGCCCCGCTTCTTGCCCGGCTGTTTGCCCCGCTCAGGCTGTAGTTGAGCATGGCCGCGGTAATGCCTTCATCCCACATATCCGGCGGAACGTAACCTCTCGCTGGCAGGTCTATGGCCGCCTGTGGGATGCTGATCGCCAGGCGCTGGGCGCCAAACTGGAAATCCGCGCTGGCCTGTGGAATCGCCCTGAGATCGGCGCATTCTCCTTCCCCGGCGTCGAGCTGCGGGAAAAGCGCCGTTTTCACGCCCCACGCTTTTAACTGCCCGATACTCAGGCACGGCTGCAACGTTTCACTGCCGTTAGCATCCTTCACTGCCATGAAACGAATATCCCGCGTTTCCAGCAGCCGATCGTCAAGAATAATATCAACATGGTATGTCCCGGGCGCCTGCGAGCCGGATTCAAAGGCAGATAAATCCGCTTTCCCCATTCCGGGATTATCCAGCTCTACCAGTTCCGTATTAAACGTCTCACTGGCATACAGTGTGGGAGAGACACCAGCAAGCGCGAGGGCAATAAATATAGCCAGGCGCGCAGGCTGCATTGTATTCAATGCCGTTGTCATGACGAGCACCTGATTAATGCGTAAGGATCACAAACTGGCCCGGTGTAATTCACCAGGGCTGCCATAATCGTTAATGACTTTAAACGTCAGCGTATTGCCACTGGTTCCATTCGGTAACGGGAAACGAGCTGTGGCCGAAGGCATCACATACGTGACATCGTCAAGTTTCTTATTACCCAACGTAATTTCATTGAAATTGATAACGTACGGCGTTGGATTATTAACCAGAAGGGTATTTCCCGCACGACGCCAGGTTAATTTATTGGCCTGCTCCTCGGGGGTAGACGCACGAAGAGCCTCTGGTCGATAAATTAATTTGATGCGCGTTTTGACGGCAATTTGCAGCGAGTTCATCTGCTTAGAGGCTGACGGAATAGCTTTGATGTTCAGCCAGAATAAACTCTCCTGCCCTTGAGGCAGAGAGCCTGTCATGACAATACGCTCGAGGTTTTTTTGTCCGCCGTCCAGCCGATACAGCGGAGGAGTAATAATAAAAGGCGCTTTACCCGATTGTTCATCCTGAACATCTATCCACGACTGAATTAAATATGGACCGTTATCAGGATTCGTAATATTTATTGACGCTTCTTTTTTAGCCCCATCAAAAATAACACGGGTGCCGCCAATAATTACTCCTGCACTGGCGGATGTTAACGTCAGCGGTAACAGCGCCATAGCCAGGCCCGTTGTGGTGATAAAACGCATTTTTTTACCTCATAAAACAAGGGGCCAGGCGGCCCCCTGCTAATTACTGCCATTGACTTAGTTGTACACCACAGAGAAGTTCGCGACCGAGTTAGCCGGGCCCGCGGTAATGGATGCCGCGGTGGAAATATACTGCGCGTAGAAGCTCAGCGTATTATCAGCCGTACTGCTGAGTGCGTAGGTATAGCTGTTGCTGCCGTGCAGCGGCAGATCGGCTTTATCTGCCGTCATCAGGTTAATCGCCACCCCGGTAGCCGCTCCCGCCACGGACGTATCAATCGCCAGCAGGCTGGCGTTGGTTAAATCCGGCGTGCCATCAAAACGGACTTTTGCATTGGTGACCGTTACCGGACAGTTTTTCAAAATAATATTAAACTGCGTTGCAGCCGTTCTCGCCCCGGTTGTCGGGAATTCCGTTTTATAATAATCGCCCAATACCACCACCTGATTCTGGGATGCCACATCAACGTCGCAGGCAGAATCCAGAATATTTCCGTTAAAATTAACGGTACCGGCCGCTGCCAATGCATTGGTCATAGTGAGTACAGAACCTGCCGCTAACATTGCCATCATCAATTTCTTATTCATAATTTTATATCCCGTATTACTCTATTTATTACCGACATTCAGTTGCAGAAATTAAACCCCTTCCGACGAGTCAAAATTTATACAACTCCTTTTCCGCATACAATCAATTTTGAGGTCTAGCTGTAGACCCTCTTTTAACAAATAAAAAACATATTCACTCGGGAATAGCTTAAGAATAATGTCCACAGTCTACTTTTAGACCTGAACAAAAAAAGTTGCAATTTCAATTAATTAACACTTAAAAAAAGATAAGTCTATAATTAGACTCGCTGCTAACATTCCCTGACCTGCTGTTTTTTAAGATAATTCTTTATGCCGATCAAAAAATGATCGCATCAGTCAGTGAGGTCTCAAATGAATACCCGATTCGCGCCTGAGTCAGAAATTGATAAATCAACAGTGCTCGGCGCTAAGCCTTTTAAGCACATTGAAAAAATAATCGATAATGTTTTGCCGCATGCGGAGAGAGGCATTATTGCCAGAGGAGAAATTATCCATTATTGCTCCGGCGATACCCGTCAATGCTTTTTACTGTTGCATGGCAGCGTGGCGTTGCACCGTCGCGGGGACGGTATCGTCTTAAATTCTGAATCTGCGCCATTTATACTCGGCGTGAGCAGCCAGTTATCGTCTGAGCACCTGTACGTCAGAGCGCTGGAAACCTCAGAGGTGGCCAGCGTTTCGCTGGCGCGTTTCAATCATGTTGTCGCACAACAGAATTTATGGGAGCACTTCTCAAACCTGCTGATCTATACCGCATCGCGCGTTTACGAACATTGCGCCCAGATATCGCAAATGTCGGCTTATGACATTATCCGCTTTCAGCTGGTTGAGTTGATGCAGGAGCCGGAAGCCATTAGACAAAACATTACCGCCGCAGCCTATATCAAAAGCCGCACCTATCTTTCACGCAGTGGCATTATGCGGATCCTCGCGGAGTTGCGGACGGGGAAATACATCACCATGGAGCGTGGCGTTCTAGTAGAGATCCATCACTTACCCCGTAAATACTGAGGCTGTATTTATCTCTGGAGAAGGTGGAAAAGAAGAGCGACACTATAGAGAGTACAGTCTCTTTCCAGGTTAACGCTATGTCTTCTGACAAACCATCGCATCGCGGATCTCCCTATGCTCAGGAACTGATTTCTCATTTACAGCCGCACTGCACCACGCATAAAACCGATCCCGGCGAGCAACTTAATCTCCAGGTAAACGGGCAGAGCATGTGTTATTTAATTCTTGACGGCACGGTCGCAATATACAGAAGAAGCGACGACATGATGCTTTCGACGGCGCGCAGTCCCGCCCTGTTTGGCCTCGCTAACCTGACGGACATCTATTTTACCGACTACCTTCGAACGGTAACGCCTTGCCTGGTTGGTGTGCTCACGACCGAGCGGGTGGCTGAAATTATCAAAGAGAAGGCGCTGTGGGGGCTGCTTTCTAATCATCTGATGTTTGTCTATAACCGGCTTTATCACAACGTCATGCCGAAAGGCGCGCCAACCGCGTACGAGATGATTCGCCAGCAGCTCGTGCTGCTGATGCAGGAAGATGACAGCTACCGACGTAGCGTGACGGCGGAAAGGTATATCAGGGATAAAACCCAGCTTTCCCGCAGCGGCGTAATGCGGATCCTGGCTGACCTGAAAACGGGCGGGTTCATCGAAATGGAAGAAGGCCGGCTGATTAAAATTAACAAACTGCCTGCCAGATACTGACTGTCAGACACAAAAAAGGCCGCGCTTGCGGCCTTTTCTTCACTGCTTAATGGACGTGAACGCCCAACCGCCAGGCAAAGTAGATCTCTTCTTTCAGTTCGTTTGAAGAGAGCGCCAGCAAATCCGTAAATTCCAGCTCAAGCTGTTTCAGCTTTTTCAGGTACTGCGCGGGAGACAGATTGCTTTTATCGCGACGTAAATATTCAATTGCCAGCTGTGTTGGGGTTATTTCAGTATCCATGATGTCCTCGCTTATGTTCAAAACGTGACCAGTATATCACAATCAGGCGGCTAATTTTTGACCAAAAGCAAGACATCCGGAAACTTTACACAACGGCCGTCGTCAGCCTTGATGAACAACACAGGCGATCCTGCTCGTCCAGGATATCAATCTGCCACACCTGATGACGGCTTCCGGCATGCAGCGCCCGGCAGACGCCGCGCACGCGCCCGCTGCGAACGGAGCGGATGTGGTTGGCATTGACCTCCAGACCTACCACCTTCTGCTCTCCTTCCGTACACAGGTAGCCCGCCACCGATCCCAGCGTTTCGGCCAGCACGACGGACGCGCCGCCGTGTAACAGGCCAAACGGTTGATGAGTACGGCAGTCTACCGGCATCGTCGCTTCCAGTTCGTTGTCGCCAATGCGCGTGAACTGGATGTCCAGCAAACCGACCATGTTCTCCGCGCCCATGGCATTTAAGCCCTCCAGCGTGACCGCACGTTTCCAGATCATCCGATAATCTCCAGTAAAGCCTGCAATGGATGGCGGACGCCGTTACCTTCTACCCGTTTCACCTGGCTGCGGCAGGAGTAGCCCGTCGCCAGACAGCGGTTGCGTGGCAGGCGCTGCATCGCCTGATGCCATGACAGATCGTAAATGCCGAGCGAGTTGGCGTGGTTTTTCACTTCATGGCCGTAGGTTCCGGCCATACCGCAGCAGCCCACGTTGACGCTTTCCAGCTTCGCGCCAAACCGGGCGAAGATAGAAGCCCACTGGGCAGGCGCCGTCGGCAGCGCCGTCACTTCGGTGCAGTGCCCAAACAGGTACCATGATTCTCCGCTGACCTCCTGAGGGGGCGTTTGCGTCAGCACCGCAGGCAACCACTCGTGTACCAGTAAGACCTGAAAATCACCGCGCTTATCGCCGAGCGTCTGCTTATATTCGTCCCGGTAACAGAGCACCAGCGCCGGATCGACGCCCACCATCGGCATGCCGAGCTGCGCCACGCGATTCAGAAAATCTGAAGTTTTCTGCGCGGTTTTCGCAAAGCGGGTGAGGAAGCCTTTAATGTGCTGCGCCTTGCCGTTCGGCGAGAACGGCAGCACCACCGGCTGGTAGCCGATTTTCTCGGCCAGTCGGACAAAATCGGCCACCACCTGCGCATCGTAATAGCTGGTAAACGGATCCTGCACCACCAGCACCACCTTCGCTTTCTGCTCAGGGCTTAATGCTTCCAGTTGTTCCAGGGTCATATTCGCCGAGCGGTGCCCCACCAGCCGACGCTGGAGCGATGGCACCGACAGCAGCGGCAGATCCACCATGCCGATATGTTTTTCAGACAGTTTTCGCACCAGTGGCTGGTTGATAAAGAAGTTGAAGGTTTTTGGCGCACGGGCCATCAGCGGCGCGTAACTCTCCACCGTCGCTACCAGATGATCGCGCATCGGGCGCAGATAACGCGTGTGGTACAGCTGGAGGAAGCGGGAACGGAATTCCGGTACGTCAATTTTAATTGGGCACTGGGTTGAACACGCCTTACACGCCAGGCAGCCGGACATCGCCTCTTTCACCTCATGCGAGAAATCGTATTCGCCTTTGTTCGCATGCCAGCTGTTGCGGGTGCGTTCGATAAGCCCGCGCAGGCTGGCGCGTTTTTCCGGCAGCTCCTGTTCCAGCTTGAGCGGGTCAACGCCGCGGTCGGCCAGCAGGCGCAGCCATTCGCGCACCAGCGTGGCACGCCCTTTTGGGGAGTGGATGCGGTTGCTGGTGATTTTCATCGACGGACACATCGGGCTTTTCACATCGAAGTTAAAGCACAGCCCGTTGCCGTTACACTCCATCGCGCCGCGCCAGGAAGCGCGTACCGCAATCGGAATTTGGCGGTCATAGGTGCCGCGCTTAACGGCATCCACCTGCAACATCGGCGCATCAACGCCCTCTGGCGGGCAGATTTTTCCCGGATTGAGGCGGTTATCAGGATCGAACGCGGCCTTCACCTTACGCAGCTCGGCGTAGAGCTGTTCGCCAAAAAAGGCCGGGCTGTACTCGGCGCGGAACCCCTTACCGTGCTCGCCCCACAGTAAACCGCCGTATTTGGCCGTCAGGGCCACAACCTCGTCGGAGATCGCCTTCATCAGGATCTCCTGCTGCGGATCGCACATATCCAGCGCCGGGCGCACGTGCAGCACGCCCGCGTCAACGTGCCCGAACATGCCATAGCTCAGACCATGGCTGTCGAGCAGCGCGCGAAACTCCACGATATAATCCGCCAGATGTTCCGGTGGCACGCAGGTATCTTCCGCAAACGGAATCGGCTTCGCCGCCCCTTTCGCGTTGCCGAGCAGCCCCACCGCCTTTTTACGCATCGCGTAGATTCGCTCGATGCCGGAGAGATCGTTACACAGCTGCCAGCCAATGACGCCGCCTTCCCCCTGCGCAATCAGCTCGTCCAGACGCTGGCAGAGCGTGTTTACCTGGCTCTCAATCAGCTCTGCGTCATCCCCGGCGAACTCGACGATGTTCAGGCCGAGCATCTCTTTATCCGGCACGTCGGTAATCAGTTCGCTCACCGAATGCCAGACAATATCCTCCCGGGCCAGGTTCAGGACTTTTGAATCGACGGTTTCCACCGACAGCGCCCGCGCCTCCACCATAAACGGTGCATTACGCAGCGCCGAGTCAAAGGAGTTGTATTTGACGTTCACCAGACGGCGCACCTTTGGCAACCGGGTGATATCCAGACGCGCTTCGGTGATGAAGGCCAGCGTCCCTTCTGACCCGGTCAGTACGCGGGTAAGATCAAACTGGCTCATATCGTCATTGAAGACATGTCGCAGATCGTAGCCCGTCAGGAAGCGGTTTAGCTTCGGGAATTTGTCAAGGATCAGCTCGCGATTTTCGCGGCAGCGCTCCAGCACGGTGCGATAAATCCGTCCGCTGGTGGTGCTCTCTGCTGCCAGCGTTTCGGCCAGCTCGATCGGCATCGGTTGGGTATCGAGGATATCGCCCCCCAGCAGCACCGCCCGCACACCCATAACGTGGTCGGAGGTTTTGCCGTACACCAGTGAGCCCTGCCCCGAGGCATCGGTGTTGATCATCCCGCCAATGGTCGCGCGGTTACTGGTGGAAAGCTCCGGCGCAAAAAAATAGCCGTAAGGTTTCAAAAACTGATTCAACTGATCTTTGATCACCCCCGCTTCCACACGCACCCACCCCTCTTCCGGGTTGATCTCAATGATGCGGTTCATATAGCGGGACATATCAATGATGATGCCCTGGTTCAGCGCCTGCCCATTGGTACCCGTCCCGCCGCCACGCGGGGTGAAGACCAGGGAGCTGAAACGCTCCTGCGATGCCAGACGGGCGATGAGCGCCACATCGGCGGTAGAGCGCGGGAAAACGACGGCATCGGGAAGAAGCTGGTAAATACTGTTATCGGTCGCCATCGTCAGCCTGTCGGCATAATCGGTAGCGGTGTCACCTGTAAAACCCTGTTGCTCCAGTGCCTGCAAAAAATTAAGCACCAGCTGAACGACGCCCGGTGCCTGAGAAATCTGTGGGATCATTGCTGTCGACCCTAATGAGAATAGTGTGAAATCGTTTGCGTTGTGTCTGGAAAGTTTTATCACATTTTTTTCTTATGTGCTTTGTAGAATTACGGGCAAAATCCGCCTGTCAAAATCGCTGAAATCACTAATGATTAGAGAGATGCGGTTTATATTCCCATCAGCCTTGCTGGTGTTCATTTAAGGAAAGTTTCGTTTATGGTCAATCTTCGTCAGCCCAGGGATGTCGCGCAGATACTGCTGTCGGTGCTGTTCTTAGCCATTATGATTATTGCGTGTCTGTGGATCGTTCGTCCTTTCGTGCTCGGATTTGCCTGGGCCGCGACCGTCGTCGTCGCCACCTGGCCTTTACTCTTGCGTTTGCAGAAACTGCTGTTTGGTCGCCGCGGCCTGGCCGTGCTGGTGATGACGTTGCTGTTGTTCCTGCTGTTTATTATTCCCATTGCACTACTGGTTAACAGCCTGGTTGACAGTAGCGGCCCGGTTATTCGCGCGGTCACCAGCGGTGATATGACGCTGCCGGATCTCGCGTGGCTGAACAGTATTCCTGTTGTGGGCGCAAAACTGTACAGCGGCTGGCACAGCCTGCTGGAGATGGGCGGTAGCGCCCTGATGGCCAAAGTGCGTCCGTACATCGGCACAACCACCACCTGGTTTGTGGGGCAGGCTGCGCACATTGGTCGCTTCATGATGCATTGTACGTTGATGCTGGTCTTCAGCGCCCTGCTGTACTGGCGCGGCGAGCAGGTTGCGCTGGGGGTACGTCATTTCGCCACCCGACTGGCAGGTAAACGCGGCGATGCGGCCGTGCTGCTGGCAGCCCAGGCCGTCCGCGCGGTGGCGCTCGGTGTGGTGGTCACAGCGCTGGTGCAGGCTGTACTTGGCGGAATCGGGCTGGCGATTTCCGGCGTACCTTATGCCACCATTTTCACCGTCGTCATGCTGATGACCTGTCTGGCGCAGCTCGGTCCGCTGCTGGTGCTGGTTCCCTGCATTATCTGGCTTTACTGGACGGGGGATACGACCTGGGGCACGGTGCTGCTGGTCTGGAGTTGCGTGGTGGGCACCATGGATAACGTGATCCGTCCCATCCTCATCCGCATGGGCGCTGACCTGCCGCTGATTCTGATCCTGTCCGGGGTAATTGGAGGGTTAATTGCCTTCGGCATGATTGGCCTGTTCATCGGTCCGGTGCTGCTTGCGGTGACCTGGCGACTCTTCTCCGCCTGGGTGCATGAAGTGCCGCCGCCGGGAACCGACCCTGACGTCATCTTAAGCGAACTTGAAGAGCTGGAAGATAAGAACGCGCAGTAAGAACGGATGCCGGGTGGCGCTAACGCTAACCCGGCCTACACTCTCCACAGCAATACTTAAACGTTGCTAAACTATTTATTCTCTGCACACTGGTCAGACCCGCCTTTTCCTGCCTAAAACCGTCATTCTCTTCAAGAAATCTTTACCTGCCTTTAACTATTGAGACGAATCCGATCGACTCAAAATCCTGGCATGCCTACTATTAAGACACGGTTATAAATCAACACCTTGATTTATAAGCATGGAAATCCCCTGAGTGAAACAACGAATTGCTGTGTGTAGTCTTTGCCCATCTCCCACGATGGGCTTTTTTTTATCCTTTTTACGCCAATGTAATGTCACAGCGACTAAGCATCCGCCAATCCCCCGCCAGCACCCGCGTTTCCCCGGTCACCAGCACGTTCACCACCTCGCGAATATCCGCCGAGGACGCGCCAACCTGTAGCTCAAACTCCCCTGGCTCGACAATCCGCTTCCCGTCCCGGCGGGTGAAATTAAACATCTCCACTGGCAGGATAAAGGTCAGCGTGGCGGTTTCTCCCGGTGAAAGCGTCACGCGCTGGAACGCTTTCAGCTCCTGAAGCGGACGCACCTGCGTGGCGACCTTATCGCGTACGTACACCTGTACCACTTCGCTGCCGCTGCGCTCGCCGGTGTTGGTGATATCGACGCTTAACGCCACCTCTCCGTCGATCGGGACGCGGCTTTCAGCCAGGCGGGCCGCGCCCCAGCGAAACTGCGTCCAGCCGAGACCGTAACCGAACGGGTAAAGTGCGCCGAAATGGAATGCAAACGGCGTGCCGCCGCTTTTCAGCTTGTGGTTATAGTAGTACGGCATCGCCCCGGCGTTTTTCGGCACGCTCACTACCAGCCTGCCCTGCGGCTCCGCGCGGCCGGTTAAGATATCGGCAATCGCCCAGCCCCCTTCCTGCCCCGGCGCCCAGGCCATCATCAGCGCGGCCACCTTCTCTTCCAGCCCCTGAAGGTTATAAGGACGCCCGCCCGTCATGACGACAATCACCGGCTTACCGGTTGCCACCAGCGCCTCCAGCAGCTGTTGCTGCACGCCTGGCAGATCCAGCGAGTCGGTATCAGATCCTTCCCCCACGGTGCCGCTCTGGAACAGCCCGGCAAGGTCGCCCACGCAGGCCACCACCACGTCACTCTCTTTTGCCGCGCTCACGGCGTCGGGGATCAGATCCATACGTTGTGAAACCGGCGATTGCTGCATCGGTTTACCGCCGCTGTCGCCCGGAAATACCGGCGCCCCCGCCATCCGTTTTTCGATAATGTGGCACCCTTTCGCGTAACGAACCTGCGATGCGCCAAGATACTGCTCCAGCGCCGCGCGCGGCGTCGTTACCTGTGAGGTCTCTTCAACCATATCGCTGATGATCAGGTGAACCGGGAAGCTGTAGCCGCTCAGCAGCGCCAGCGGATCGTCAGCCGTCGGCCCCACCACCGCTACACGGGGTTTTCCGCCGAGAGGTAATATGCCGTTGTTTTCCAGCAGCGTGATCGATTTTGTTGCCACCTCGCGCGCCACCTGCCGGGTCGCCTCACTCTGCAAATCGATGCCGTCTTCGTCGGCGTACGGTTTTTCAAACAGCCCGAGACGGAATTTTTCACTTAGCACGCGCGCCACAATCTCATCCACTTTCGCCATTGAGATAAGCCCACGCTCTACCGCTTCCGCCAGATGACGCGCGCAGTCATCCTTCGGCAATTCCACGTCCAGCCCGGCGTTAAACGCCAGCGCCGCCGATTCCGCTGGATCGTGAGAAATTCCGTGGTGCTGGTGCAGCAGGCTGACGCCGCCGTAATCCGCCACGATAATGCCGTCGAAGCCCCACTGTTCACGCAGCACGGTAGTGAGCAGGAAATGGTCGCTGTGCCCTGGCTGATTATCAATGTCGTGATAGGCTGGCATCACCGAACCGGCGTTGGCCAGCTTCACCGCCATCTCAAACGGCAGCAGGAAGGTATCGTTTAGCTCGCTGAAACCGAGATGGACCGGCGCATGGTTGCGCGCCCCTTCGCTGAAGGAGTGGCCGACGTAATGTTTCAGGGTCGCCAGCAGATCGCGCTTATCGCCCTGCAACCCCTTCACGTACGCCGTCGCCATCACCCCTACCAGCCACGGATCTTCCCCAAATGTCTCTTCCGTCCGTCCCCAGCGCACATCGCGCGAGACATCCAGCACCGGGGCCAGCCCCTGCTGGCAACCGACGGATCGGGCCTCTTTACCAATCTGCTCCGCCGCGCGCTGCACCAGCGCCGGGTCCCAGGTGGAACCGTAGTTCAGCGACGACGGGAACAGGGTTGCATCTTTGCACAGCAGCCCCACCAGACACTCCTCATGAAACAGCGCCGGAATGCCGAGGCGGGTCTCCTCCATCATCATGCGTTGCAGGCGGTTGGCGGCACACACGCCGGTTTTTGCATTAACAATGTGCGTGCCGAGCGGACGGGTGATCTGCCCGACGCCGAGCTTCAGCCTTTCGTTGAGGGACGCCTGTTCGCTCACGCCAGCGAATTCATCGCTCAGATCGCTGCGCTCGCGGTGGTTGCCGTGTTCATCGAGGATCAGCCAGTACGCGTGCATCTGGGCAAATTTCTCTTCCGGCGTCATACGCGCCAGTAAATCAGCGACACGCTCGTGTACGGGACGTCCCGCGTCCTTGTAGATCGCAGTCATGGTTTACTCCTGTAGTGCGGATTGGGTTGCCGGGCTGAGCTGCCCCGCATCGTTTCGACTATCGCGTTTGCTGGCCAGCTCGCGGGCGATGCTGTCCACCAGCCGGCTGTTAAGTTTGTAGATGGCAAGGAGCGCCACCATGCAGAGGAACAGCACGCAGGGGATCAGGGTGAACAGGGCATTGATGGTTGCAAGAACGTGAGGCGCCTGGTTTGCCTGACCCGGAGCGTAATCCACCATGCCAAGCACCCAACCGACCACCGCCCCACCCAGCGCCAGCCCAAACTTGATGGCAAACAGGGCGGTTGAAAAGACCAGCCCGTCCAGGCGGCGGCCGCTACGGTGTTCTTCGTAGTCCACCACATCGGAGAACATGGTCCATTGCAGCGGCGTGGTCAGGTTCTGAATAAAGCTAAACACAATATTCAGACCGAATATCAGCCACACCTGCGAAGGCGGAATGAAGAAAATCAGCACGCCAAAAATAACGAAAGAAATAATGGTCCACTGATAGGCACGCACCCGGTCAAATTTCCCCAGCAGGCGTTCAGATAATAATGCGCCACTTAAGGAGGCCACCATGCCGGAAACAATAAAGGCAAAAACCAGTTCCGGACGTAACAGAACATAGTTAACGTAATACATGGTCGCAGAGCCACGCGTCACGACGGCGGTTAACAGTAAAATATTAAATAGAAAAACAATTCGCCACTGGCTATTGGCGGCCAGCAGTTTTAAATCCGTCAGCATCGAACCGGAGGTGTCATTGCGCGGCGAGTAACGCTCCCGGGTCATAAAGAAGCAGCAGAAGAATAAAACAATGCCCAGCAGCCCCATCAGGCTCATGGCATAGAAATAGCCTTTTTGCACATTCCCCTGGCCTAATAATGAGACCAGCGGCAGCGCGATGACCGTTACAATCAACCCGCCGATAAACGACAGGCCAAAGCGCCAGGATTGCAGCGAGTGGCGTTCGCGCGGGTCGAGCGTCAGCGCGCCGGGCATGGCACAGTAAGGGACATTAATCGCGGAATAGATCAGGCTCAGGATGGCATAGGTTACGCAGGCATAGACAATTTTCGCCGTCTGCCCGGCATCCGGTACGTAGAAGGTAATCAGGCAGCTCACGCCAAACGGAATGGCAAACCAGAGCAGCCAGGGACGAAAACGACCGTGGCGGGTCTGAGTGCGGTCCACCAGCGCGCCAATGCACGGGTCGACAAACGCATCGACCACGCGCACCACTAAAAACATGGTGCCCATAATGGCGGCAGGCAAACCGAATACGTCCGTATAGAAATAAGCGAGAAATAACGTTGCCGTTTGCCAGACCAGCGCGCTGGCCATATCGCCGAGGCCATAACCTATTTTATCTTTGGTACGTAATACAGAGGAGATTGTCATTGTTATTTGCCTTTTTATCAGGTTAAAACGTATTTCAACCAGTCGCGCATCATCCCGACGGATGTACGCGGTAAGGCTCAAGTATTAGCAACGCCCTGCCCGCTAACAATTGTCTAAATTAACAGATAAATTATGATATTTGGTTTTTTGCTTTATTTGTGATGGTGAGCATATTCGCAGGAAAATAAAAAAGGCGAGGACAGATATCCTCGCCTTTTTCAGATTATGCAGGTTTTACTTGTTCAGCTCTGCCAGGCTCAGCCAGGTCTGCACCACGGTGTCCGGGTTCAGGGAGAGGCTATCAATTCCCTCGTCCATCAGCCAGGCCGCAAAGTCTTCATGGTCAGAAGGACCCTGGCCGCAAATCCCGACATATTTACCCTGTTTCTTCGCCGCGCGGATGGCCATGGAGAGCAGCGCTTTCACCGCCTCGTTACGCTCATCGAACAGCTCAGAGACAACGCCGGAGTCGCGGTCCAGGCCGAGCGCCAGCTGCGTCATGTCATTCGAGCCAATGGAGAAGCCGTCGAAGTGCTCCAGGAACTGCTCTGCCAGCAGGGCGTTGGACGGAATTTCACACATCATGATGATCTTCAGCCCGTTCTCGCCGCGCTTCAGCCCCTGACGCGCCAGCTCATCTACCACCGCCTTCGCCTGATCCACGGTACGGACGAACGGGATCATGATTTCCACGTTGGTCAGCCCCATGTCGTTGCGCACGCGTTTTACCGCCTCGCACTCCAGCGCGAAGCAGTCGCGGAAGCTTTCCGATACGTAGCGTCCGGCGCCGCGGAAGCCCAGCATCGGGTTCTCTTCTTCCGGCTCGTAGCGTTCGCCGCCCACCAGGTTGGCGTATTCGTTCGACTTAAAGTCCGACAGACGCACGATCACGCGTTTCGGGTAGAAGGCCGCGCCGAGCGTGGCGATCCCTTCCGTCAGACGACCAACATAGAACTCTCTCGGCGAGTCGTAACCCTTCATCATCTCGCGGATTTCGTTTTGCAGTTTTGCGTCCTGGTCGTCGAACTCCAGCAGCGCACGCGGGTGCACCCCGATCATACGGTTAATAATAAATTCCAGACGCGCCAGGCCCACGCCTTCGTTCGGCAGGCAGGCGAAGTCAAACGCGCGGTCCGGGTTGCCGACGTTCATCATGATCTTCAGCGGCAGATCCGGCATGGTATCCACGCTGGAGCTTTTCACGCTGAAGTCGAGGATATCAGCATACACGTAACCGGTATCACCTTCGGCACAGGAGACCGTCACGTTCTGGTCGTCCTTCATGCGTTCGGTCGCGTCACCACAGCCGACTACCGCCGGGATCCCCAGCTCACGGGCAATGATTGCCGCGTGACAGGTACGGCCGCCGCGGTTGGTGACGATGGCAGCCGCTTTCTTCATGATCGGTTCCCAGTCCGGGTCGGTCATGTCGGTCACCAGCACGTCGCCGGGCTGAATGCGGTTCATCTCGCTAATGTCGTGGATCACTTTCACCGGACCGGCACCGATGCGGTGGCCGATTGCGCGTCCTTCCGCGACAATTTTGCCCTGCGCGTGCAGGGTGTAGCGCTCCATGACCTGACCGCGTGAACGGACGGTTTCCGGACGCGCCTGCACGATAAACAGCTTGCCGGTGTGTCCGTCTTTGGCCCACTCGATGTCCATCGGACGGCCATAGTGTTTTTCAATCTGCACCGCCTGCTTCGCCAGCTCTTCCACTTCGGCGTCGGTCAGGGAGAAGCGATCCCGCTGCTCCTGCGGCACATCTTCAATGGTGACCTGCTTGCCATGTTCTTGCGTCGGGGCATAGATCATGCGGATTTTTTTTGAGCCCATGGTGCGGCGTACCACTGCCGGACGGTTAGCCGCCAGCGTAGGCTTGTGCACATAGAATTCGTCAGGGTTCACCGCCCCCTGCACCACCATTTCGCCCAGACCCCATGCGGAGGTGATAAACACCACCTGGTCGAAGCCGGATTCAGTGTCGATAGAGAACATCACGCCGGAAGAGCCCACGTCGGAGCGCACCATGCGCTGTACGCCTGCGGAGAGCGCGACGCCGCGGTGGTCATAGCCCTGATGGACGCGATAGGAGATGGCGCGGTCGTTGAACAGGGAAGCAAACACATGCTTCACCGCCACCAGTACCGCCTCGTAACCCTGGACGTTGAGGAAGGTTTCCTGCTGCCCGGCGAAAGAGGCATCCGGCATATCTTCTGCGGTAGCGGAAGAGCGCACGGCAAAGGAGGCCTGCGCGTCGTCAGCGGAGAGCAGGTTGTAGGCGTCATGGATGGCTTTTTCCAGTTCCGGCTGGAAAGGTGTGTCGATAATCCACTGGCGGATTTGCGCGCCGGCTTTGGCAAGCTCGGTGACATCATCAATATCCGTTTTATCCAGCAGGTCGTAAATGCGCTGGTTTACACCGCTCTGGTCTAAAAACAGGTTAAACGCATCGGCGGTTGTGGCAAATCCGTTAGGTACGGAGACACCCATACCGGACAGATTTGTAATCATTTCACCCAGGGAGGCATTTTTGCCCCCAACTCTGTCTACATCATTCATGCCGAGTTGGTTATACCAAAGCACCAGCGGTGACGAGCCATTGTTGGACATCGAAACAATCCTTTTGTGATATTTGATCGGAGTAAGAAACACCTGACTACGTATTTATACTGGCATATTTATTTCCGCTAAAAAAACGGTGAATCGTGTAAGCAATTTAAATTTTCAACTTTTCGGACAGTTTCCCCGCACTCGCTAACCCGATGATTCCTATAGATTCCGGCAAAAACCTTAGAAATAAAGCCGCTAATCGAAAAATGAAATCCACTTTTCAGGAAAATCAAAAACACCATTTCATTTTAAATTCAGATAAGTTCTTTGCTGTGAAATTAACTTTTTTAATTTATGCTTTCAGGCAATTACGTACGCTATTCAGGGTGGATAAAATGGATAATGCTGTCGATCGCCACGTTTTTTATATTTCTGATGGGACGGCGATTACCGCCGAGGTGCTGGGACACGCGGTGATGTCGCAGTTTCCGGTATCGATAAACAGCATCACGCTGCCGTTCGTGGAAAATGAGAGCCGGGCCAAAGCGGTCAAGGACCAGATCGACGCCATTTACCAGCAGACCGGCGTTCGTCCGCTGGTGTTCTATTCCATTGTGATCCCTGAGATCCGCAATATCATTCTGCAAAGCGAGGGCTTCTGTCAGGACATCGTGCAGGCGCTGGTTGCCCCCTTGCAAAGCGAGCTGAAGCTCGATCCGACGCCGATCGCCCACCGTACCCACGGGCTGAACCCCGGTAACCTGACCAAATACGATGCGCGTATTGCCGCTATTGACTACACCCTGGCGCACGACGACGGGATCTCGCTGCGCAATCTCGACCAGGCGCAGGTGATTTTGCTCGGCGTGTCGCGCTGCGGTAAAACTCCCACCAGCCTATACCTGGCAATGCAGTTTGGCATTCGCGCCGCCAACTACCCCTTTATTGCCGATGATATGGATAACCTGGTGCTGCCCGCCGCGCTCAAGCCGCTCCAGCATAAGCTGTTTGGGCTGACCATCAACCCGGAACGACTGGCGGCGATCCGCGAAGAACGTCGCGAGAACAGCCGCTACGCCTCGATGCGCCAGTGCCGAATGGAAGTTTCTGAAGTCGAAGCGCTGTACCGGAAAAATCAAATTCCCTGGCTGAACAGTACCAACTATTCAGTAGAAGAAATTGCCACCAAGATCCTCGATATCATGGGGCTAAATCGCCGCATGTACTAATATGCTAGTACATTAATCCAGTTTCAGTTATTATCATGCCATCCTCGGGGCGACGAGCCCCGAACTTGAAATCAGCAGGGATTGGTTTAAGGTGATGCCCATCACTTCCCGGTAGTCTGCCGATGAAGCAAAAAATTTCTGAGACATTCCATGAACAAAACCGACGAACTGCGCACCGCGCGCATTGATAGCCTGGTCACACCGGCTGAACTGGCCAGGCTGCATCCCGTTTCCGCCGTGGTGGCGGACCATGTGACGGCCTCCCGTCGCCGCATCGAAAAAATTCTCAATGGTGAAGACAAACGTCTTCTGGTGGTAATTGGCCCCTGCTCCATCCACGACCTGGACGCGGCAATGGATTATGCACAACGCCTTCAGACGCTGCGCGGCACGTATCAGGATCGCCTGGAGATCGTGATGCGTACCTACTTTGAAAAGCCCCGTACCGTCGTGGGCTGGAAAGGATTGATTTCCGATCCGGATCTGAACGGTAGCTACCGGGTGAATCACGGTATTGCGCTGGCGCGCAAGCTGCTGTTACAGGTTAACGAGCTGGGCGTGCCGACTGCCACCGAATTTCTGGATATGGTGACCGGACAGTTTATTGCCGACCTCATAAGCTGGGGCGCGATTGGCGCGCGTACCACCGAAAGTCAGATCCACCGTGAAATGGCGTCGGCGCTCTCCTGTCCGGTGGGCTTCAAAAACGGAACGGACGGTAATACCCGAATTGCCGTAGATGCCATCCGCGCGTCACGCGCCAGCCATATGTTCCTCTCCCCGGATAAAAATGGCCAGATGACCATCTACCAGACCAGCGGCAACCCGTTCGGACATATCATTATGCGTGGCGGTAAAAAACCGAATTACCATGCAGAAGATATTGCCGCCGCTTGCGAAACGCTGGCGGAATTTGACCTGCCGGAGCATCTGGTGGTGGATTTCAGCCACGGCAATTGTCAGAAACAGCACCGCCGCCAGCTGGACGTCTGCGAGGAAGTTTGCCAGCAGATCCGCAGCGGCTCGACCGCCATTGCAGGAATTATGGCGGAGAGTTTTATCAAAGAAGGCACGCAGAAGATCGTCGCCGGACAGCAAATGGTCTACGGCCAGTCAATCACCGACCCGTGCCTGAGCTGGGAAGACAGCGAACGGCTGCTGGAGATGCTGGCGTCTGCGGTAGATTCGCGCTTCTAACCCCTTGCCGGGTGGCGGCTTTGCCTTACCCGGCCTACGATTCGTGCCCTTTTCCCTCTCCCCGTGGGAGAGGGTCGGGGTGAGGGCGTCAGACCGCATCTCTCCCCCAAATTTGATCCCGTCACACAATTTTCACAAAAACGCTTGCTGTGAATTTGCAGTTTATTGATAATGATTATCATTGTTACATTGATTGTTATTTATAAACATTATGTCACCGACCGATAACAGCGCGGCAACGCCAACAAAAACACACACAGCGCCGTCCCCTGCTCCCACCGATCGCCGAATCGACAGTAAAAGCCTGTTGGGTGAGGAGGGACGGGTCATTATCGAGCATGACGGCCAGCACTACCTGCTGCGCCAGACCAATGCCGGAAAACTGATCCTGACTAAATAAACCAGACAACACATTCGCCAGCCACCCAGGTGATCCCCAGGCAGCCAGCGCTTTTCAATTCTTATGGAGAGTTGCTATGCCACACCTGCAATCCGCGTCTTTACGCCCGTCTCTTCTGGCGCTGGCGATTGTCAGCACCCTGCCGGGCGTTACGTTTGCCGCTGCAGACGAGATCACCGTCACCGCCACCGGCAATGCCCGCAGCGCCTTTGAAGCCCCCATGATGGTGAGCGTGATTGACGCCACCGCGCCGGAAAACCAGACCGCCAGCTCCGCTGCCGACCTGCTGCGCAAGGTGCCCGGTCTGACGCTGGACGGCACCGGGCGCACCAACGGTCAGGACGTTAACCTCCGTGGCTATGACCGCCGTGGCGTGCTGGTGCTGGTGGATGGCGTGCGCCAGGGCACCGATACCGGACACCTGAACAGCACGTTCCTCGATCCGGCACTGATCAAACGTATCGAAGTGGTACGTGGCCCTTCCGCCTTGCTGTACGGCAGCGGCGCGCTGGGCGGCGTAATTTCGTATGACACCGTCGACGCCAGCGATCTATTGGATGCAGGTAAAAACAGCGGCTATCGCGTATTTGCTACCGGTGCAACGGGCGATCACAGCATCGGGATGGGCGCCAGCGCCTATGGCCGCACCGATACCCTGGACGGCCTGGTCTCATGGTCCAGCCGCGATCGCGGCGACATTCGCCAGAGTGACGGCGCGAGGGCGCCAAACGACGAATCCATCAACAATATGCTGGCGAAAGGCAGCTGGAAAATCGATTCGGCTCAGACGCTGAGCGGCTCCCTGCGCTACTACAACAACGACGCGCAGGAGCCGAAAAATCCGCAGACCACGGATGCCAGCAGCAGTAACCCGATGACCGATCGTTCCACCATTCAGCGCGATGCCCAGCTTGGCTACCGCATTGCGCCAGCCGGAAACAACTGGCTGAACGCCGATGCGAAAATTTACTGGTCCGAAGCGCGGATTAACGCCCAGAACATCGACGCCAGCGGTGAGTTCCGTAAGCAGACCACCAAAGGCGGCAAAGTCGAAAACCGCACCCGCCTGTTCAGCGACTCCTTCGCCTCGCACCTGCTGACCTACGGCGGGGAATACTATCGTCAGGAGCAACACCCTGGCGGCGCGACCACCGGCTTCCCGGACGCTAAAATCGACTTCAGCTCCGGCTGGTTGCAGGATGAGATTACCCTGCGCGACCTGCCGGTAACGCTTCTCGGCGGGACGCGTTACGACAACTACCGCGGCAGCAGCAGCGGTTACGATGACGTGGATGCGGATAAGTGGTCATCACGCGCCGGGTTAACCGTGAGTCCAGCCGACTGGCTGATGCTGTTCGGATCTTACGCCCAGGCCTTCCGCGCTCCAACGATGGGCGAGATGTATAACGACTCGAAGCACTTCTCTATCGGCAGCTTCTACACCAACTACTGGGTGCCGAACCCGAACCTGCGTCCGGAAACTAACGAAACCCAGGAGTTCGGTTTTGGGCTGCGTTTTGACGATCTGCTGCTCGCCAACGACGCGCTGGAGTTCAAAGCCAGCTACTTCGACACCAAAGCGAAAGATTACATCTCCACTACCGTCGATTTTGCGGCGGCCACCACCATGTCCTATAACGTACCAAATGCCAAAATCTGGGGCTGGGACATGATGGCAACCTACGCGACCAGCCTGTTCAACCTGGACGTGGCCTACAACCGCACGCGCGGGAAAGATACCGACACGGGCGAATACATCTCCAGCATCAACCCGGACACCGTCACCAGCAAGCTGGATATCCCGGTGGCGCAAAGCGGATTCTCCGTGGGCTGGATCGGCACCTTCGTCGAACGTTCAACGCATATCAGCAGCAGCTACAGCGAGCAGCCTGGCTACGCAGTGAATGATTTCTACGTCAGCTATAAAGGTCAGCAGCTGTTCAAAGGCATCACCACCACCCTCGTGCTGGGGAACGCCTTCGACAAAGCCTACTGGTCACCGCAGGGCATCCCGCAGGATGGCCGCAACGGCAAGATCTTCGTCAGTTATCAATGGTAATTCCCTTCGGGGCAACGATTCAGAAGGAGAAGATTATGGGTCACTACACACGCTGGCTTGAGCTTAAAGAAGAACATCCGGGTAAGTACGCCCGTGATATCGCCGGATTAATGCACATCAGCGAAGCAGAGCTGGCATTTGCGCGCGTTGGACACGACGCCTGGCGGCTGCGCGGTGAAATCCGTGAGATTCTGGCGGCGCTGGAGTCGGTGGGGGAAACCAAATGCATCTGCCGTAACGAATACGCCGTTCATGAACAGATCGGAGCGTTTACTAACCAGCACCTCGGCGGCCACGCCGGGCTGGTGCTAAATCCGCGTGCGCTGGATCTGCGTTTGTTCCTCAACCAGTGGGCGAGCGCGTTTCACATAAGTGAAACGACCTCCCGCGGCGAACGTCAGAGCATTCAGTTCTTCGATCATCAGGGCGACGCTTTACTTAAGGTCTACACCACGGATCACACCGACGTTGCCGCCTGGGGCGACGTGCTGACCCGTTTTATCATTGCCGATAACCCCGCTCTGGCGCTAAAGGCTGTCGAGGCCCCTGCGCATTCCGACGGTGCTGATGCAGGCTCGGTGGAGAAAGAGTGGCGCGCCATGACCGACGTGCATCAGTTCTTTAGCTTACTGAAGCGCCATAACCTGAGCCGCCAGCAGGCGTTTCGTCTGGTGAGTGACGATCTGGCCTGTAAGGTGGATAACAGCGCGCTGGCACAGCTGCTGGAGACGGCGCGACAGGACAGAAACGAAATCATGATCTTCGTCGGCAACCGCGGCTGCGTGCAGATTTTCACCGGTGTGGTGGAAAAACTGACGCCCATGAAAGGCTGGCTGAACATCTTCAACCCAACCTTTACCCTGCATCTGCTGGAGGAGACTATCGCCGAGACGTGGGTAACGCGTAAACCTACGGCGGACGGACACGTTACCAGTCTGGAGCTGTTTGCTGCGGATGGCACTCAGATCGCCCAGCTCTATGGGCAGCGTACCGAAGGCGAGCCTGAGCAGAGCCGGTGGCGTCGCCAGATTGACGCCCTGACGCCAGAAGGGCTGGCCGCATGAAAAACTGGTTCGCCCTGCTCTGTGCCCTGCCGCTGGTTGCCGTCGCCGCGCCGGAGAGAATTGTCGCCCTCGGCGGCGATGTGACGGAGATCGTCTACGCCCTCGGCGCGGAGTCTTCTCTGGTTGCGCGCGACAGTACCAGCCAGTGGCCGCAGGCGACAAACGCGCTGCCTGACGTGGGGTATCTTCGCCAGCTGAATGCGGAGGGGATTTTGTCCGTACGCCCGACGCTGGTGCTGGCAAGCGACCAGGCGCAGCCCTCTCTGGCGCTGAAGCAGGTTGAACAGAGCCACGTCCGGGTGGTTACCGTTCCCGGCACGCCTGACCTGCGCGCGATTGACGAAAAAGTACGGGTGATAGCTCAGGCGACGCATCATGAGGCGCAAGGGGAAACCCTGCGCAGCTCGCTGCGTCAGGCGCTGGCGGCACTGCCCTCAATGCCGCTCAACAAGCGGGTGCTGTTTATCCTCAGCCACGGCGGAATGACCGCAATGGCGGCCGGGCAACAGACCGGTGCGGATGCGGCAATACGCGCCGCCGGGTTGCAGAACGCCATGCAGGGCTTTACCCGCTATCAGCCGCTTTCCCAGGAGGGGGTGATGGCCAGCCAGCCGGATCTGGTGGTGATTTCGCAGGAGGGCCTTAACGCGCTGGGCGGCGAAGAAAATCTGTGGAAACTGCCCGGTCTGGCGCAAACGCCAGCGGGACGAAGCAAGCAGGTGCTGGCTATTGATGACATGGCCCTGCTGGGCTTCAGCGTCCGCACGCCGAAAGCCATACAACAGCTGCGTGCCAGAGCGGAGCAACTGCCCTGATGTCCCGGCGCATCACGTTATCGTTATGGCTTCTGGCGGGGTCGCTTACCGTCATGACGATCATGGCTACCGGTTTTGGGGCGTTACGCCTGCCGGTGAACGTGCTGTGGAGCGGCAGCGATGAGACGCTACGCCATATCTGGCTCACCATCCGTCTGCCCCGCGTGCTGCTGGCGCTGGTGATTGGCGGGTCGCTGGCGCTCACCGGCTGCGTCATGCAGGGGCTGTTCCGCAATCCGCTTGCCGACCCGGGCCTGCTCGGGATCAGCAGCGGTGCGGCGCTGGCCGTCGCCCTGTGGGTTGTGCTCCCGCTCGCGCTGCCCGCGCTGGTGATGCTTTACGCCCCTATGCTGGCGGCATTTCTTGGGGCGCTGGCAGCCACAGGCGTGATCTTCCTGCTCAGCAAGCAGCATGACATCTCTCTGTCACGTCTGTTGCTGGTGGGTATCGCCATCAATGCCCTGTGCGGTGCGGCAGTGGGTGTGCTTTCGTGGGTCAGCAATGACGCCCAGCTGCGTCAGCTTTCACTCTGGGGAATGGGAAGTCTTGGTCAGGCACAGTGGTCCACGCTGCTCGCCGTGACCTCGCTGATAGTGCCTGCCGCTCTGGCGATCTGGCGCTGTGCCAGTACGTTAAATTTACTGCAACTGGGTGAAGAGGAAGCGCATTACCTTGGCGTGGACGTTGCTCTTGTACAGCGAATATTACTGTTATGCAGCGCCCTGCTGGTCGCTGCGGCTGTCGCCGTCAGCGGCGTGATTGGCTTTGTCGGACTCGTGGTGCCGCACCTGATGCGCATGTGGTTGGGCGCCGATCACCGGGCAACCCTCCCCGGCACGGTACTCGCGGGCGCTTTACTGCTGCTGGTGGCGGATACGGTCGCGCGCACCCTGGTCGCCCCGGCAGAAATGCCGGTCGGCCTGCTCACCAGTATCCTTGGCGCTCCCTGGTTCTTATGGCTCATTTTTCGTCGTGGAGAACAGCATGGCTGAACGTTATACGGCTGAAAATCTGACTTTTACCCGGTCTGGCCGCACGCTGACAGATAACGTTTCGCTGTCACTGTCGCAGGGAGAGCTGGTTACATTGATCGGCCCCAACGGCGCGGGGAAATCCACGCTGCTGCGGCTGCTGACCGGCTATCTGAAACCCGACAGCGGAGGCTGTTCGCTGGCGGGAAAAGCGCTGGATGAATGGCATCCGCAGACGCTGTCGCGCTATCGGGCGGTGATGCGCCAGCAATCTCAGCCTGGATTTGACTGGCAGGTGGAGGAGATCGTTGGAATGGGGCGTGCGCCCTGGACGCGTCACCCGGAACCGTCAATTGTGCGTGAGGTGTTGCAGCTGACCGGTTGCCTGCCGCTGGCCGGCAGGCGCTATCATGCCCTCTCGGGGGGCGAGCAACAGCGCGTCCAGCTCGCCCGCGCGCTGGCGCAGCTGTGGCGTGACGGAACGCCACGCGGCTGGCTGTTTCTCGACGAACCCACTTCCGCGCTGGATCTCTACCACCAGCAGCATCTGCTGCGCCTGTTGAAATCGCTGACCCGTCAGGGCCATCTTCACGCCTGCGTGGTGCTGCACGATCTCAATCTTGCCGCATTATGGTCGGACCGGATCCTGCTGTTACACAACGGCAGGATTGTTTCTCAGGGCATACCGGAGACGGTTTTGCAGGCCGACGCGCTGGCACGCTGTTACGGTGCGCAGGTGCACGTCGGCAGACATCCGGCGCACGCCGCGCCGCAGGTTTTTCTCGCCCCTTAGCTTGAGCAGCTCACTTCCAGCCGCTTGCCCCAGTCCGGCGGGCGGCTGACATAGTCATCCTCCCGGTCGGCAAACGGCGTGCGCAGGGCGATATGTAGCCGATGCAGCTCGGTATAGTCCCCCTGCTCTGCCTGCTCAATGGCCCGCTGCGCCAGCCAGTTGCGCAATACCATCGCCGGGTTAACCGCCTTCATCCGCGCCTGGCGGGTATCGTCATCAATTTGTTCCTGCTGTAAACGCGCCCGGTAAGCGGCAAACCAGTCATCAAACGCCTGTCGATCGACGAACTCGTCGCGCAGCGGTGACGCAGCGCTCTGCTGCGCGGTCTGACTCAGCATACGGAAGGTTCGGGTATAGTCGCTGCCTTCACGCGCCATGATGGCAAACAGCCCATTCAGCAACGCGTTATCGCCTTTTTCCTGCGTCATCAGCCCCAGCCTGGTGCGCATTAACACACCGTATTCCCGCAGCAGGACCTCCTGATAGCTGTCCAGCGCATCGTTCAGGGCATTGACGTCGATAAACGGCGACAGGCTTTGTGCAAGCCGCTGAAGGTTCCACAGCCCCACCGCAGGCTGGTTGTCGAAACGGTAACGCCCCTGATAGTCCGAATGGTTACAGATGTAACCCGGCTGATAGTCATCAAGGAAGCCGTACGGACCGTAGTCAAACGTCAGCCCTAACAGGGACATGTTGTCGGTGTTCATCACCCCGTGGGCAAAGCCGACGGCCTGCCAGCGGGCAATCATTGCGGCGGTGCGCGCAACAATATCACGGAACCAGAGAACATAGCGGTCCGGCTCGTTTTGCAGGTGCGGCCAGTGACGACGAAGAGCGTAATCGGCAAGCTGGCGGACTTTATCCGGCTCGCGGCGATAGTAGAAGTGTTCAAAATGACCGAAACGCAGATGGCTTTCCGCCACGCGGACCAGCATCGCTCCCTGCTCCATCGTTTCGCGGGCCACCGGCGTGTCGCTGGTGACAATGGACAGCGCACGTGAGGTAGGGATCCCCAGGGCGTGCATCGCCTCGGAAGCCAGACCTTCACGTATGGTTGAACGCAGCACCGCGCGGCCATCCCCCATGCGTGAGTATGGGGTTAGCCCTGCCCCTTTCAGGTGCCAGTCGAGCGTTTCGCCATTCGGCAGAACTTGTTCACCCAGCAGGATGCCGCGGCCATCGCCGAGCTGTCCCGCCCAGACGCCAAACTGATGTCCGCTGTAGACCTGAGCCAGCGGCTTCATGCCCGGAAGCAGCGTTTCGCCGCCCCAGACGCCGGCGCCTTTTTCTGGCTGAAAAAGCGTCGAAGGGATGCCAAGCGAATCCGCTAATGCATCGTTATGCCAGATAAGACGCGCGTTTTGTAAAGGCGTTGGCTTAAGCGCGGTGTAAAAGCCGGGTAATTCATCGTGCCAGTGAGCAGTAAAAGACAGGGTCATAAGTCCTCCTGCTTTAAGTGTAGAGGGTTTCCCTGGACGTAAACACGGGCGAAGAAAGGGGTTATTGCTGTACGAGAGTCGTGACCCGCTCTGCCGGGACGGCAGGCCACAGGCTTCCCTGCATTGCACCAAAATTGAAGGGCAGCACGCGTTGTAAGATGCCATGATCGTCAATTCCCGAGACCATGACCGACTGACAGTGCGGCGCGATCTGCCAGAGAATAGCGCGCATAAAAGGCTCAAACGAGAGTGCCGAGACACGCTGCTGGATAAAGTTTTTATCCAGAACCACCCGTTTGAACAGACCATCATAAACCGGCTTAAGGGACGCAGCCCCTGCACCGAAGTTAGCCAGCACTAAGGGGAAATGGATCGCCATTCTTGCCAGACAGGGATCGTCTTTCCCGTTATTTAAACCTGGATAGTTCTCATTAACAGTAAACTCAAGAAACGGAGGTAATGACTCCAACTTACTGATAGTGTTTTATGTTCAGATAA
>NZ_JBMKIC010000007.1:0-143248 GCF_049238665.1 Enterobacter cloacae complex sp. IR5450
AGCTGGGAAAAGAGTACAGTAATATGGTCATGGTGGCATGACCATATTACTGGGGATCCCTCAGCCCTGTGGGAGAGGGTTAGAGTGAGGAGAAAATTACTTACGACGCCAGGTGGTTCCCTGCGGGCCATCTTCCAGAATAATGCCCATCTCGGTCAGACGGTTACGCGCCGCATCCGCCGCCGCCCAGTCTTTCGCCTGACGCGCTTCCAGACGCGCTTTAATCAGTGCTTCAATTTCCGCCACTTCGCCGTCGTCCGCCTGCGCGCCGCTTTGCAGGAACACATCCGGCTCCTGCTCCAGCAGGCCGAGCACGGAAGAGAGCTTACGCAGATGAGACGCCAGCGCATTGGCCGCCGCCATATCTTCTGACTTCAGGCGATTCACCTCACGCGCCATGTCGAACAGCACGGAATAGGCTTCAGGGGTGTTGAAGTCGTCGTTCATGACCTCAACGAAGCGGGCTTCGAACGCCTCGCCGCCTGCGGCTGAAACAGACTTGTCGGTGCCGCGCAGTGCGGTATACAGACGCTCCAGCGCAGCGCGCGCCTGCTTCAGGTTCTCTTCGCTGTAGTTCAGCTGGCTGCGATAGTGGCCAGACATCAGGAAGTAGCGCACGGTTTCCGCGTCGTAATACTTCAGCACGTCGCGCACGGTGAAGAAGTTACCCAGCGATTTCGACATCTTCTCGCGGTCAACCATCACCATCCCGGAGTGCATCCAGTAGTTCACGTACTCGCCGCCGTGAGCACAGGTGGACTGCGCGATTTCGTTTTCGTGGTGCGGGAACATCAGATCCGAACCGCCGCCGTGGATGTCGAAATGGTTTCCCAGCTGCTTGCAGTTCATCGCGGAACATTCAATGTGCCAGCCCGGACGCCCTTCGCCCCACGGGGATGGCCAGCTCGGTTCGCCCGCTTTGGACATCTTCCACAGCACGAAGTCCATCGGATTACGCTTCACGTCAACCACGTCCACGCGCGCACCGGCCTGGAGCTGGTCCAGATCCTGGCGGGAAAGCGCACCGTAGGTTGGGTCCGTCGGCACCGAGAACATCACGTCGCCGTTGTCCGCCACATAGGCGTGACCGCGCTCGATCAGCTTTTGGGTGATATCAATGATTTCATGGATATGGTGGGTCGCACGCGGCTCGCTGTCCGGGCGCAGAATATTTAAGGCGTCAAAATCCTTGTGCATTTCGGCGATCATGCGATCCACCAGCGCGACAAAGCTTTCGCCATTTTCATTAGCACGTTTAATGATTTTGTCGTCGATGTCGGTGATATTGCGCACATACTTCAGGTTGTAGCCCAGGAAGCGCAGGTAGCGTGACACCACGTCGAACGCGACAAAGGTACGGCCATGGCCGATGTGACAGAGATCGTAAACCGTAATACCACACACGTACATGCCGACTTCCCCGGCATGGATAGGTTTAAATTCCTCTTTTTGGCGCGTCATTGTATTAAAGATTTTTAACATCGAAGATTCCATGTAAACACGTGTGTGGATTGTTTGTTCCTTATAATACCCATAATTCGGAGTACGGTCAGCACACAATGCAAGGTGATCGTGTCCTGTGGTTATGCTATAACAAGCCCCTATATGTGACCCGAGCACGGGTCGACGCACCACAATAACGGAACAGGATGCAAAAATGGTTACTTTCCACACTAATCATGGCGATATCGTAATCAAAACTTTTGATGACAAAGCGCCTGAAACAGTTAAAAACTTCCTGGACTACTGCCGCGAAGGTTTCTACAACAACACTATTTTCCACCGTGTGATCAACGGCTTTATGATCCAGGGCGGCGGTTTCGAGCCTGGCATGCGCCAGAAAGAGACGAAAGAAGCGATCAAAAACGAAGCGAACAACGGCCTGAAAAACACCCGTGGTACGCTGGCAATGGCCCGTACTCAGGCGCCACATTCTGCAACCGCACAGTTCTTCATCAACGTAGCGGACAACGACTTCCTGAACTTCTCTGGCGAAAGTCTGCAAGGCTGGGGCTACTGCGTATTCGCAGAAGTGGTTGAAGGGATGGACGTGGTCGACAAGATCAAAGCCGTTTCTACTGGCCGCAGCGGTATGCACCAGGACGTTCCTAAAGAAGACGTTGTGATTACAAGCGTGACCGTCAGCGAGTAATTCGTGGCGACACTCTTTATTGCGGATCTGCATCTGCAAACAGAAGAACCGGCGATAACCGCCGGTTTTCTGCGTTTTTTACGCGGTGAAGCGAAAAACGCCGACGCGCTGTACATTCTGGGCGACCTGTTTGAGGCCTGGATTGGCGACGACGATCCGAACCCGCTGCACCGTGAGATGGCTGCGGCCATTAAAACGCTGGTGGATTCCGGCGTCCCCTGCTATTTCATTCACGGCAACCGTGATTTCCTGATCGGCCAGCGCTACGCCCGCGAGAGCGGCATGACGCTGCTGCCGGAAGAGCAGGTGCTAAACCTCTATGGCCGCAATATTCTGATCATGCACGGCGACACGCTCTGCACTGACGATACCGGCTACCTGGCGTTTCGCGCCAAAGTTCACACCCCGTGGATCCAGAAAGTGTTCCTCGCCCTGCCGCTGTTTATTCGCAACCGCATCGCCGCCAGAATGCGCGCGGGCAGCAAGGCCGCCAACAGCAGCAAATCGATGACCATCATGGACGTCAACCCGCAGGCGGTGGTGAAGGTGATGGAGAAGCATCGCGTTCAGTGGCTGATCCATGGCCATACCCATCGTCCCGATGTGCATTCCCTTATCGCCAACGGCGAGCCCGCCCATCGCGTGGTTTTAGGGGCCTGGCACAGCGAAGGATCGATGGTCAAAGTCACGCCGGAAGGTGTTGAACTGATCGCCTTCCCGTTTTAACCCTCCCCGTCTTTTCGCCCATTTCCCGACCACGCAACCGTTTTCCTTGCCGGTATTACATGCTATTCTCTGTGCCCTCGAAAGCAGTGTGTTCCGCACCACAGGAGTTTTAAGACGCATGTCTTCCCGCAATAATCCGGCGCGTGTCGCCATCGTGATGGGGTCCAAAAGCGACTGGGCTACCATGCAGTTCGCCGCCGAAATCTTTGAAATCCTGAATGTTCCGCACCACGTCGAAGTGGTTTCCGCGCACCGTACGCCGGATAAACTGTTCAGCTTCGCCGAAAGCGCCGAAGAGAACGGTTACGAGGTGATCATTGCCGGTGCGGGCGGCGCAGCACATCTGCCGGGCATGATTGCCGCCAAAACGCTGGTGCCGGTACTGGGTGTTCCTGTGCAAAGCGCCGCGTTAAGCGGGGTTGATAGCCTTTACTCTATCGTCCAGATGCCGCGCGGTATTCCTGTCGGTACGCTGGCGATTGGTAAAGCGGGTGCGGCAAATGCCGCCCTGCTGGCCGCGCAGATCCTGGCGACGCATGATAAAGAGTTACATCAGCGTCTGGCGGAGTGGCGTAAAGCCCAGACCGACGAGGTGCTGGATAACCCGGATCCGCGGGGTGCAGCATGAAGCAGGTTTGCGTTCTTGGTAATGGTCAGCTTGGCCGGATGCTGCGTCAGGCCGGTGAGCCGCTGGGTATTGCCGTCTGGCCCGTCGGGCTGGATGCCGAGCCGGAAGCCGTGCCGTTCCATCAGAGCGTGATCACCGCCGAAATTGAACGCTGGCCGGAAACCGCCCTGACCCGCGAGCTGGCGCGTCATAACGCCTTTGTAAACCGCGACGTCTTCCCGATCATTGCCGACCGTCTCACGCAAAAACAGCTTTTCGACAAGCTCGGCCTCGCGACCGCGCCGTGGCAGCTGCTTTCCGATAAGCGCGAATGGGATGACGTCTTTGCGATGCTGGGAGACCTGGCGATTGTGAAGCGTCGCGTCGGCGGCTACGACGGCCGCGGGCAGTGGCGCCTGCGCGCGAACGACACCGCCGAGCTGCCGGATGACTGCTACGGCGAGTGCATCGTTGAGCAGGGCATTAACTTTAGCGGTGAAGTGTCGCTGGTTGGCGCGCGCGGGCATGACGGGCACACCGTTTTTTACCCGCTAACGCATAACCTGCATCAGGACGGGATTCTGCGCACCAGCGTCGCCTTCCCGCAGGCCAATGCTGACCAGCAGGCGCAGGCGGAAGAAATGCTCTCTGCCATCATGCATGAGCTGGGCTATGTGGGCGTAATGGCGATGGAGTGTTTCGTCACGCCGTCGGGTCTGCTGATCAACGAACTTGCGCCGCGCGTGCACAACAGCGGTCACTGGACGCAAAACGGCGCCTCCATCAGCCAGTTCGAGCTGCACCTGCGCGCCATCACTGACCTGCCGCTGCCGCAGCCGGTGGTGACCAGCCCGTCGGTGATGATCAACCTGATCGGTACCGATCTGAACTACAACTGGCTGAAGCTGCCGCTGGTGCACCTGCACTGGTACGACAAAGAGGTACGTCCGGGGCGTAAGGTCGGTCACCTGAACCTGAACGATACCGACACGGACCGCCTGAGCGCTACGCTGGAAGCGATTGTTCCCCTGCTGCCGCCAGAATACGCGAGCGGCATTGTCTGGGCGCAGTCAAAACTGAAGTAAGTATCCCCCGCCGGGGAGTTGACCTTCCCCTTCCCCGGCGTACAATTCCCGCCCATTGCTGCTCAGTTTTCTTCTGGAATCACCATGAACGATGGAACGGACTATCGCGCGATCCTCGCGTCCGATACCCCTTTAATCGACGTTCGCGCGCCGATCGAATTTGCCCAGGGTGCGATGCCCGCCGCACTCAACCTGCCCTTAATGAACGACGACGAGCGTGCCGCCGTCGGCACCTGCTATAAACGCCAGGGTCCGGACGCCGCGCTGGCGCTCGGCCATAGCCTGGTCAACGGCGAGACGCGAGAGGCGCGCATCAACGCTTGGCGGGAAGCCAGCCTGGCCCATCCTGAGGGCTACCTTTGCTGCGCGCGCGGTGGCCAGCGCTCACACATCTCCCAGGCCTGGCTGAAAGAGGCGGGAATCGATTATCCGCTGATCCGCGGCGGCTATAAGGCCCTGCGTCAGACGGCGATTCAGGTGACCATTGAGCAGTCACAAAAACCGATGGTGCTTATCGGCGGCTGTACCGGAAACGGTAAAACGCTGCTGGTTAAGCAGCATGCGCAGGGCATCGATCTGGAAGGGCTGGCGCACCATCGCGGCTCATCATTTGGTCGCACGCTCACCCCGCAGCTTTCCCAGGCCAGTTTTGAAAATCACCTTGCCGTCGAACTGCTAAAAAAAGACGCCGCGCGCTGGGTGCTGGAAGATGAAGGCCGGATGATTGGCTCTAACCACCTGCCGGAATGCCTGCGCGACCGCATGGTTGACGCCCCTGTCGTTGTCGTCGAAGACCCCTTTGAAGTCCGCCTGGAGCGCCTGCGCGAAGAGTATTTCGACCATATGTGGGCCGATTTTTCTGCTGCCTACGGCGAGAAAGCGGGCTGGAAAGCGTATAGCGAATATCTGCATCACGGCCTGTACGCCATTCGTCGCCGTCTGGGGCTGCAACGCTTCGCGGAATTTACCGCCCTGCTGGATGCCGCGCTTGTCGAGCAACAGCGTACTGGCAGCACTGACGCGCACTTCAGCTGGCTTGTGCCGCTGCTGAAGGATTATTACGACCCGATGTACGGCTATCAGCTGGAGAAAAAGGCGGAGAAGATTGTGTATCGCGGGACGTACGAAGAAATTGCTGAGTGGCTCGATCGCTGAAAAATAAAGCCGGGTGGCGAGGTAAAAGCAAAACGGCAACCTGGGTTGCCGTTTTTAATGTTTTTTCCCTCTCCCCGTGGGAGAGGGTCAGGGTGAGGGCATCAGGCCGCACCCTACATGACAACTTAGAAGTCGTAACGCAGACGCACCAGGTTCATGTCGCCCAGGTTGTCGGTGCTGGAGGTGAACACGTGTTCGTAATCCACGCGGAAACCGTAATCCAGCTGGAAGCTGATACCCACACCGTTGTCGATGCGCTGGTAGTTACGGCCATTCACGTACTCGATACGGTCGCCCATGAAGTACGGCTGGATGGATTTCACCGCATACTGACCAACAGGGAACTTGTAACCCGCAAAGTATTCAATACCCCATGCATCACCGGCGAAGTAGTCGTTAACGGACACTTTTTTGGTGGTCAGGAAGTTTTGATACCAGCCGCCGCCTGCGGAGAAGGTCCAGTTATCCGGCGTCCAGCTCAGGGCGGTACCAAGGATGTTCTGGTCGTAGGATTTGCTGTCGCCGTTGTCCGGGTTACGCATGTCCGCGCGGGTGTAGTTCCACGCTGCGCCCCAGGTCAGATCGGTGGTCAGGTGATAATCGATACCCAGTGAACCGCCGCCTTTACGCTTGTAGCGCAGGCCGTTGCCCGGCAGGTATTCGCTGTCTTCAAACAGGTAAGAGGCGTAGATGTCAGCATCGCCCACGGTTTTCTTGTACTTCAGCATCTGGCGTGAACGGTAAGAGCCGTCGTAGTCGCCATTAATCCCGTTACCTGGCGCCTGACCAATCATGTCGTAGTCCCAGATATCGGTTTTTGCGCCCACCACGTCATAGTACACGCTGTTCTGCTGGCCGAAGGTCAGCGTACCCCAGGTGTCGCTCTTCAGACCGGTGTAGAGCATACGGCGTGAAGTATCGTGCGCGCCGTCGGCGTAGTGGTTATCCCAGTTAAACTGCGCCGGAATGTTCACACCCAGCTCGTAGTAAGTGATCCAGCTGATGTCATCGAACAGGTAGTAGTCTGCCGCGAAACGGAAGCGGGTACCGCCGTCAAAGCCGTTGCGCTTGTAGCCGTTTTTGCCGTCATCGCCGGTCATGTTCTGGAACTGAGGACGAATACTACCGCCAACGGTGAAGTTCAGGCGGCTCAGCGGGTTACCCGCCTGCGGATCCTGTTTCAGAAGAGTGATTTCCGCCTGGGATGCGAAAGAAGCCAATGCCACTGCTGCGCCGATCGTTGTCGCCAGCGCTGTTTTTCTTATAGTCATTCTTTTTCCTTGATAGACACGCTGCTAAATATTTAGCTGGTGAATATTAACCGGAAAAATTCGGGCTGTGTGGGCGGGTTTTTAATGTTTTGTGCTACTAAATGCAGGGGAATTAACGATTTGTGCCGTTAAGCAATGACGCACCAGCAGAAATGCCGGTGCGTCATCATCACGTCAGTAAACTAGCTAACAAACTGGCGGAATAGCGCTTTACCTTTCAACAGCCGGGATCCGAGCCAGCCGCCGCACAGGGACAGCAGCACGGCGCCGCAGACGGGCAGCGTGAACCACAGCCGCCAGTCGGGCTCCCACGGGAAGTCGAAGACTTTGCTCTGGAGTACCGCCAGCGCCGTTTCCGCCCCGATGGCCGCCACCAGGCCCGCCACCAGCCCGAGCAGGGCAAATTCGCTCCACAGCGTGGCGCGCAGCAGCCGTTTACTGGCCCCCAGCGTGCGGTAGACAACCAGCTCCTGATGACGCTGACGCATGCCGACCTGCACCTGCGCCAGCAGCAGCAATATGCCACAGATCGTCACCAGCACCACCATCACCTCCAGCGCGCGGCTTACCTGCTCCAGCACCTGCCCGACCTGTTTAAGGATCGCGCCGATATCCAGCAGGCTCACCGTCGGAAATTCCCGGTTAAGCTGCGTCAGCATGCCGTTGCCGTTTTCCCAGCGGAAGCTGGTGAGCCAGCTCTGGGGCTGTCCGTCCAGCGCACCCGGCGGGAAGATGAAGAAGAAGTTTGGCCGCAGGCTTTCCCAGTCCACTTTACGCAGGCTGGTAACTTTGGCGGTGAAATCCTGGGTATCACCGGTGAAGGTCACGCTGTCGCCGAGGTTCACGTTCAGGCGTGTCGCCAGCCCCTCCTCCATCGACACTTCCCCCGCTTTCGGCGGCCAGGTGCCAGCAACGATCGGGTTATGGTCCGGACGTTTCGCCTGCCAGGTCAGGTTGAGTTCGCGGTTGAGCGATTCATCCTTATTTCCCTCCGTCGACTGGCCGTTGATCTGCGTCAGTCGGGCGCGCACGATCGGATAGAACGACTCGGGAATAATGTGATGCTCGGACAGGAAGCCCTTCAGCGGCGTCACCTGCTCGGGCGCGATGTTGATCAGGAAATAGTTCGGGCTTTCTGGCGGAAGCTGCTGCTGCCAGCGATCCAGCAGATCCCCGCGCAGCACCAGCAGAAGCGCCAGCAGCATAAACGACAGCGAAAATGCCGAGAGCTGGCTGAGGGTAGACCACGGCTGGTGCAGCAGTCGGTTAACCGCTAACCGTATGGGAAGTGATTTAACTGTCAGCTTTCTCAGCACATTAAGCAGTATCCAGCCCACTACGCCGCACAGCAGCGCCAGCACCACCGCGCCCGCCAGCACCGCCCACAGCAGCGTACTACCGCCCATCAGCCAGGCCAGCAGCCCGACCGCCACCGCAATAATCACCGGCAGGTAGAACTTCAGCGGCCAAACGCTGGCCACCACATCGCGGCGCAGCACGCGCAGCGGCTGGGTGGCGAGCAGCAGTCGGTACGGGCGTAACCCCACCAGCAGGGAGATCGTCGTCATCGCGCCGATTGCCCACAGCCACGGCCAGAGGCTGGCAGGCGGTAATGCGGCGGGCAGTACCGGTTTGAGCAGCACCATCAGCAGCTTTTCAAACAGCAGCCCTATCGCCCCGCCGGTCAGAGCCGACAGCGCCAGCACCATCAGCCACTGGCCGACAATCAGCTTGCGCAGTTGCGCGCGGCCCGCGCCGAGGGTTTTGAGGATCGCCACCAGATCGTAACGGCTGCGGCAGTAGTGCCCCATCGCCACGGCAACCGCCGCAATGGCAAGCAGCAGGGTTAACAGCGCCGACAGCAGCAGGAACTGCTGGGAACGTTCGAGGGATTTGCCGAGCGCCCCGTCATCCTGCTCCAGCCCGTACCAGCGGTGTTCCGGCTTGAGCTGCGGCAGGAGCCATTTTTCGTACGCCTCCAGCTGAGCAGGCGTCCCGCCAAACTTATACCGCCAGGTGACACGGCTTCCCGGCTGGACGGCGTTGGTTTTCGCCACATCAGCGGTGTTCATCAGCAGGCGCGGCGCAAGCTGGAACGGATTAAATCCAGAGTCGGGCTCCTGCACCACTTCCCCGGCAATTTTGAGTGTCGCGTCGCCGACGTCGATACTGTCGCCGGGTTTCAGGTTCAGCAGCGCCATCAGTCGCGATGCCAGCAGGACCGTACCGGCCGTCGGTTTTAGCCCCGGCGGGCTGGTTTGTAAGTCACCGTACATCGGGTAGATGTCATCCACGGCTTTTACGCTGGCAAGCTGCGGCGTGTCGCCCGCAAAGGTCATAGTCTGAAAGGTGATCTGCTCCCCTACCTTCAGCCCCTCTTTGCGCGCTTCCTCAATCCAGCCCGGCGGCACGGGGCGAGAACTTTGCAGAGCCCGGTCCCCGGCCATAAATTCCCGACTCTGCTGGCTAAGCCCTTTCTCCATACGATCGCTGACGCTGCCGAGCGCCAGCACGCAGGCCACCGCCAGGCTCAACGCCAGCCAGACAATCAGCAGCGAGGGCGAGCGCCACTCACGCCAGAACCAGCGGGCAATCATGCTTCCTCCTGAAGAATACCGTTCACCAGCCGCAGGCGGCGGTCGCAGCGGGCGGCCAGCTGCGGGTCGTGGGTTACCAGAATCAGCGTGGTGCCGTGCTCACGGTTGAGGGAAAACAGCAGATCGGCAATTTTGTCCCCGGTTTTACGGTCGAGATTGCCCGTTGGCTCATCGGCAAACAGCACTTCCGGGCGCCCGTTAAACGCCCTGGCCAGCGCCACGCGCTGCTGCTCACCGCCGGAAAGCTGTGCCGGAAGGTGGTCGAAACGTTTTCCCAGCCCCAGCTGTTCCAGCAACGCCTTCGCGTGATCGCGGCTTTCACGGGTATTTTCACCGCGCAGCAGGCCAGGTAGCTCAACGTTTTCCAGCGCGTTCAGCGTCGGGATCAGCATGAATGACTGAAAGACAAACCCGATATGCCGGGCTCGCAGCGCGGCGCGGGCCTCTTCATCAAGCGCGTGGAGGGGCTGGCCGACCAGGTTCACTTCCCCACTGCTGCCATCGTCCAGACCGGCGAGAATGGCCAGCAGCGTGGACTTACCGGAACCGGATTCACCAATCAGGGCGATGGTTTCGGCACGTTTGACAACGAGTTCAACTCCGGTGAGGATGGAAAGCTCGTGTTCCCCCTGACCGACGGACTTCTTAAGACGATGAACTTCAACAATGTTTTCCGCTGGCATTTGCCCTTCCTGTTTTTGATGCTGATGACCTTCCGCGCGGCGGCTGCGGACACGTTATTGATTCTGGGCGACAGCCTGAGCGCGGGCTATCGTATGGCCGCCAGTGCGGCCTGGCCCGCCCTGCTCAATGATAAATGGCAGTCCCGGGCCTCTGTCGTGAACGGCAGCATCAGCGGCGATACGTCGCAGCAAGGCTTATCGCGCCTGCCTGCCCTGCTTAAGCAGCATCAACCGCGTTGGGTGCTGGTCGAACTGGGCGGTAATGATGGTTTGCGCGGCTTCCAGCCACAGCAAACGGAGCAAACGCTGCGGACCATTTTGCAGACCATTAAGGCCGCCAATGCCCAGCCGCTGCTGATGCAAATTCGCCTGCCCGCTAACTACGGCCGTCGGTATAATGAGGCGTTTGGCGCGATCTATCCTAAGCTTGCCAAAGAGTTTGATATTCCGCTGCTGCCATTTTTCATGGAAGAGGTCTATCTGAAACCCCAGTGGATGCAGGATAATGGCATTCACCCCAATCGCGATGCCCAGCCGTTTATTGCCGACTGGATGGCAACCCGGCTGGCTCCTTTAGTAAAACATGACTCGTCAAACAGCTGAGAACCTGACAGGTAAAGTTATGCAAAAATCGGTCTTAATAACAGGATGTTCCAGCGGAATTGGCCTTGAAAGCGCCCTTGAACTGAAACGTCAGGGGTTTTGGGTGCTGGCAGCCTGCCGCAAACCCGAGGATGTCGAACGCATGCGAGGGCTGGGATTTACCGGCATTCTGCTGGATCTCGATTCGCCAGAGAGCGTAGAGCAGGCCGCCGATGAGGTTATCGCCCTGACCAACAACCGTCTTTACGGTCTGTTCAACAATGCGGGCTACGGCGTGTACGGCCCGCTACAGACTCTCTCACGGGAACAGCTGGAGCAGCAGTTCTCCGCAAACTTTTTCGGGGCGCATCAGCTTACCATGCACCTTCTCCCGGCCATGCTGCCGCACGGCGAAGGGCGGATTGTCATGACCTCCTCGGTGATGGGCCTGATCTCCACGCCGGGCCGCGGGGCTTACGCTGCCAGTAAATATGCGCTTGAAGCCTGGTCCGATGCGTTGCGCATGGAGCTGCGCCACAGCGGTATTAAGGTCAGCCTGATTGAACCCGGCCCGATCCGCACCCGCTTTACGGAAAACGTTAACCAGACGCAGGCGGACAAACCGGTCGAAAATCCCGGCATCGCGGCGCGTTTTACGCTTGGGCCAGAAGCCGTCGTTGCCAAAGTGCGCCACGCGTTTGAGAGCGATACCCCTAAAATGCGCTATCCGGTCACGCTGGTGACCCATGCCGTCGGCTGGTTGAAACGCCTGCTGCCGGGGCGGATGATGGACAAAATTTTGCAGGGTTGAGTTGAAGCGACCACGCTTACCCCCATGTAAAGAGTAAACCGATAAAAGAGAATGCCGCATGTCCGTACAGAATATCGTCAACATAACTGAAGCTAACCTGCAACAGACGCTCGAACAGTCAATGACTAAACCGGTGCTGTTCTACTTCTGGTCTGAACGCAGCCAACACTGCCTGCAACTGACGCCGGTCCTGGAAAGCCTTGCCGCGCAGTACAATGGTCAGTTCATTCTGGCGAAGCTGGATTGTGACGCCGAACCGATGGTGGCTTCCCAGTTTGGCCTGCGTGCGATCCCAACCGTCTACCTGTTCCAGAACGGTCAGCCGGTGGATGGCTTCCAGGGGCCGCTGCCAGAAGAGGCGATCCGCGCCCTGCTGGATAAAGTCCTGCCGCGCGAAGAAGAGCTGAAAGCGCAGGAAGCCATGGCGCTGATGCAGGAAGGCAAGTACGACGAGGCGCTGCCGCTGTTAAAAGACGCGTGGCAGCTGTCGAACCAGAACAGCCAGATTGGTCTGCTGCTGGCAGAGACCCAGATTGCACTGCACCGCCCTGAAGACGCGGAAGCCGTGCTGAAAACGGTGCCGATGCAGGATCAGGATACCCGTTATCAGGGTCTGGTGGCGCAGATTGACCTGCTTAAACAGGCGGCCGATACCCCTGAAATTCAACAGCTTCAGCAGCAGGTTGCGGACAACCCGCAGGATGCCGCGCTGGCAAGCCAGCTGGCGCTTCAGCTTCATCAGGTGGGGCGTAACGAAGAGGCGCTGGAGCTGCTGTTTAGCCATCTTCAAAAGGACCTGGGCGCCGCAGACGGACAGGCGCGGAAGATGTTCCAGGAGATCCTGGCCGCGCTGGGTACCGGTGACGCGCTGGCGTCGAAATATCGTCGTCAGCTGTACGCGTTGCTCTACTAGCAAAAAAATGCCCGGTGGCGCTAACGCTTACCGGGCCTACAAAAGCAGATATTACCCCGTCTTTTTCAACTGCGTCACCACCAGCTGGTGGCGAGCGTTGTAAAACTTCCGATAGGTCAGGTAGCAGGCAATGATGGTGGACAGGCTCGCCGTAGAGAGCAGCATAAACGTCACCATAATCTGGTATTTAATGGCTTTTACCGGATCGATACCGGCAAAAATCAGCCCCGACATCATGCCCGGCAGGCTCACCAGACCCACTGTTTTGGCGGAATCCACCGTTGGGATTAGCGAAGAGCGAATGCTGTCGCGGATCAATCTCGCCGAGGCCACCTTCGGCGTCGCGCCAAGGCTTAGCTTCTCCTGAAGCTGCTGCTGTTCACTGCTGAACCGTTGCCCCAGATTGTTGTAGCACAACCCGACCGCCACCATCGCATTGCCCGCAATCATCCCGGAAATGGGGATCACCTGCATCGGCGTAAATTCTATCGAGCCGGAAAGCACCAGCACAGCCAGCGTTAACGCGGTCCCGGTAGTGATGGCGATCAACGACGAAATGAACGCTTTATCGATGTATTTACTGCGTTTCTGCGCGTTCCATGCCGCGTTAAAGCAGATAAACAGTACCATCAACAGGGTCAGCACGGCATGATTAACGTTGAAGATGTATTTCAGCACATAGCCGACGATGATGAGCTGAATGACCGCGCGGGCGATACTCCAAAGAATATCTTTTTCCAGCCCCAGCTTTTCCCGGTAGCTGACCACAATCGCCACCAGCACCAGGACCATCGACAGCGCCAGCGATTCGTTAGTTATGTTATGTTCACCCACGGTGAGCCTCCTCCATTTTCCCGCCCTGCGGCCTGAGCGTGATGACATCATCCGCATGGGTAATTTCATTTGAATCATGCGTCACCCACAGCACGGCAATATTCTGCTCCCGGGCGTAGCGATGGATAATGTCATTGACGTTGCGCTTGTTAGCGTCATCCAGCGCGCTGGTGATTTCGTCCAGCAACAGCGCCTTCGGCAAGAATTGCAGGTTACGGATCAGCGAGACGCGCTGCTTTTCCCCGCCCGACAGTTCGGCGATCGATTTGGTCAGCGTCTCCGGCGAAAGCCCGAACCGGGTCAGATCGTCGGTAAACTTTTTCGGATCAGGCGTTTGGTTGCGGATGTGCCAGGGGAAAACCAGATTGTCGTACACCGTGTCGCCAAACAGGGACGGCGTCTGCACGCAGTATGACACCTGCTGGCGATAGCTTTCCGGTGAAAGCGTGGCGATATCTTTTCCTGCAAACAGGATGGTTCCCTCCGTTGGGCTCAGTAGCGAAGCCACGATTTTCAGGAGGGTGCTTTTGCCGCAGCCGGAGGGACCGGTTATCAGTTTAAATTCGCCCGGAGAGAGACAAAAATCGACGTGCTGAAGGATGGTGTTATCACCCACACGAAAGCCAACATCCCTGATATCCAGAAGATTTTTTTTATTATTCATTCCGATTCCATTAACCGCTGTGATAAGAAGAGCCTTTAGCATAATCCTTTCCGCTACGCAGCGCGAATAGCCTTAACCTATAGCAAGTGTTAAACTTTTTGCCTGTTTATTGTCACCTCTATCACTACAGGAAGTCAGCAACATGACACATATCTTTTATGAGTTCTCCTCCCTGAAGCCTGGTGTTCCTGATGTGGAAACATTAATGGAAGTCATCAATTCTTCTGAACTCACGCGTTTTGTCATGGGTGCAGAGGTGGTCGATTTTGTTAAGAAGGCGCTCATCGTTAACACCACAATCGGTAGCTTTAAAAACTGCTATTTTGCTTTTGATGATGGGGCTTACTTTCTCGAGTTTGACGGCAAGGGTAAATCCAGACGCTTTACTGAGGTGCCTGACTGGTTCGTTTCCCCTGCGGAATTTGCCCGCTCGCAATGGCTGATTAACCATGACCTGGCCGATGTGAAGGCGACGGCGTTTATTGACGTGCTGATGTCCTACCCGCTTAAAGAGCGCCGGGCGCACTGCAATCTGCTGTTTGGTCTGGATCTGCATAAGGTCAATGTGGTTCCGGCACCTACAGCCCCTGCCGGAAAAATGGGCAATAAAAATGGAAAAACTACCAAGCCTCGCGTTACGGATCTCGGCTCTTTTGAGCTTTTTACCGCGTTCTTTGCGCGTATGAAAACCGCCGTCAATGCTAATGAATTCCCTACCCTACAGGTGCTGACCGGCCAGGAGGATCTTACAAAAGCGCCGCACAACTTAAAGCAAGGGATCAGAACCTGGTTTAAAGCGATTACTGGCGATCTGCCGCCGAACAACAAACGTGTCGGGGCGGGCAATGCGGTATTGTTCTGCGCTCCCGTTCGCGAGCAGATCCAGCAGATAGAGGCCATCGGCCTGGAAAAATACTATCAGGGCTTATCAAAAGCCATCGCTGACGCCGGGGATGGGTTTATCACTGACTTCAGCTATACCTGGTCTGAAAAGTAACGCTTTGCGCCCCGCATCCCGAACGGGGCGTTTTATTTCTGCCAGTCCGGTTCCCACCTCTTTACAGGGGCGAAATCCTGTTCGTTAGCCGATATACTTACGTTCAACAAATACGCAGTTTTCTCGTTACGGCATGCAAAACAGGAGGTTTTTATGCTCATCGTTGTTCCTGTCCTTATTTTCGTTGCGCTGGTTATCGTGGGCGCAGGCGTCAAAATTGTCCCGCAGGGTTACCAGTGGACCGTCGAACGCTTCGGTCGCTACACCAATACCCTTCAGCCGGGTTTAAGCCTGATCGTCCCGTTCATGGACAGAATTGGGCGCAAGATCAACATGATGGAGCAGGTGCTGGATATCCCTTCTCAGGAAGTCATCTCCAAGGATAACGCCAACGTCACCATCGATGCGGTGTGCTTTATTCAGGTGATTGATGCGCCAAAAGCGGCCTATGAGGTGAGCAACCTGGAGCTGGCGATCGTCAACCTGACCATGACCAACATCCGTACCGTGCTTGGCTCGATGGAGCTGGATGAAATGCTCTCCCAGCGCGACAGCATTAATACCCGCCTGCTGCACATTGTGGATGAAGCCACCAATCCGTGGGGGATCAAAGTGACACGCATTGAGATCCGCGACGTGCGCCCACCGGCAGAGCTGATTGCCTCCATGAACGCGCAGATGAAGGCCGAGCGTACCAAGCGTGCCTATATTCTTGAAGCCGAAGGGGTGCGTCAGGCTGAAATCCTGAAAGCGGAAGGGGAAAAACAGTCGCAGATCCTGAAAGCCGAGGGCGACCGTCAGTCTGCCTTCCTCCAAGCGGAAGCGCGTGAACGTTCGGCAGAAGCGGAAGCCCGCGCGACGCAAATGGTCTCCGAGGCGATTGCCGCCGGGGATATCCAGGCCGTGAACTACTTCGTCGCACAAAAATATACCGATGCGCTGAAGGAGATCGGCTCCGCGAACAACAGCAAAGTGGTGATGATGCCGCTGGATGCCAGCAGCCTGATGGGGTCTATCGCCGGAATTGCCGAACTGATCAAAGACGGCGGAAACGAGCGTAAAAAATGATTGAGCTCATCGTTGCACATCCTCATGCGTTCTGGCTAAGCCTTGGCGGACTGCTGCTGGCCGCCGAGATGCTTGGCGGCAACGGTTATCTGCTGTGGAGCGGGGTTGCCGCGGTGATTACCGGGCTGGTCGTCTGGCTGCTGCCTGTCGGCTGGGAGTGGCAGGGCGCGCTGTTTGCCGTGCTGACGCTGCTGGCCGCCTGGCTGTGGTGGCGCTGGCTGAACAAACGGGTGAAGGCGCAGAAGCCGGTCGACGCGCATCTCAACCAGCGTGGGCAGCAGATCGTGGGTAAACGCTTTACGCTTGATAACACGCTAATAAACGGACGCGGTCATATGCGCGTGGGGGACAGTTCGTGGCCGGTGGTGGCCGATGATGACCTCAGCGCCGGCACGCGGGTTGAGGTCATCGCGGTGGAAGGTATTACCCTGCGGGTTAAAGCCTGTTAGGCGTGGGTTTTACGGTGGCAGCAGCCGGAAAGATTGTCGATAATCGGGCACTCGGCGCTGTCATCTCCCGGGCAGGATTCTGCCAGCTGTAACAGTTGCTCACGCATCGCCTGTAATTCGATGATATGGCGTTCGATCTCCGCCACTTTTTCCAGCGTACGTTTTTTCACGTCGGCACTGTGGCGTTTCGGATCGTTAAACAGGTTAACCAGCTCGCCGCACTCTTCAAGGTTAAATCCTACCTGTCTTGCCTGGCGCAGTAACGTCAGTTCATCAAGATGCAGCTGCGTATAGCTGCGGTAGCCGTTCTCACTGCGCAACGGTGGCGTCACCAGCCCTTTTTCCTCATAAAAGCGAATCGCTTTGCTGGTTAAGCCGGTTTTTTTCGCAACATCGCTGATATTCACATTTCCCCCTTGACCTTCCCCTTGATGGAAGGTTTAACCTTCATAACAGTTAGCGAAAAGCAGAGTGAAGGTCAACAATTGACCAGAACATTATACGGGAGTTTTGTTATGTCTCACACTATTGACCTGACACTGGACGGCCTCTCCTGCGGCCACTGTGTCAAACGCGTTAAAGAAAGCCTGGAGCAGCGTCCTGACGTGGAAAGCGCTGAGGTGACTATCGATCATGCCGCCGTGACCGGCAGCGCCAGCGCCGACGCGCTGATTGATACCATTAAACAGGCCGGTTACGGGGCGGAGTTAAGCCACCCAAAGGCTAAACCGCTGGCAGAGTCATCATCCCCGTCGGAAGCACTGACAGCGGCCACTCCTGAGCTTCCGGTAGCTGATGACATTGATGACAGCCAACAACTGCTGATCAACGGCATGAGCTGCGCCAGCTGCGTTTCCCGGGTACAAAACGCCTTACAGGCGGTACCGGGTGTAGCACAGGCACGGGTAAACCTGGCGGAGCGTACTGCGCTGGTGATGGGCAGCGCCTCCGCCGCAGAGTTAGTGCAGGCCGTGGAGAAAGCGGGCTACGGGGCGGAGGCCATCGAAGATGATGCCGAGCGCCGCGAGCGCCAGCAGGAAACGGCTGTCGCCACCATGAAGCGCTTCCGCTGGCAGGCGATTGTCGCCCTGCTGGTCGGTATTCCGGTGATGGTGTGGGGCATGATGGGTGACAACATGATGGTCACCGCTGACAACCGCACCCTGTGGCTGGTGATTGGTCTGATTACCCTTGCGGTGATGGTGTTTGCTGGCGGACATTTCTATACCAGCGCCTGGAAGAGCCTGAAAAACCGCACCGCGACGATGGACACGCTGGTCGCGCTCGGTACCGGCGCGGCGTGGCTGTATTCGATGAGCGTGAACGTCTGGCCGCAGTGGTTCCCGATGGAGGCGCGCCATCTCTATTATGAAGCGAGTGCGATGATTATCGGTCTGATTAACTTAGGCCATATGCTCGAAGCCCGCGCGCGTCAGCGCTCGTCGAAAGCGCTGGAAAGATTACTCGATTTAACCCCGCCGACGGCCCGCGTGGTCACGGACGACGGGGAAAAAAGCGTTCCGCTCTCAGAGGTACAGCCGGGAATGACGCTGCGCCTGACCACCGGCGACCGCGTGCCCGTCGACGGTGAAATCACCCAGGGCGATGCCTGGCTGGATGAAGCGATGCTGACCGGCGAGCCGATCCCTCAGCAGAAATCTCAGGGCGATGCAGTGCATGCAGGTACGGTGGTACAGGACGGCAGCGTGCTGTTCCGCGCCAGCGCGGTCGGCAGCCATACCACGCTGTCACGCATCATTCGCATGGTCCGCCAGGCGCAGAGCAGTAAGCCGGAGATTGGTCAGCTTGCCGATAAAATCTCCGCCATTTTTGTGCCGGTAGTCGTCGGTATTGCCCTGCTGAGCGCGGCAATCTGGTATTTCTTCGGCCCGGCGCCGCAGATTGTCTACACCCTGGTGATCGCCACCACGGTACTGATCATCGCCTGCCCTTGTGCCCTTGGCCTGGCCACGCCGATGTCGATTATCTCTGGCGTCGGACGCGCCGCCGAATTTGGCGTACTGGTCCGTGATGCTGACGCCCTGCAACGGGCAAGCACGCTGGACACCCTTGTTTTTGATAAAACCGGCACGCTCACCGAGGGCAAACCGCAGGTGGTAGCCGTCAGTACCGTTGGCTGTACGGAGACGGATGCCCTGCGCCTGGCCGCCGCGCTGGAACAAGGCTCCAGCCACCCGCTGGCGCGCGCCATCCTGGAGAAAGCCGGTGATGCCCGTCTGCCGCAGGTAAGTAACTTCCGCACCCTGCGCGGTTTAGGGGTCAGCGGTGAAGCCGAAGGCCATACGCTGCTGCTGGGAAACCAGGCACTGCTGACTGAACACGGCGTTGATACGTCCGCGCTGGACGCAGAGCTGAACGCGCAGGCCTCTCAGGGCGCGACGCCGGTTCTGCTGGCGAGGGATGGTCAGGTGGCGGCGCTACTGGCCGTGCGCGATCCGTTACGCCAGGACAGCGTAGATGCCTTACAGCGCCTGCACCGCGCGGGCTATCGTCTGGTGATGCTGACCGGGGACAACCCGACCACCGCCAACGCCATCGCCAAAGAAGCCGGTATTGATGAGGTGATCGCGGGCGTGCTGCCGGACGGCAAAGCGGACGCCATCAAGAACCTGCAAAGTCAGGGTCGCCAGGTGGCGATGGTGGGCGACGGCATCAACGACGCCCCGGCGCTGGCGCAGGCTGACGTAGGAATTGCGATGGGCGGCGGGAGCGATGTCGCCATTGAAACCGCGGCGATCACCCTGATGCGCCACAGCCTGATGGGCGTGGCGGACGCGCTGGCGATTTCGAAAGCCACGTTGCGCAACATGAAGCAGAACCTGCTGGGGGCGTTCGTCTATAACTCGCTCGGCATTCCGATTGCCGCCGGGATTTTGTGGCCGCTGACCGGTACCCTGCTGAACCCGGTTGTTGCGGGTGCGGCGATGGCGCTCTCGTCAATTACCGTGGTGAGCAACGCTAACCGTCTGCTGCGGTTTAAACCGAAGGATTGAACCTTGTACCCGTACGCGCTAGCATGAACCTTTCCGTTTATGGAGCGCGTATGGGTCTGTTTAATCGTATAAAAACATCGTTTCGCGCCCTTTTTCCCCGCCGTTATGCCTGGCCCGGTATGGATATTTCGCTTCCGGGCGGGCAGCATCTGCACCTGGTGGGAAGCATTCATATGGGCACGCAGGATATGTCCCCCCTGCCCTCCGGCCTGATTAAACTACTGAAGCGCGCCGACGCGCTGATCGTCGAAGCCGACATCTCCGGCCATGAATCGCCGTTTGCCGGGCTGGAAAGCGGCCGCCCCCTGGCGGAACGTCTTAACGAGACGCAGTTGGCTGAGCTTACTCGTCTTGCGGATGAGACCGGCGTCTCGCTCTCAATGCTCGACACCCTGCCCCTGTGGCAAATTGCCATGGTGCTACAGGCAACCCAGGCGCAGCGCCTGGGGCTGCGCGGCGATTACGGTATCGATTATCAACTGCTGAATGCGGCAAGGGCGCGCAACCTGTCCGTTATTGAACTGGAAGGCACGGACAGCCAGATTGCGCTCCTTCGCCAGCTTCCCGATGACGGCAAGATGCTACTGGATGATACCCTGACCCACTGGCACACCAACGCGCGTCTGCTGCAAACGATGATTGGCTGGTGGCTGGATGCGCCGCCCGCAGACGGTAAGCTGGCGTTACCGTCGACGTTCAGTGAATCGTTGTATGATGTGCTGATGAACGCGCGCAACCAGGCGTGGCGGGAGACGCTATATGCCCTGCCTGCCGGTCGTTATGTTGTCGCGGTTGGCGCGTTGCATTTGTACGGAGAAGGGAATTTGCCGTCGCTGCTGAAATAAAAAAATGGCCAATATTTCTATTGGCCCGTCAAAGAGGAATTTCATCGTTTTTATTATACCGAAGTGACCTTCGGCTACGCCGATTGTCGCTCAAAGTAACCATCACTGCCAATACTATTGCGCAAGATGGTGCTATTTTTTAGACAAACGTCAGGCGTATGCTGCTGGCATGAATCGTCTGTCGTAAGAAGGATAGCCATGACTCCCGCCGTTAAATTACTCGAAAAAAACAAAATTTCTTTCCGGATCCACACCTACGATCACGATCCGAACGAAACCAACTTTGGTGATGAAGTGGTGCGCAAGCTGGGGCTGAACGCGGACCAGGTCTACAAAACGCTGCTGGTCGCGGTGAACGGCGATATGAAGCACCTCGCCGTAGCAGTAACGCCCGTCGCCGGACAGCTTGATCTGAAGAAAGTGGCCAAAGCGATGGGAGCGAAAAAGGTCGATATGGCAGACCCGATGGTTGCGCAACGCACAACGGGTTATCTGGTCGGCGGGATCAGCCCGCTCGGTCAGAAAAAGCGTCTGCCCACGCTGATCGATGCGCCTTCGCAAGAATTTGAAACGATCTATATTTCTGGCGGCAAACGCGGGCTGGATATCGAACTGTCCGCAGGCGATCTGGCGAAAATGCTGGACGCGAAATTTGCGGATATTGCGCGCCGGGATTGAGAAAATTGCCCGGTGGCGCTGCGAGGTAAAAGCAAAACGGTAACAGGCGTTACCGTTTTTTGTGTTCGCGCCCTCTCCCGGTGGGAGAGGGTTGGGGTGAGGGCATCAGGCCGCACAACACTACTGCCAGCTCACCTCACCTTTCGGCTCATACGCGTTCACGTCAATCGGTGAATTTTGCTGGATAAACTGCTTCAACACTTCCGCATCAATAAACCCGGTATTTACATAGCCCGGTTTGTTATCGATATGCGGATAGCCGTCGCCGCCGGTGGCGTTAAAGCTTAACGTTGCCAGGCGGTAGGTTTTCGCCGTATCAACCGGTTCGCCTTTGATTTTGAGATCGTTGAGCTTACCGTCCTTCGCGACGAAGCTGACGTTAGCAAACTGCGGATACGCCCCGGAATCTGGCTTCATCTGCGCCACGGCGGTCAGGTAGTCAATCACCTCCTTCCCGCTCATGTCCGCATAGACCACCACGTTGCCAAACGGCTGCACTTTGAGCACGTCTTTATAGGTGATGTCTCCGCCTTCGATGGAGTCACGAATACCGCCGCCGCTCATCACGGCGAAATCCGCATTCGTGCGCGCCATCTGCGCGGCCAGCACCAGACGCCCCATGTTGGTCTGTACAAAGCGGACTTTGCTGCGGTCCCCTTCCAGTCGTCCGTTAAGCGTGCCAATCTTCACGTCCAGCTGCGCTTTCCCTTTGCTCTGGAACGGCGTCAGCAGAGAGAGCATCTGCTGGTTTTCAGCGATCTCTGGCGTGTAGAGTACCCGCTCGCTTTTGCCATCCGGGTAGGTCACTTTCTTCTTCAGGTTGACCGGGATGAGCTGATAGTGCACCAGCTTCATCTCGCCGTTACGGAATTCGAAATCCGCGCGGCCAACGTATTTACCCCACTCGTGGGCCTGTACAATCCAGATCCCGTTCTGACGATCCGGCGCGCACGGCGTGCCGGGCACATAATCTACCTGCTTTTTATTCTCAGAAGCCATGCAGACCGGATCCTGCGAATGACCGCCCACAATCATCGCCAGCGAGCCCGCTGGAAGGCTGCGCGCCATCTCCACGTCGCCCGGCGCGTTAGAGCCGTGCTGACCGTTATCGTAATGCCCCATGTGGGTGGTCGCGATAATCACATCCGGTTTTTCATTCTGCTGCAACTCCTGGATCACCAGCTTCGCTTCGTCCGCCGGTTTACGGAATTCGATGTCGGTGAAAAATTCAGGGTTGCCAATTTTGGCCGTATCGTCGGTGGTTAAGCCGATGACCGCGATCTTCAGATCCTGACGCTTGAACAGCGCCCACGGTTTAAACAAGCGCTCGCCGGTGCTTTTCTGATAAATATTGGCGGAAAGGAACGGGAATTTGGACCACTTCTCCTGCTGGCGCAACACGCTCAGCGGATTATCAAACTCGTGGTTTCCGACCGCCATCGCGTCGTAACCAATTAAATTCATGCCGCGGAAATCAGGCTCGGCATCCTGCAAATCAGATTCCGGTACGCCGGTATTAATATCCCCGCCCGACAGCAACAGCACGCTGCCGCCCTGGGCCGCGACCTCTTTACGAATGCCATCCACCAGCGTTTTTTGCGCCGCCAGGCCATATTCACCGTATTCGCTGCGCCAGAAATGGCCGTGATGATCGTTAGTATGCAGAATGGTAATTTTATAGGTTTTATCTTTTTCATACGCCTGCGCGGGCAGGCTTGTTAGCCCCCATGCGGCGATGAGCGCCAGCGCGACGCCACGCTTCATTAACTTCATCTTCTCTCTCCCTGACCCATAGACAAACGCAAAAATTACAGTGACTCACAAGAATAGACAAATAAGTTTTCAGAATTGCGACTTTCTTCAAATGTCACGGACGGGTATGTTAGTCGGATAATAATTACTCCCTGCATCTCTAATAACAAATCGACGTGGTATTTATGGCAATCAGTGAATCAACCCAGCCCGTCCAGGGCGCTCCGGCGTCGCCGCCGAAATCGCGCACTTCCTTTAAAGTATTAGGCGCAATCAGTCTCTCTCATCTGCTCAACGACATGATCCAGTCGCTGATTCTGGCGATCTACCCGCTGTTGCAGTCTGAGTTCTCATTAACCTTCGTGCAGATCGGGATGATCACCCTGACCTTCCAGCTGGCCTCTTCGCTGCTACAGCCGGTGGTGGGCTATTGGACGGACAAATACCCGATGCCATGGTCGCTGCCCATTGGGATGTGCTTCACCCTGAGCGGGCTGGTGCTGCTGGCCATGGCGGGCAGCTTTGAGGCGGTACTGGTTGCCGCGGCGCTGGTGGGAACCGGTTCATCGGTGTTCCATCCGGAATCGTCCCGCGTGGCGCGTATGGCCTCCGGCGGACGCCACGGGCTGGCGCAGTCTCTGTTCCAGGTGGGGGGGAACTTTGGTAGCTCCCTCGGTCCTCTGCTGGCGGCGGTGATTATCGCGCCCTACGGTAAAGGCAACGTGGCGTGGTTTGTGCTGGCCGCGCTGCTGGCGATTGTCGTCCTGGCGCAAATCAGCCGCTGGTATGCCGCGCAGCATCGCGTAAATAAGGGAAAACCTGCCGTGAAGATAACCAACCCCCTTCCGCGCAATAAGGTGATCCTTGCCGTCAGCGTGCTGCTGGTGCTGATTTTCTCGAAATATTTCTATATGGCGAGCATCAGCAGCTATTACACCTTCTATCTGATGCAAAAATTCGGATTATCGGTACAAAACGCCCAGTTCCATCTCTTTGCCTTCCTGTTTGCGGTGGCGGCAGGCACGGTGATTGGCGGCCCTGTGGGGGATAAAATCGGACGTAAATATGTGATTTGGGGCTCTATCCTCGGCGTTGCACCGTTTACGCTTGTTTTACCCTACGCAACGCTGGAATGGACTGGAATATTGACGGTGATTATTGGTTTTATTCTCGCATCGGCATTTTCAGCCATCCTGGTCTACGCGCAGGAGCTGCTGCCGGGACGTATCGGTATGGTTTCCGGCCTCTTTTTCGGTTTTGCCTTTGGCATGGGCGGCCTTGGCGCAGCCGTTTTAGGGATGGTTGCCGACCACACCAGCATCTTCCTGGTCTATAAAATCTGCGCTTTCCTGCCACTTCTGGGGATGTTGACCATATTCCTGCCTGACAACCGTCATAAAGCGTAACTTCACGGCTGCCAAAGTTAAACTTTGGCAGCCGGATAACCTGATGCCATAAGGCTTTCCTCTCCCTCCCCTCAGCAAATTTATCAAAATCTGCCTTTTTTCATGCTTATTGCCTTTTTATTGTGTTTTCAACAATTATTCATAAACATAAGCGTAAAAATTGTCATAAACTATTAATCGGCTTTTTGGTATTTGCACCAAAAATGGATCACCCATCGCAAAAGGAGACGGAATGCACCACGCCACACCGCTTATCACCACCATTGTTGGTGGACTTGTGCTCGCTTTTATTCTCGGCATGATTGCCAATAAACTGCGTATTTCGCCCCTGGTAGGCTATTTGCTGGCGGGCGTGCTGGCAGGGCCCTTTACGCCGGGTTTTGTCGCAGATACCAAACTGGCGCCTGAGCTGGCGGAATTAGGCGTGATCCTGCTGATGTTTGGCGTCGGGCTGCATTTTTCCCTGAAGGATCTGATGGCGGTAAAGTCGATCGCCATACCGGGAGCGATCGCCCAGATAGGGGTGGCGACGCTGCTGGGCATGGCGCTTTCGGCGGTGCTGGGCTGGTCAATCATGACCGGTATCGTATTTGGGCTGTGTCTTTCAACCGCCAGTACCGTGGTGCTGCTGCGCGCGCTTGAAGAGAGGCAGCTGATAGACAGCCAGCGCGGGCAAATCGCGATAGGTTGGCTGATTGTTGAAGATCTGGTAATGGTGTTGACGCTGGTTCTGCTGCCCGCCGTCGCCGGGATGATGGAAAAAGAGAATATCGGCTTCGCCTCGCTGGCACTGGATATGAGCATTACCATCGGTAAAGTCATGGCGTTTATCGCCATCATGATGCTGGTGGGCCGCCGTCTGGTGCCGTGGATCATGTCCCGCAGCGCCGTCACGGGCTCGCGTGAACTGTTCACGCTTTCAGTCCTTGCGCTGGCGCTGGGCATTGCCTTTGGCGCCGTCGAGCTGTTTGACGTCTCCTTTGCGCTGGGCGCGTTCTTCGCCGGGATGGTGCTGAACGAGTCCGAGCTGAGCCACCGCGCCGCGCACGATACCCTGCCGCTACGTGATGCATTCGCGGTGCTGTTCTTCGTCTCCGTCGGGATGCTGTTCGACCCGTTGATCCTCATCCAGCAGCCGCTGGCCGTGCTGGGTACGCTGGCAATCATCATCTTTGGTAAGTCCGTTGCCGCCTTCTTCCTGGTGCGGATGTTCGGTCACTCGCCGCGCACGGCGCTGACCATCGCCGCCAGCCTGGCGCAGATTGGCGAGTTCGCCTTTATTCTTGCCGGTCTGGGGATGGCCCTGAACCTGCTGCCACAGGCTGGGCAAAATCTGGTGCTGGCGGGGGCGATCCTCTCCATCATGTTGAACCCGGTATTGTTTGCCCTGCTGGAAAAATATCTCGAGAAGACCGAAACCCTCGAAGAGCTGACGCTGGAAGAGGCGACAGAAGAAGAGAAACAGATCCCGGTGGATATCTGCAACCACGCGCTGCTGGTCGGTTTTGGCCGCGTCGGCAGCCTGCTGGGTGAAAAACTGATGGCTCAGGGCATTCCACTTGTAGTGATTGAAACGTCACGCACCCGCGTCGACGAACTTCGCGAGCGCGGCATCCGCGCGGTGCTGGGCAACGCGGCTAACGAAGAGATTATGAATCTGGCGCATCTGGACTGCGCTCGCTGGCTGCTGCTCACTATCCCGAACGGTTACGAGGCTGGTGAAATTGTCGCCACAGCCCGTGAAAAATGCCCGCATATCGAAATCATTGCCCGCGCCCATTATGATGACGAAGTGGAGTACATCACCGAGCGCGGCGCGAATCAGGTGGTGATGGGTGAGCGTGAGATTGCGAATACGATGCTGACAATGCTGACGAAACCGCCGGTTGAAGAGGCAGTAACGGGGTAAGTTTTGTGCTGCCTGATGCCCTCACCCTGACCCTCTCTCGCAGGGAGAGGGAACAAACACTAAAAACGGCAACCACAGGTTGCCGTTTTACTTTTACCTGTCCCAGTACGCCTCTTCGAGGCTGTCTTCCCGTTCCGGCAGCCCCCGCGTTAAGCGCGGAGAATGCTGGTTCAGCACCTGATAACTCACGCGGTTCGCGTACTTACACACCTGCGCCAGCGAGGAATAGGTCAGCCAGTCGAAGGTATGTTTGCTGGAATTCGGCACGTTGGTTTTGTGGTAGGCGTTGGCGGTAATGTCGTGCAGCAGCGCGGCCAGCGCGCCGTCGCCCGCGCCGTTGGTGTTCATGATCTTCTCAGGGCCACCCATATACGGTGCGATGTGAGAGAAGATACGCAGCGGGTTGATGCAGTCTTTATGACGCATAGCGCGGCTGAACTCGTACTGGTTAAATTCGGCGATTGCGCCCGGCAGCAGCGGGTGCTGGGTTTTACGCTTGCTCTCTTCTTCCGTGAAGCCCGCCATGTACAGCCCGACCGGCCCGGCGGTGCAGAGCACCAGGTCCACCCAGTCCAGCGCCTTATCAGACGCCAGCAGCGGATCGCTTTCACCGGTCAGCGCTTCGGCTTCTTCTTCATTCATCGCCAGAATCGAGACGTGTTCTTTCAGGAAGGCCTGCCACCACTCCGGGTTGTCGGCAATGACGAATTTGGTGCCCAGCGTCAGAACCACAGGCACGTTGTATTTCTTCGCGTACTCAATTGCCTTCATGGTTGCGTCCGGCATTGGTTCGCCCGGCTTGCAGCGCACCAGATAGGAGGTCAGTACCAGCGCAGACGCGCCCGCGATCACCTCTTCCGGGATACTTTCAGCGCGCAGCTTATTCATATGGCCGGGGCTGATGGCAAAGGTACGCTCGCCGGAATCGCTTATCAGCGTAAAGCAGCGGCCAATCGGCCCGTCAACGCCCTGTAAATAGTTCAGATCGGTGCGGCTGGAGGTATTGCACAGGTAGCGGTAGGCGTAGCCACCGATTTCGATATTGCTACACATCACGCCAAGCAGCACCGAGCGGTCGTCTGCCAGTACGGAGTAGTTGTGCATGGTGTTGCCGATAGTGCCGCCGGCAAACTGGTGGGTGATAAGATTTTCGCGCACCAGCTCCTGATACAGCGCTTCAGCAACGTCATCCTCAATTACCAGCGAGTGCCCGGCGCTCAGACCGTAACGTGCGACAAATGCATCATCCACTTTGGCTTCAATGTCCACCAGCGTCTGATCGATACCGACCACCCAGGCAGCGCTGGTTTCGCTTTCCTGCTGAATTTGCTGTAACAGCGGATCGCGGGCATCGACGGGGAAATAGTGTTTGGACTTACGTTTACCGGGAAATTTCATGGTCTGAACTGTGCAAAGAATACGGGCCGGGAATGGTAGCACAAACCCGGCCCGTAACGCGATCAGCGGCGGGTGGTGACCAGTGACACCATCATGTCGATGTGTTCAGGGGAGTCGTTAAGCGCAGGAATGTATTCGTATTTCGTTCCGCCCGCCTCCATAAAGAACTCTTTGTTCTGGACGGCAATTTCTTCCAGCGTTTCCAGACAGTCCGCCGAGAAGCCCGGCGACATCACCTGAATGTGCTTCACGCCCTTCTCGCCCAGCATTTTTAGCGTTTCATCAGTATACGGGGTCAGCCAAGGTTCACGGCCGAAGCGCGACTGGAAGGTCATCATCACCTTCTCAGGCGGCAGGCCGAGGGCGGAGACCAGCTCGCGGGTGGTATCGCGGCAACGCTGGGGGTAATCGTCCCCTTCGTTCGCGAAACGCTGCGGAATACCGTGATAGGAGAGCAGCAGCAGATCCGGCTCGCCGTGTTTTTCAAACGACGCGCGCGCGCTGCTGGCAAGCGCCTGAATGTACAGCTCGTTATCGGCGTAGTCGCGGATAAAGGTGATACCCGGTATACGGCGGCGGGTCGCCAGAATGCGCCCCAGTTCGTCCCAGACGGCAGCTACCGTGGAGCACGAATACTGCGGATATAGAGCCAGCACCACAATGTGTTCAACGCCCTGCGCCAGCAGAGAGTCAACGGCGCTTTCCAGGGATGGCTTACCGTAGCTCATGCCGAGCGCAACGGGCATGTCCGGCAGGCGTGCGGCCAGCGCCTTCTCCTGACGACGGCTGTACACCATCAGCGGCGAGCCCTCTTCCATCCACACGGACTGATAGAGCTTTGCCACACGCGGGGAACGAATCGGCAGAATGACGCCACGCAGCAGTGGCCACCACAGCAGTCTTGGGGTATCCACGACGCGCGTGTCGCTTAAAAATTGTCGCAGGTAGCGTTTTACCGCCGCTGGAGTAGGTGCTTCTGGGGTGCCCAGATTGGCAAGCAGGATGCCGGTTTTCGCCTGACTCATTCACGCCTCTTAACCATTTGATAGGCTGTCAATTGTAGCGGAAATGCGTTTAAACGAAACCCATTGCTGCAATAGGTGAGATGAGAATTTTTCTCACCCGGGGCTCCGGGTGAGAGAGGTGCGCTTAGCCGAGAATTTTTTCCAGCTCTGCACGTACGTCAGCCACGGCTTTGGTGCCGTCCACTTTCGCGTATTTGGTGTTACCCGCCTGCGCTTCTTTGGTGTAGTAGCCGATCAGCGGTGCGGTCATCTGATGGTATTCCACCAGGCGTTTACGCACGGTTTCTTCCTGATCGTCTTTACGGGTGGTCAGCTCTTCGCCGGTCACGTCGTCTTTGCCTTCAACCTTAGGTGGGTTGAATTTAATGTGGTAAACGCGGCCAGAAGCAGCGTGTACGCGACGGCCAACGATACGGTCAACGATCAGCTCGTCCGGTACGTCGAACTCCAGCACGTAATCCACGTTGATGCCCGCTTCTTTCATGGCGTCAGCCTGAGGAATGGTGCGCGGGAAGCCGTCCAGCAGGAAACCATTGCGGCAGTCTTCCTGAGCAATGCGCTCTTTTACCAGCGCGATAACCAGTTCGTCGGTCACCAGCTTGCCTGCGTCCATGATGTCTTTAGCTTGTTTGCCCAGCTCGGAGCCAGATTTAACAGCGGCACGCAGCATGTCACCAGTAGAGATTTGCGGAATACCGTATTTCTCCATGATGAACTGAGCCTGAGTTCCCTTACCCGCGCCCGGAGCGCCAAGCAGAATAATACGCATTGCGAAAATCCCCTCAAATGTCGATTCAATTTTTCAAAAGCGCTAAACAATACCACCAGAACGGGTATCGCTCAAGGAAGGCGGGGAGGCTGAAACGGTTAATGAGGGGAGATAATTTGGGAGAGTGCGGTCTGGTGCCCTCATCCCGGCCCTCTCCCACGGGGAGAGGGAGAAGACCAGGGGAGACGTGGTCAGTTACGCCAGTAGCAGCGCATTCACACGTTTAATGAACAGGTTAGGATCTTCCAGCGTACCGCGCTCGGCCAGCAGGGACTGATCCAGCAGCAGTTCAACCCACTCCGCAAAGCGGGCGTCGTCCTGGGTATCCGCCGCGCGTTTCACCAGCGGATGATCCGGATTAAGCTCAAAGATATATTTCACTTCCGGCACGGCCTGGCCCGCCGCAGCGAACAGTTTCGCCATCTGGGTGCTCATTTCGTCCGCATCGGTGGTGACAATGGCTGGCGTATCGGTCAGACGGTGCGTGAAGCGCACCTCTTTCACGCGGTCACCCAGCAGGGTTTTCACGCGCTCAATGAACGGCTCCAGCGCCTTCTCGGCTTCTTTCGCGCTTTCGTCCACTTCATCTGCCAGCTTGTCGATGGACTCGTCAGCTTTGGCAACGGACTGGAACGCCTTACCGTCGAACTCGGTCAGGTAGTTCATCATCCATTCGTCGATGCGGTCAGACAGCAGCAGCACTTCGATGCCTTTCTTACGCAGCAGCTCCAGGTGCGGGCTGCTCTTCGCTGCCGCATAGCTGTCGGCGGTGATGTAGTAGATCTTCTCCTGCCCTTCTTTCATGCGGGAGACGTACTCTTCCAGCGACACGGTCTGGGCGGAGGAGTCGTTGTGCGTAGAGGCGAAGCGCAGCAGTTTAGCGATAGCTTCCACATTCGCGGTGTCTTCCGCCGGACCTTCTTTCAGCACCAGGCCAAACTGTTTCCAGAAGGTCTGGTATTTTTCCGCATCGTCCTTCGCCAGTTTTTCCAGCATCTGCAACGCACGTTTGGTCAGGGCGTTACGCAGGTTACGGGTGACGGTGCTGTCCTGAAGGATTTCACGCGAGACGTTCAGCGGCAGATCGTTGGAATCGATCAGACCACGCACAAAGCGCAGGTAGTTCGGCATGAACTGCTCGGCGTCGTCCATAATGAACACGCGCTGCACGTACAACTTCAGGCCGTGCTTGTGATCGCGGTTCCACATGTCCCACGGTGCCTGTGCCGGGATGTACAGCAGGCTGGTGTACTCCTGCTTCCCTTCCACACGGTTGTGGCTCCAGGTCAGCGGATCGGTGAAGTCGTGGGCAATGTGCTTGTAGAACTCATTGTACTCGTCGTCTTTAATTTCAGCTTTGTTACGCGTCCACAGCGCCTGCGCCTTGTTGATTTTTTCCCAGGAAACCACGGTTTCGCCGTCTTTCTCTTCCTGTTTTTCAATCTCAACCGGCAGCGCGATGTGGTCGGAATACTTGCTGATGATGGAGCGTACGCGCCAGTCGTTCAGGAAATCGTCTTCGCCTTCACGCAGGTGCAGGGTGATTTCGGTGCCGCGATCCGCTTTGGTGATGTCATCAACGGTGTACTCGCCTTCCCCTTTGGATTCCCACAGCACGCCGTTCTCGGCGCTGTCGCCCGCGGCGCGAGTGCGCACGGTGACTTTGTCCGCCACGATGAACGCCGAGTAGAAGCCTACGCCGAACTGACCAATCAGCTGGCTGTCTTTCGCCTGGTCAGAGCCCATGGACTCAAGGAACGCTTTGGTGCCGGATTTGGCGATGGTCCCGAGGTGGTCGATCACCTCGTCGCGGTTCATCCCGATGCCGTTATCGGCAATCGTCAGGGTGCGGTTCTCTTTATTGAACGAGACGCGCACGCGCAGTTCGCCGTCGCCTTCATACAGATCCGGGTTAGACAGCGCGCGGAAGCGCAGCTTGTCCGCCGCATCGGAGGCGTTGGAAATCAGCTCACGCAGGAAAATTTCTTTGTTGGAATACAGGGAATGGATCATCAGGTGCAGAAGCTGTTTTACTTCTGACTGGAAACCACGGGTTTCTTGTCCTTTCATCTAAGTCGACCTCAACAATGCCATTTAATGGGTTTGTAAAACGTTGAGTGAGAGATGGGGATAAGGGGGGAAATTTTCAAGCGGAGGCCGCGCGCGCAGCCTCCGTTTGATCAGAAAATAATCTTGTGACGTCCGGCCAGCGAGTGCGACAGCGTGGTGCCGTCGACCATCTCCAGCTCACCGCCGACCGGCACGCCGTGGGCGATGCGGCTGGCGTCAACGCCGTACTGCGCGCACAGTTCGGCGATGTAGTTGGCGGTTGCCTCCCCTTCCACCGTGGGGTTGGTGGCGAGGATCACCTCTTTGATGGTTTCCGACTCCAGGCGCTGCTCCAGACGATCGAGACCGATATCGTCCGGGCCGATGCCGTCCAGCGGGGAGAGATGCCCCATCAGCACAAAATAGCGGCCGGAAAACTGCCCGGTTTGTTCGATGGCGTAGATGTCCGCCGGACTCTCCACCACGCAAATCTGACCGTTTTCCTGACGACGCGGGTTCGTGCAGATGTTGCATACGTCCTGCTCGGTAAAGGTACGGCAATCCGCACAGTGACCAATTTCTGACATGGCGCGGGTCAGAGCCTGCGCCAGGCGCATCCCGCCGCTGCGGTCGCGCTGCAATAGCGTAAACGCCATACGCTGCGCCGACTTCGGGCCAACGCCCGGCAGGCAGCGCAGTGCTTCCATTAACTGCGTGAGCAGCGGACTGGTTTGCATCAGAATGGCATCTTAAAGCCCGGCGGCAGTTGCATACCGCTGGAAACAGAGGCCATTTTCTCTTTCTGGGTTTCGTCGATACGGCGAGCGGCATCGTTAAACGCGGCTGCAACCAGATCTTCCAGCATCTCTTTGTCGTCTTCGAGCAGGCTCGGGTCGATTTCCACGCGACGGCAGTTATGCGCACCGTTGATGGTCACCTTGACCAGACCGGCACCGGATTCACCCGTGACTTCCAGCTGAGCGATCTCTTCCTGCATCTTCTGCATTTTTTCCTGCATCTGCTGAGCCTGCTTCATCAGGCCACCCAGACCGCCTTTTCCACCAAACATAGGCTTCTCTCTTCTTTCACGTTAAGGATTACAACCGTAAGTCAGACTCACGATCAAATGGGGCGAATACTCTCTTCATCCAGATCGGCGTCGAAGAACCGGCGCAGGGTCTGGATGTTGTTATCCGCAATTATCGCCTCGCGCGCCTGCGCGAGCTTCTCTTCATAAATGGCCTGACGCCACTCGAGCGGCGTTTTCACCGCCGGATTATCATCTTCAATGATAGTCAATTCAACCGGCACACCCTGTAATGCGGTAAGCGCCTCGGCCAGCGCCTTTTGCGCGCCTGGGGAGTTGAGGTGCCGCTGGCCAGGGCGCAGGTGCAGACGCACCTGATTACCGTCCTGCTCTTTCCAGGCGTTCAGCGCGACCTGCTCAACTAGCTTCGGCAGCTGCAGTTTGCTGACCTCTGCGGCCCAGGCGTCGCGCGCAATGGACTCTTCCGCAAGCTTCGCGGACAGCTCCGGCGTTTTTTCATGCTCCAGCGCCTTTTTCAGCGCTTTTGGCGTGGCGACCACTTCCTTGACCGTTTCAACAACGGTAGTCGCCTTCCAGCGGTATGCCTCTTCTTTCGCCGGGGCTTTTTGCTCGAGCGCGGACGGTGCCGGACGCGACTGCACGCGCTCCGTTACCGAGGCCAGTCGTTCAAGCGCGGCGTTGTTCACCGGCCGCGCTCTTGCAGGCGCTGCCGGTTCACTCTTTTTTGGTTTGGTTGCTCCCTGCGCACGTTGCAACTGGCTTCGTGCGGCAAGCACCGAACTGGTGGCATCCGACAGCGGCACGTTTTGCGGCGGCGGCGATGCCGGTTGCGGTGGCACCTGCTGCGGTGACATTACCGCGGTCGGCGCAACCGGCACAAAGGACTGCCGGGGCGTTTCCGGCTCCGGCAGTGGCTTGCGCGGATGGAAGGCCAACGCACGCAGCAGCGTCATTTCAACGCCCATCCGGCGATCCGGTGCAAACGGCAGCTCTTTGCGGCCGATCAGCAGCGTCTGATAATAAAGCTGAACGTCAGCCGGCGGCACGGTGCGCGCAAGTTCACGCATCCGCTGTTCAATGGTCGCCATGTCTGCGCCAATGGCCGACGGGGACAGTTGCAGCATCGCCACGCGGTGCAGCAGGCTGAGCATCTCGACCAGCAGCGCTTCCCATTCAATGCCACGGGCGGCGGCATCGTTGACGAGCGTCATCACCCGCTCACCGTTGGCGGCGATCATCGCTTCAATAAGCGACAGCGCCTGATCGTCATCCAGCGTGCCGAGCATGGTGCTGACCGCGTCGGTGGAGAGTTTACCGTCACCGCTGGCAATCGCCTGGTCGGTCAGGCTTAGCGCATCGCGCAGGCTGCCGTCCGCCGCACGGGCCAGCAGTTGCAGCGCGCGCGGTTCATGAACAATGTTCTCTTCATCGAGAATATGCTCAAGCTGAGCGCGGATCTGCTCAACGTCCAGCGCCTTCAGATGGAATTGCAGGCAGCGCGACAGGATCGTGACCGGCAGCTTTTGCGGATCGGTGGTCGCCAGCAGGAATTTGACATGCGCAGGCGGCTCTTCCAGCGTTTTCAGCAGGGCGTTGAAGCTGTGGCGCGACAGCATGTGCACTTCATCGATCAGATAGACCTTGAAGCGGCCGCGCGCCGGGGCGTACTGCACGTTGTCGAGCAGATCGCGGGTGTCTTCCACTTTGGTGCGCGAGGCGGCGTCGATCTCAATCAGATCGACAAAACGCCCCTGCTCGATCTCACGACAGTTGTCGCACACGCCGCACGGGGTGGCGGTGATCCCGGTTTCGCAGTTCAGACCTTTTGCCAGCAGACGGGCAATAGAGGTTTTACCGACGCCGCGGGTGCCGGAAAAAAGATAGGCGTGATGGATGCGACCTAGCGACAAGCCGTTCGCCAGGGCCGTCAGCACATGTTCCTGACCGACAACGTCAGCAAAGGTTTGTGGTCGCCATTTACGGGCTAACACCTGATAACTCATGGGCAGGCTCTGCAACGCTGGAAGGTGAATTAATGGAGGGGAATGCTATCACAACCTCACCCATTGAGCGAGGTTGTGAGATATGGGATTAATGTCCCGGGAATGGCACCAGGCTGTAGCTGGTAATACCCTGTTTTTCCAGACGCTGCTCGCCGCCGAGATCGAACAGGTTGATGATGAATGCCGCGTCGGTCACTTCCCCGCCCAGACGACGGATCAGCTTCACGGTCGCTTCGATGGTGCCGCCGGTTGCCAGCAGATCGTCCACTACCAGCACTTTGTCGCCTGGCTTGATAGCATCAACGTGAATTTCCAGCTGATCGGTGCCGTATTCCAGCTCATAGCTCTCAGCAATGGTTTCACGCGGCAGTTTGCGCGGCTTACGCACCGGCACAAAACCCACGCCCATCGCCAGCGCAACCGGTGCGCCAAACAGGAAGCCACGGGCTTCAGTACCTACTACTTTGGTGATCCCGGCGTTTTTATAACGCTCAACCAGCAGTTCAATGCTGAGGGCGTACGCTTTCGGGTCTTCCAGCAAGCTGGTGACATCGCGGAAAAGAATGCCAGGTTTTGGATAGTCCTGGATACTTTTGATGCTATTTTTCAGATATTCAAGCTGCTGTGCAGTTGCGGTCATCGGTTTGTGCCTAAATGAAACAGTGTTACTCACGGCGCGCGACGAGTCGGTCAAAGTAACAGTTGTTTAACCTTTGACCAGGCGCACCTGTGCTCGAAAACGGTCGAATTTACTGGCTGTGCGCCATAATTGCAACCGCCATGATGAGGCTTCAGTGCTTTTGTTGCTTTTCATCAACCACGGGGATCCGCCACATAAAGAGCAGCAGGCAAACCAGGATCGCCAGCAGCAGAATGCGCACCCACATCATTTTCACCAGCCATAACGAGACGGCGAAGGTGATCAGGATGAAGGCAATGGCGCGCGGCTTGGCCCCGGGCGGCATAGCCCGGTGTTTTTGCCAGTGCCGCAGGTAGCCGCCGAACCACGAGCGGTACAGAAGCCAGTGGTGAAAACGCGGCGACGAGCGGGCGAAGCACCAGGCGGCCAACAGGATAAACGGGGTGGTCGGCAGCAAGGGCAAAACCACACCCAGCGTACCCAGCACTACCGCGAGCCAGCCAATGATGATTAAAATAGTACGCTGCATAATGCGAATCGTTATCAAACTGAACGGCTACTTTACCACTGGAGAGCGCCTTGAAAACAGCACTGCTTCTTGAGAGGCTGCAAAATCAGCTGATCGCGCTGCGGGCGCAGGCCACACCGCTGATGGGCCACGCCACGCTGAAACCGCGCTTTGACCGGCAGCTCTTCCGCACCCGCAGCACCGTCATTCAGGATTACCTTGCTGAAGCGCAGACCAACCTCGACGAGCTTCGCCACGCGGTTGAGAGTGAACAGCAGGAACAGGTCGCGTGGCTTGCGGAGCATCTTACCGAGCAGATCACCGCCCTGCACCGGGAAATCGCCGCCTGGCCGCTACGGGCGTGGGACAGCGCCTCGCCTGGGCTCGGAAAATGGCAGCGCAAGCGGCTGGAGAACCAGGAGTTTGAGCGCCGTCTGTTTGAGATGAAGCGTGAGCGCGAAGCCCGCCTGAACATCAGCGAAACGCTGGAAGAGCAGCAGTTATTAATGCGTGAAATCAGCGCGCTGGAAGGCCGCATCGTCCGCTGCCGTCAGGCGCTGGATGAGATTGAACGCGTCATTGAACGCCTGACCCGTTAACAGGAGCCGCTGATGTCACTGGAAAATGCCCCCGATGAGGTCAAACTGGCCGTCGATTTAATTATGCTGCTGGAGAATCATGCGATCCCGGCTGAGACGGTGCTGAAAGCGCTGGAAATTGTGCGGCGGGATTTTGAGGGGAAACTTCCCCCTCACCCTGCCCTCTCCCCAGAGGGGAGAGGGAAATAATTCAGGCGGGAGTAGGGTCGTCCCCCTTAATTTCGCGCTTCACTTCCGTATGCTCGTCACCTTTCTCGTTACGCAGGTGCACTTCAAGCTGGTTGAAGGCGATATTAATGTTGTTTTCACGACACAGACGGTCAATGGTGCGGTTCAGCTCATCGACGGTGTAGCTGCGATCGCGCAGTTCGCGTACGTACAGGCGCAGCTCATGATCCAGCGTGCTTGGCCCGAAGGTGGTGAAGAACACGTCAGGCGCAGGATCGTGCATCACTTTAGGATGTGATTTCGCGGCTTCCAGCAGGACCTCTTTCACTTTATCCAGATCTGAACCGTAGGCCACCCCGAGTCGGATCACCACGCGGGTGGTGGTATCCGAGAGCGACCAGTTGATCAGGCGCTCGGTCACAAAGGCTTTGTTCGGGATGATCACCTCTTTACGATCGAAGTCGGTAATGGTGGTCGCACGGATGCGGATCTTACTGACGGTCCCGGAGAAGGTGCCGATGGTGACGGTATCGCCGATACGCACCGGACGTTCGAACAGGATAATCAGGCCAGAGACAAAGTTACCGAAGATCTCCTGCAAGCCGAAGCCCAGACCCACCGACAACGCTGCCGCCAGCCACTGGAGTTTATCCCACGAGACGCCCAGCGAGCCGAATACCGTCATCGCCCCGACAATAATAATGACGTAGTTCAGGATGGTAGTAATGGCGTACGACGCCCCCTGACGCAGATTCAGCCTCGAGAGCACCAGCACTTCCAGCAGACCCGGCAGGTTGCGGATCAACGCCCAGGCAACCACTGACGACACCAGCGCAAAGAGCAGGCTGCCCATGGTGACGCTTTTCATTACCGCAGCGCCCGCTTCGGTACCGTTGTATTGCCAGAGCGTGATACTGTCGAGGTAGGCGAAGACGGTAATTAAATCAGACCAGATGGCCCAGAACATCACCGCAAACAGGGCGATCATCACCAGCATGGTAATACGCATCGTTTGCTGGTTGACCTGCTCCAGGGCGATAGTCGGCTCTTCCTGCGGCTCTGCCCCTTCAGCCCCCTCTTTCACCTGATGCTGCCGACGGGCAACAGCACGACGATACGCAATGCGGCGCGCCGCTACGCTCAAACCACGCAGCACGGTCTGGAACAGCAGGTTCCACACAATCACCAGATAAACCGTTTCGATCCAGCGGCCTGACAGACGCAGCGTGGTATAGAAGTAACCCGTCGCCGTCAGCACCATCAGCGCCAGTGGAATGATCGCCAGCACCGTTACGGTAACCAGACGAAGATTATGGGACTCTTTATCCCGCCAGCTGTCGCGGCACATCGGCCACATAAGGACGGCAATCAGCAGCAGGTTCAGCATAATCACCAGTTGCCCCAGTACGTCATCCATCAGATGCAGCGGCGAAAGCTCGGCCACAACTGACCAGAAGTGCAGCGGCAGCAGCGCGAGGCTGATGCGTACAATCTGGCGACGCCAGTGGCTGGTGAGTTTTTCCGGCATGTTGAAGTGGCGGACGGCGACGCCATCTTTTTCCAGCACTTTCCAGCACAGGCCAAACACCAGCCAGAACAGCGCCAGCTTCTTGCTGAACGCCCACAGCAGATCGCTGATATTCAACTGCATGGTCAGCAGGATCAGGCCCACGGCGAGTATCAACAGGCAGACCGGCAGAGCACGGATCAGATCGATCAGGATCGCTTTCGGGGTGTGCAGCTGGCTGTCGTTACGCAGTTGCCCCACTTCCGAGGCCAGCTTCGCCTGGTACTGTTTCAGCCATTTCAAACGCCAGCGTATTACGCCAGCGATGAGCAGCAAAGGCAGTCCCGCCAGGAAGGCAATCATTACTGCAGGCCAGGCTTTCTCCCAGTTCACGGTAATTTTCATGCTTTTTATCTGGGATTTCAGCGTTTCCGGGAAAGATTTAAACCAGTCCCAGTCCATGGGTTTATTGCTGTTCACCCAGAAAATCTGCTGGGTCAGGATCTCCTGGAGGCTTTTAGAAACGCTCACCAGCTGCTGCTGGTTGATTTGCAGGTTAATCGCCATCATCAACTGGTTGCCCAGCTGCTTGTTGAGCTGATCGAGCAGTTCGCGGCGCATGTCCACCACCTGCAACAGCGCGTCGTGAACTTCAGCGTTCACTTCACCTGAATGGCCCTCTTCCACTTTGGCAACGAAGGTATCGCTCTGGAATAGCGCATCGCGCTGCTGGTTGACGTCAAACTGTTCAAGACGCAAATCCGCAATGCGATTGGTCATGTCTTCCAGCTCGTCGGCGGACGGCAGCGTCTGCTGTTGCTGGTAGAGAATGCGCGACAGCAGCAGGCTGCCCTTCAGGACGGCAATCTGCTCCTTGACGTTACGCTCGGCCTGCAACGCGCGATCCAGCCAGTTTTTGACCTTGATATTCTGCTGTACCAGCGCGCTGCCGTTTTCAGTCGCCTGGATCAGACGTTCGCTCAGCTGGTGGTTAATCTCCAGCTCCTGCTTCACCAGCGGGTTGGCCTGAATACGCGCCGTCTCGTCTGGCGAGACCGCTTCCTGGGCCGTTTTTTCAGTCAGGGTCAGGCGCTTGCTGTTTACCGCTTCCTGCAACAGCTGAAGCTGATGCTCAAGCCGGTTGATATTCGCGGTCACGTAGTCACGCTGTTTTTGCAGCGCATCCTGTAGCACCGTGTTGCCTTCCAGGCTCTTACGCTGCTGTTCAATCTCCGCGTTTAGCAGCGTCTGCTGGATATTCAGCAGCGTTTGCTGGGTGGGGCGAAGCGCCCCTTCCCCAACGGTGACGCCATTCAGACGGTTACGTATCTGCTGTAGCTGTTGCGATGCGGAGTACATGGCGTTCTGCACGCGCTCAGGCTGGGTTTGCAGCGAAACCAGCTGGCTGTTATAGGTTGAGAGATCGGACTGCGCCGTTTGCAGATCGTCCAGCAGCTGCGCCACGCGCGACTCAAGCTGGCGCAACGACAGCGTGGCAAGCGTTTTTCGGGTTTCATCGTCGTTGTCGACGTCGCTGAGCGCATTCAGCGCCTCCGTAGCCTTACGCATGTTTTCCGGCGCCTGAGCGACCTTCTGCCTCAGCTGGGCCGTTTCGGCTTTGATGCGCTCTATCTTGTCCAGCGTTTCCAGGGTTTCCGTCAGGTCCTGCTGAACAAGTTTTTCCAGGGCGGACAGATCTTTCTGCTTATTCAGGGTGTCGAGTTGCGCCTGAACATCAGCACGCGTGGGAATGTCACTGCCGTTGTCTGCACGGGCCCAGGAAAGCGGCGCGGCTGCAAAGTAAAACAGCAGGATCAAAAACAGGGCCAGAACAGGATGTTGCGAGCGATTGGTGTGCAGCATAGTTGTGAATGTGATGTGAGAAATGACCGGAAATAGTCGGGCATGAAGGATATCACGCCCGGCTGAAGCAGAATAGTACGACGGAAAGGGTCTACGATTTTTCCCGTACCCGATCAGGCAGAACGGGGGTGATGCTTACTTTGAAGGGTCGGACAGAGCTGGCACATCTCAAGAAAAATGTCGACATAGCTGCGCGCCTCTGATCTGAGATCGAACGACTCCGGAGCAAAAAGCCAGTTTTCCATCAGGCCGGAAATATAGCTGCGCATCAGGATCGCCGCCCGGCGGGTGAGTAAGGTGGCAGGAAGCATTTTGGCCTGCATGCACTCCGTGAGGACCTGTTCGATGCGATCGTAGCTTTCCAGACACAGGTCGCGTTGCGCCTGCTGAACCACCGCCATTTCGCCAACGAACTCACATTTATGGAAGATGATTTCCATCATCAGACGGCGGCGCTCTTCAACAACTGTCGCTTCAAGGATATATACTAGAATTTCTCTTAACACAGAGAGTGGATCGTGAGGGAATTTTGCCCGATACTCACTCTCAAGATCGCTAATGCTGGACTCTGAAAGCTCCCAGATTTCACCAAACAGATCGGACTTGTCTTTGAAATGCCAGTAAATCGCTCCCCGCGTGACGCCCGCGGCCTGAGCAATCTGTGCCAGCGAGGTTGCCGAAACACCCTGCTGTGAGAACAAACGCATTGCCACATCCAGAATGTGTTGTCGGGTTTCCAGCGCTTGTTGTTTGGTTTTTCGTGCCATACGTTGATGAATTTACAGGAGTCAGATTTACATACATTTATGAATGTATGTACCATAGCATGACGATAATATAAACGCAGCAATGGGTTTTTAGACTCAGGACCCTTGATCAATTTGAAATCGGACACTCGAGGTTTACATATGAACAAAAACAGAGGGTTAACGCCTCTGGCGGTCGTTCTGATGCTCTCAGGCAGCTTAGCGCTTACAGGATGTGACGACAAAGAGGCTCAACAAGGAGCTCAGCAGGTGCCAGAAGTTGGCGTCGTGACGCTCAAATCCGAACCTCTCCAGATGACAACAGAACTACCGGGCCGCACCAGCGCCTATCGCATTGCGGAAGTGCGTCCGCAGGTAAGCGGTATCATCCTGAAACGTAACTTCACCGAAGGCGGTGATGTCAAGGCAGGTGAGTCTCTGTATCAGATTGATCCAGCAACCTACCAGGCGTCTTATGAGAGCGCTAAAGGCGATCTGGCGAAAGCAGAAGCGGCAGCCAAAATTTCGCAGCTGACGTTGAATCGTTATAAGAAGCTGCTCGGCACGCAGTACATCAGCCAACAGGATTATGATTCAGCCCTGGCCGATGCGCAGCAAGCCAACGCGGCCGTTGTGGCGGCGAAAGCGGCGGTAGAAACCGCGCGTATTAACCTGGCCTACACCAAAGTGACCTCCCCTATCAGCGGTCGCATTGGTAAATCTGCCGTCACCGAAGGTGCACTGGTGCAAAACGGTCAGACCAACGCACTGGCCACCGTGCAGCAGCTTGACCCGATCTATGTTGACGTTACCCAGTCCAGCAACGATTTCCTGCGTCTCAAACAGGAGCTGGCAAGCGGTCAACTGAAACAGGAAAACGGTAAAGCCAAGGTTGAACTGGTTACCAACGACGGTATCGAGTTCTCGCAGACCGGTACACTGGAATTTTCTGATGTGACCGTCGATCAGACCACCGGCTCAATCACCATCCGGGCCATTTTCCCGAATCCGGATAAAACCCTGCTGCCGGGTATGTTCGTACGCGCCCGTCTTGAGGAAGGGACTAACCCAAGCGCCATTCTGGTTCCTCAGCAGGGTGTGACCCGTACGCCACGCGGCGATGCGAGCGCGCTGGTTGTGGGTGCCGATAACAAAGTCGAAATGCGCAATATCACTGCAACGCAGGCGATTGGCGACAAGTGGCTGGTGACGGAAGGTCTGAAAGATGGCGATCGCGTGATTATTACTGGTTTGCAAAAAGTTCGTCCTGGCGCGCAGGTCAAAGCGCAGGAAGTGAAATCTGACGACAAACAACAAGCGTCGGCCGCTGGCCAGTCAGAACAAACCAAGTCTTAACTTAAACAGGAGCCGTTAAGACATGCCTAATTTCTTTATCGATCGCCCCATATTTGCGTGGGTGATCGCCATTATCATCATGCTGGCCGGGGGACTTGCGATCCTGAAGCTGCCTGTTGCGCAATATCCAACGATTGCGCCACCGGCAGTAACGATCTCCGCAACCTACCCGGGCGCTGATGCGAAAACGGTGCAGGATACCGTTACGCAGGTTATCGAACAGAACATGAACGGTATCGATAACCTGATGTACATGTCCTCAAACAGTGACTCAACCGGTACGGTTCAGATCACCCTGACCTTTGAATCCGGTACGGATGCGGACATTGCGCAGGTTCAGGTGCAGAACAAATTGCAGCTGGCGATGCCTCTGCTGCCGCAGGAAGTACAACAGCAGGGCGTGAGCGTCGAGAAATCGTCCAGTAGCTTCCTGATGGTTGTCGGCGTGATCAACACCAACGGCACCATGACGCAGGAGGATATTTCCGACTACGTGGGCGCCAACATGAAGGACGCCATCAGCCGTACGTCAGGTGTGGGTGACGTTCAGCTGTTTGGTTCCCAGTACGCCATGCGTATCTGGATGGATCCGAATAAACTGAACAACTTCCAGCTGACGCCGGTTGACGTGATTAACGCCATCAAAGCGCAGAACGCCCAGGTGGCAGCCGGTCAGTTAGGCGGTACGCCGCCGGTCAAGGGCCAGCAGCTTAACGCCTCGATCATCGCGCAAACCCGTCTGACCTCCGCGGATGAGTTCAGCAAAATTCTGCTGAAAGTGAATCAGGACGGTTCGCAGGTTCGCCTGCGTGACGTAGCGAAAGTGGAGCTGGGCGGCGAGAACTACGACGTTATCGCGAAGTTCAACGGCAAGCCGGCATCTGGTCTGGGTATCAAACTGGCGACCGGCGCTAACGCCCTGGACACCGCGACGGCTATTCGTGCAGAGCTGAAGAAGATGGAACCGTTCTTCCCGTCAGGTCTGAAAATCGTTTATCCGTATGACACTACGCCGTTCGTAAAAATTTCGATTCACGAAGTGGTAAAAACCCTGGTTGAGGCGATCATCCTCGTCTTCCTGGTAATGTACCTGTTCCTGCAAAACTTCCGCGCGACGCTGATCCCAACCATCGCCGTACCGGTTGTATTGCTTGGGACCTTCGCGGTTCTGGCGATATTTGGCTACTCGATAAACACCCTGACGATGTTCGGGATGGTGCTCGCCATCGGCCTGCTGGTGGATGACGCCATCGTGGTGGTCGAAAACGTCGAGCGTGTGATGGCGGAAGAAGGCCTGCCGCCGAAGGAAGCAACCCGTAAATCTATGGGCCAGATCCAGGGCGCGCTGGTCGGTATCGCGATGGTACTGTCCGCGGTATTTATCCCGATGGCCTTCTTTGGCGGCTCTACCGGTGCGATTTACCGTCAGTTCTCCATCACCATCGTTTCGGCGATGGCGCTGTCGGTACTGGTTGCGCTGATCCTGACGCCAGCCCTGTGCGCGACGATGCTGAAGCCGATTCAGAAAGGCGGACACGGCGAGCATAAAGGGTTCTTCGGCTGGTTCAACCGCATGTTTGATAAGAGCACGCACCACTACACCGACAGCGTGGGTAACATCCTGCGCAGCACCGGTCGTTACCTGCTGCTCTATATCATCATCGTGGTGGGGATGGCATTCCTGTTCGTTCGTCTGCCAAGCTCGTTCCTGCCAGATGAAGACCAGGGCGTGTTCCTGAGTATGGCGCAGCTTCCGGCCGGTGCGACGCAAGAGCGTACGCAGAAAGTGCTGGATGAGATGACCGACTACTTCCTGACCAAAGAGAAAGACAACGTCGAATCCGTGTTTGCGGTTAACGGCTTTGGCTTCGCGGGTCGTGGTCAGAACACCGGTATCGCCTTCGTTTCTCTGAAAGACTGGTCTGAACGTCCAGGTGCAGAGAACAAGGTAGAAGCCATTACCGGCCGCGCGATGGGCACCTTCTCACAGATTAAAGATGCGATGGTCTTCGCCTTTAACCTGCCAGCGATTGTTGAACTGGGTACGGCGACCGGCTTCGACTTCCAGCTGATTGACCAGGGCGGTCTGGGCCACGAAAAACTGACGCAGGCGCGTAACCAGCTGTTTGGCGAGGTGGCAAAACACCCTGACCTGCTGGTGGGCGTACGTCCTAACGGTCTGGAAGATACGCCGCAGTACAAGATCGATATCGACCAGGAAAAAGCGCAGGCGCTGGGTGTTTCCATCAGTGACATTAATACCACGCTGGGCGCCGCCTGGGGCGGTAGCTACGTTAACGACTTCATCGACCGTGGTCGCGTGAAGAAAGTGTACGTCATGTCCGAAGCGCAGTACCGCATGCTGCCGAACGATATCAACAACTGGTACGTTCGCGGTAGCGATGGCCAGATGGTGCCGTTCTCCGCCTTCTCAACCTCGCGCTGGGAATACGGTTCGCCGCGTCTGGAACGCTATAACGGTCTGCCATCGATGGAAATCCTCGGTCAGGCAGCGCCAGGCCGAAGCACCGGTGAAGCCATGAACCTGATGGAAGAACTGGCCAGCAAACTACCTGCGGGTATCGGCTACGACTGGACCGGCATGTCCTATCAGGAACGTCTGTCCGGTAACCAGGCCCCTGCCCTGTACGCCATTTCACTGATTGTGGTGTTCCTGTGTCTGGCGGCATTGTATGAGAGCTGGTCGATTCCGTTCTCCGTTATGCTGGTGGTTCCGCTGGGGGTTATCGGTGCACTGCTTGCCGCGACCTTCCGTGGGCTGACCAACGACGTTTACTTCCAGGTGGGCCTGCTGACAACCATTGGCTTGTCGGCGAAGAACGCGATACTCATCGTCGAATTCGCCAAAGATCTGATGGAGAAAGAAGGAAAAGGCCTGATTGAAGCCACGCTGGAAGCCGTTCGTATGCGTTTGCGTCCAATCCTGATGACGTCCCTGGCGTTTATCCTCGGCGTTATGCCGCTGGTTATCAGCTCCGGCGCGGGCTCCGGCGCACAGAACGCGGTAGGTACGGGTGTAATGGGTGGTATGGTCACGGCGACCGTTCTCGCCATCTTCTTCGTACCGGTGTTCTTCGTGGTGGTTCGTCGCCGCTTCAGCCGCAAAAATGAAGATGTTGAGCACAATCATTCGGTAGAACATCACTGATACCGGTTTCACATGATAAAAAGGCCGCATTTGCGGCCTTTTTCATTTTCAGAAAAAATCATAAAATAGACCTATTGCTTTTCTATTTATTTTCCTCTTTTTAATGAGGCCTGGCATAATAGGCCGATAACTTACACCAGGAACTCAGCCTTCTTTTATTATCATTTTGCGGCGTAAATTATTCGGACTATTCCTAAGTAACGGAAATTATCTGAAGATATCTGGTTTCGGACTTCACATGAAACTTTGCGCTAACTCAATGAATTTTAAGGAACCGATAAAAAACGGTTTTTTATTTGATTAACGTGGTTGCTGCAAAAGGTACATTTGCGTAAAGGCTCGCACAGTAACGATTTAATTGTAATTTTTCGTAATAGCGCGGTGAAATCTTGATCAGAGTGGCTTATAGTTAGAGTTATCAGGAACACAGCTCCCATGTGGCTAAGCAAGTTATATCCATCCCGACATGATGTTCGGTGAGTAAAAAATCACTCAGAAGGGGATGCGCTATGGACGAGTACTCGCCAAAAAGGCATGATATCGCGCAGTTGAAATTTCTCTGCGAATCCTTGTACCATGACTGCCTTGCCAATCTTGAAGAAAGTAACCATGGCTGGGTGAACGATCCAACGTCTGCTATCAATTTACAGCTTAACGAGCTGATCGAGCATATCGCCACCTTCGCACTTAATTATAAAATTAAGTACAATGAAGATAATAAGTTGATAGAGCAAATTGATGAATACCTGGACAACACCTTTATGTTGTTCAGCAGCTACGGCATTAACGCACAGGATTTGCAGAAATGGCGTAAATCAGGAAACCGTCTATTTCGCTGCTTCACTAATGTCAGCAGAGCTAATCCGGTTAGTCTTTCCTGTTAAAATTATTACAATTACTAAGGTGAATTTATGTCTGATAAACCATTAACAAAAGTCGATTATTTGATGCGCCTGCGACGCTGCCAGTCAATTGACACCCTCGAACGTGTTATTGAAAAAAATAAATACGAGCTGTCTGATAATGAACTGGCGGTATTTTATTCAGCTGCCGACCATCGTCTGGCTGAACTAACCATGAATAAACTGTATGACAAGATCCCCTCTTCGGTATGGAAATTTGTTCGTTAATCGTTGAAGAGAGACTGTAAAGGCATTACGCCCGTTGTTAAGCTGAATTTACCTTTCGAATTACGCTTCAAGTGCAAACGCCAGGTTCCCGTATAAAACGTATTTATGCGCATAAATGTTGTGACTCCCGTCACAGCAGCTTTTAGGGAACGTTCCCTTTCTGGTTAATCCTCTTTACGCTGCGTAAAACGATTCCAGAGAGGTTCCCATGAGTGAAGAAAAACAGAAGATGATTGCAGGTGAATATTACCGCCCTGGCGATGACACGCTGAGGGCTGACCGTTTACGCGCGCGTCATCTTGTTCACCGCTATAACCATACCGCACCCGATGAGAAGGCCGAACGTCGCGCCTTATTAGCTGACCTGCTGGGTCAAAGCGAAGGCGCCTATATAGAACCGAGCTTCCGCTGCGACTACGGGTATAACATCTATCTGGGCAAAAATTTTTATGCCAACTTTGACTGCGTCATGCTGGATGTCTGCCCTGTCCGCATTGGCGATAACTGTATGCTTGCGCCGGGGGTGCACATTTATACGGCCACGCATCCTCTGGATGCGACCGAACGTAACAGCGGGCTGGAGTACGGTAAACCGGTCACCATTGGTGATAACGTCTGGATCGGCGGACGTGCGATCATTAACCCGGGCGTAACCATTGGCGATAATGCGGTTATCGCTTCCGGCGCGGTAGTGACCAAAGACGTGCCGGCCAATGCTGTCGTGGGCGGCAATCCGGCGAAAATCATTAAAATGCTCTAAGCGCATCCTGAGTAACTGTTATGCTTTTTCCTGGCATAACTGTTACTTTCATCGCGTAAACCCCTCTCATAAAATAAGCAGATCACCTGTATTTTCAACAATCATAAAGGCAAAAAATGACAGAGATACAGCGCCTGCTTACCGCCACCATCGACGATCTCAATACTCGCGAAAAGCGCGACAATCGCCCGCGCTTTAGCATCAGCTTTATTCGCAAACACCCCGGGTTGTTCGTCGCCATGTACGCCGCCTGGCTGGCAACGCTTATCGTCATGCTGAAGTCTGAAACGCTGGTCGATTCCGTCTGGCTGCTGGTAGTGCTGTTCGTGGTGTTTAACGCGTTTTTCTTTTTCGACGTCAATCCGCGTTACCGGTATGAAGATATCGACGTACTCGATTTCCGCGTGTGCTACAACGGGGAGTGGTACAACACGCGTTACGTGCCGAAGGAGCTGATCGACAGCATCCTGCACTCGCCGGCTGTCGAAGCCGGGCAAAAAGAGAAGTTGCAGAAAATGGTCACCACCAAGGGCCAGCTCTCTTTTTATGATGTCTTTACCCTTTCCCGCCCCACTGCTGCGTAATTAACGCCTGAAGACGTCGGATACCCGGCGCAAACTGCGAAGCAGAGGTATTGCCGTAACCTAAAACCAGACCGGTTTGCCCCTGCTTCGTCTCAAGGTAATATCCGCTCAGCGCAGCGGGTGCCAGCTGAAACGCTCTTGCCTGCTCCACCAGCCGCTGGTCGTCGATACCGTCAATCGCCAGCGCCAGGTGCATCCCTCCTTCTCCGGCAAGAACGCGATGCGGCGTATGAAGCTCTGCGCTTAGCGCCTCTCGCATTTGGCGGTATCGCTTACGATAAAGTCGGCGCATGGCGGCAAGATGTCGCGCATAGTGGCCTTCCTCAATAAACAGCGCCAGGGTGCGCTGTTCAGCGCGATGCCCGCCGCGCAGCAGCGAGCCGATGGCGGGACGTGCCGCCTTCGCCAGCGCTGGCGGTAACACCATGAACCCCATTCGGAGCGACGGAAACAGCGTTTTGCTGAACGTCCCCAGATACACAACGGGCGCGTTGTTGACCATACCCAGCATCGCCGGGACGGGCTCACCTGTATAACGGAATTCGCTGTCGTAATCGTCCTCAATGATCCACGCGTTGTGCTGCCGGGCCAGTTCCAGCAGCGCCAGACGCCGCCGCGCGCTGAGTACGCTTCCGTAAGGGAACTGATGCGATGGCGAGGTAAAAATCAGCGTGGGTGAAGGCGCACACATCCCTTCCCAGCACATCCCCTCGTCATCCACCGGTATGCCGGTCATCGCCAGGCCGGTTTTGACAAAAGCGCTTTTGGCGCCGCTATAGCCGGGATTTTCCACCCAGGCGACATCCCCCGGCTCGCTTAACAGCATTGTGCACAGATTGACGCCCTCCAGCGCCCCTTCGGTTATCACTATCTGGCTGGCGTCACAGTCAATGCCGCGGGAGAGCGCAAGATGGCGGGCAATGGCGGCCCGTAACGACGGCTCGCCGGCAGGGTCGCCATACCCTAACAGGGCGCTTCCCTCCTCGCGCAGGACGCGATCGTACAACCGCCGCCACAGCGGCAAGGGGAAATAGTTGATGGCAGGCGTTCCCGGCGTAAACGCCATCACCGGAGTGTCACGCGGCACAGGCGCGGGCAGCCGGGCGACACGTTTTGTCAGCCTGACGTCCGGGTCCGGTAATGTCCGGGCAATCGTACGAGGAGCGAATTGCCCCACCCGCGTGCCCTGGCGGCTACGCAGCAAATAACCTTCGAGCGTGAGCTGGTCCAGCGCCGCGTTGACGGTATTTCGGGACACCGAGATCTGATGCGCCAGCGTTCGTGAGCCGGGCAAATGGCTGCCGGAACGAAGCCTTCCGCACAGTATGGCCTCCCGCAAAGCAAGATAGAGCGCGCGCTGGAGCGTCTCTGTCCCACGTTTTTTCAGCGCAGCATGGAGCAAGGTGTATAGCTCATCACCCGGTATATTCATCATTCCTCCTCGTGGTACCAGAAAAACATAACCTGGTGGTTCTTTTTAAGGAACCAGCAATTCATTAATCTGGAGATCTTCTTAACATCATGGAAATAAAGATGAATACATTCAATGAGTTTGGTCAACCTGTAGGGGAAAGCCTTATCGACTGGCAGCCTCGGCCGCACCCGTCCCGGGTGGTACTTCAGGGTCGCTATTGTCGGCTTGAGCCGCTGCGCATGGAGCATGCCCACGCGTTGTTCTCTGCGTATTCCGTGGCCGGAGATACCCGAAGCTGGACGTGGCTGCTGCGTGAGCCCGATGCCACCGCAGAGGAGTTTGCCGAATGGGTGGCGAGCGTAAGCGAATTAGCCGATCCCATCCACTTTACCGTTATCGATAACCAGACCCAGTCTCCTGTCGGGACGCTGTCCCTGATGCGGATCGATCCTAAAAACGGCGTCGTGGAAGTGGGACATGTTCACTTCTCGTCACTGTTAAGCCGCACGCCCATGTCGACAGAAGCGCAGTATCTGCTGATGCGGTACGTGTTCGATACCCTGGGCTACCGGCGTTATGAATGGAAGTGCAATAGCCTGAACGAACCCTCCCGCAAAGCGGCCCTGCGTCTTGGCTTTCAGTTTGAAGGGCGTTTTCGCCAGGCGCTGGTCATTAAAGGCCGAAACCGGGACACCGACTGGTTTTCAATTCTCGACAAAGAGTGGCCAGCGCTGGCGAGCGCCTTTGAAAGCTGGCTTGCCACCGACAATTTTACTGCCGACGGCAAACAGAAAAGATCCCTGGAAAGCTGGCGAGAAACGCGCGTCTAGCGCCTTTTTTTACGCCCCTGCACCGCCTTAAAGCGCGGGTTAGATTTGCAAATCACGTATAAGCGTCCCTTGCGTTTGACTATCTGGCAATCCGGGTGACGCTGTTTTGCACTGCGCAATGAGTTAAGCACCTGCATGATTAGCCTCGCTTCGCATCAAGAAAGCCGCCAAAACGCTTGCGGAAGCGTGCCGCGCTGCCATCTGTCGAGAAGGTCTTCTGCTTCCCGGTGTAAAACGGATGTGATTTAGAGGAGACATCAAGAGTAACGTAAGGATACGTTTTCCCCTCAAGCTCAATTTCACGATCTGTCTTAATCGTTGAGCCAACTTTAAAATATTCATTAGCCGTGGTGTCGTGAAACACAACGGTGCGATAGGTTGGATGGATATTCGGTTTCATCTCTGGCCTTCATGTATTGTTATAACATAACAAAATACTATCTGAGCTTCGCTGCAAAAACAACCCCTGTGACGCGCAGCCTGTTTTTGAAAGGTTTATTCAGATACCTGCCTGAGACGGTTGCATGCTATAACTATATCATTTACCGATAAAAACTTTTTCCTCTGGCGCGCAAACTCCAGGCCCGGGGCGGGCATATGGGAAGGATAAAACAGCATGCGAACCCGACATCTGGTCAGCCTGGTGACAGGCGTACTGATCTTCTCTGTGCTGGTCCCTGTGTGCCTCAGTATCTGGCTGGCGCATCGTCAGGCTGAGGAGAAATTTGTGGACGCGCTGGACAGCTATGCCTCGCGTGTCCTGATCCGTACCGACAGAGTCGTTGCGCAGGCAAAACAGGCGCTCACGCACCTACAGACATTCCACGCCCCGCCCTGCACTCCCCCGCATTTACGCGAAATGCGCCGGGTCGCGTTCTCATGGCGCTATATCCAGGAAGTGATGTATATCGATAATCTGAAACCGCTCTGCTCATCGCTTGAACAATCCAGTGATACGGCGATCTTACCGCCCCCAATGCGGATCACCGAAGATGGTTATAGCGCGTGGCTCACCTCGCAAAACGACCTCGGCATTCAGCGTTATATGGCCGTTCTGGGGAAAGGACATTATCTGGTAATGGTCGATCCGGCGTCGCTTGTGGATGTTGTTCCGTTTGGTGAAATCTCAATGGATGCCGCCCTGGTGGGCAGCTCAACCCATCATATATTTGCCAGAAGCAATGTTCTAGACCCGTATATTCTCTCTGTCGTTAAGGAGCAGCAGGACGTTACGCGCGTGCAATACAACGGCTCAATGTACGTGATGAAACCTGTACCCGAACTGGGGTTTACGGTGATCGCTTGGGCGTCGTTAAAACCGCTGGCGGCTTCCTGGCACCAGCAACTGATCATCTGGCTACCGGCTGGCATACTGCTAAGCCTGGTTGCTGCCCTTATTGTCCTGCGCATTCTCCGCCGTTTGCTGTCCCCGCGTCACCGCCTGATCGACGCGATCAACAACCGGGAGATCGAGATTCACTACCAGCCCATCGTGGCGCTGTGTAGTGGAAAACTGGTGGGTGCTGAAGCGCTGATGCGCTGGCCGCAGCCAGATGGCAGTAACCTGTCGCCTAATCTCTTTGTTCCGCTGGCTGAGCAGACAGGGCTTATTTCAACGCTGACGCGGCTAGTGGTAAATGAGGTATTTGAGGATCTAGGCGCCTGGCTACACCATCACCCGGAACTGCATATTTCTGTCAACCTTGCGCCATCGGATTTAACGTCCCCCGAGCTGCCTCGCCAGCTGAGTCAGTTGCTCAACAAATGGGGCGTCCACCCGCGCCAGATCGCCCTTGAATTAACCGAGCGCGGGTTTGCCGATCCTGCCGTCAGCGTACCTGCTATCGCTGCGTTTCGCCGCGCCGGGCACGCTATCTACATTGATGATTTTGGCACGGGTTACTCCAGCCTGAGCTATTTGCAGGATCTGGATGTCGATACTCTGAAGATTGATAAATCCTTTGTGGATGCGCTGGAGTACAAGCACGTGACTCCCCACATCATCGAAATGGCCAAATCGCTTAAACTGGCGATGGTCGCAGAAGGCATTGAAACTGAAGGGCAGATCGAATGGTTGCATCGCCACGGCGTGCAGTACGGCCAGGGCTGGTATTTCAGCAAGGCGCTGCCTAAAGAGGATTTCATTCTCTGGGCCGCGCACAACCTCAGGAAATAAACCGATTGTGCGGTGTTACGTGCGGCCACGGCAGTGGCCGCACGTTTCGGCTCAGCCGTTCTGCTGCCAGCTAAACGTGTAGCGCAGCCGGCGGTTTTGCAGAATGAAGGCCGGGGCTACGCTCGGGCTCCATGAGTCGTCCCCCCCTACGCCCATGTGAAACGCATCAAGATTCAACCAGCAGCCAGCCTCTTCCCGCAGCAAGTGCTGATGCGTTGTCTCATGCAGCTGCCGCTGGCTATAACGGCTCAGGGAGAAATGGAACTGTCCCTGCAACTGATGGGAGCCAAACGTCAGCTCGCGGGTGTCGCAGCGCAAACCGTTCTCCGTCGGGAAGATATACGGCGTCTGCATCTCTTCCAGCGGTAACGCCCAGCGTCCCTGCTGCGCCGCCAGTTTTCTGTCCGGATAGTTTTCCAGCGGGCCTAGTCCCAGCCAGCGCACCGTTTCCGGGATATCCGCCAGCATAACGCTCAGGCCCACGCGAGCGGGCTCAGGAATGTCAGACGCCACCGTCACCTGCACATCACCGTGCAGCACCCCGTGGTCATCAATCCGCCAGACCTTGCAGCTCATAAATAGCGCTTTACCCTGATGCTCCCAGACGTGCTGCGTGGTCACCACCACCTCACGGTTATGCTGCTCCGCTTCACACTGGAGGAGGCTCGCGGACATCTCATACATCCCTGCCGCTTTCCAGCGTTCCACCCACGCGTTCGGATCGATGCGGGTCGCCTCGCTGACGCCAATGTCATTGTCCAGCGGCGCGCGGGTGAAGTTATCCGTTAGCGGAGAACGGAGCGTTTCAGCGCCCTCGTTCCACCACTGGGTCAAGTTTCCGGTGAGACGGCTAAACTGCCAGCGCTGCTGCTGATGAGTAATGTCCAGCGCCTCGTCCTGCACCGTTAGCTGCGGAGGGGTTCCGCCTGCTTTCGGTGGCGCAAGGTACAGCGGCGCCGGGAGCGGCCACTGATCCCAGGCACAACGGTGGCCGGGCGGCGACCACGGCGTGGCCTGCGGCTGAACGATCTCCACGTTGAGCCAGACCTCGCCCGGCTCAGCGACAAGTTCAGGCAGCGGGATCTCAACGTGCTGCGTCCCCTCGGGCGCAACAGAAAGGGGGGTTTCGCCGGAAGCCAGTACCGCACCGTCACGCGCCACCGACCATCGCAGATACTCGTTGTCAGTATGACGGAACAGATAGTCGCTCTGGATCTCGACGACCAGCGGAGCGGTGCTCACCAGCGTAAAGGTAAAGAACTGCTGGGCACGCTGCGCCTCGTAAAGGGCGGGATGCGGAGTGCGATCGGGAAACACCAGTCCGTTGAGGCAGAACTGACGGTCGTTGGGCTTATCGCCAAAATCGCCGCCGTAGGCCCAGAATACCTTGCCGTCTTCCGCTTTTTTCGTCAGCGCCTGATCGACCCAGTCCCAGACAAAGCCGCCCTGCAACCGGGGATGGCTGCGGAATGCCTGCCAGTAGCTGGCAAAGCCGCCAAAGCTGTTGCCCATCGCGTGGGCATACTCGCACAGGATCAGCGGACGGGTTTCGTCCGGCATACCAATCCACTTTTTAATCGACCACTTTGGCACCGCCGGGAACGGCTGATCCTGATCGACGCGAGCGTACATCGGGCAGACAATATCGGTTGCCGCCGTACTGGCGCCGCCGCCTTCATACTGCACCGGCCGCGTGGGATCGGTGGTTTTCAGCCAGCGGTACAGCGCATCGTGATTCGCCCCATGCCCGGACTCATTCCCCAGGGACCAGATGATGATGGACGGATGATTCCGGTCCCGCTGCACCATACGCGTTACGCGTTCGCTCATGGCAGGCAGCCAGCGCGGATCGTCCGCCAGGCGGCTCATTGGCACCATGCCATGGGTTTCAATATTCGCCTCATCAACCACGTACAGGCCGTAGCGATCGCAAAGCGTGTACCACAGAGGATGGTTCGGATAATGCGAGCAGCGCACGGCGTTGAAGTTATGCTGCTTCATCAGTTCGATGTCGCGGCGCATGGTCGCCTCATCCATCACCTGCCCCTTCTCAGGATGATGTTCGTGACGGTTCACGCCGCGGATCAGCAGCGGTTTGCCGTTAAGCTTCAGCAGGCCGTTGCTGATTTCGACGCGTCTGAAACCGACATCGCAGGCTTCAGTCTCCAGCACGTTACCCTGCGCATCCCGAAGCGACATTGTCAGCCGATAGCATTTCGGTGTTTCAGCGCTCCATAGCGCAGGAGCGTTCACGGGTATCGCCACCCTAAGCCGTTCTGCCCAACTGCCGCGTTCGTCCACGATGGCCGATCCGGGCTGCTGCGTGGTTTGCGCGCAGGCTTCGCCGTTACGCCACAGGGTAAACGCCACCTCGCATTCGGCGTAGCGTGTGCCTTCCAGCGCAACGTCAACCCGGAGTATCGCCCGATCGCATTCGGCATTCAGATCGGTCACGATCTGATAATCGGCAATTCGCGTTTCCGGCTTGTGCAGCAGCGAGACGTCACGGAAAATGCCACTCATCCGCCACATGTCCTGATCTTCCAGATAGCTTCCGTCGCACCAGCGTAACACCATTACCGCCAGGCGGTTCTGCCCCGGTCGCAGCACCGCGCTGAGATCGAACTCCGCAGGCAGACGGCTGTCCTGCGAATAGCCCATCCACTGGCCGTTACACCACAGATGAAAAGCTGAATTCACCCCGTCAAAAATAATGCGGGTTTGCCCGCTGCACATCCAGGCGTCATCCATCTCAAATGTGAGCGAGTAACAACCGGTTGGGTTTTCAGCCGGAACATAGGGCGGGTTCACATTTATCGGATAGGTGACGTTGGTATAGATGGGAGTATCAAATCCCTGCATCTGCCAGTTCGACGGCACGGGCATCTCAACGGCATCAGCCAGATCGTCCGTTATCCATGCCTCCGGAACCTGCTCTGGCGCCGGGAAAAAGCTGAATCGCCAGATGCCGTTAAGCAGACGCTTGCTCCGCGAAGGCTTATCCTCGCGGGCGAAGGTTTCATCGCGCCAGCTATGAAAAGGCGCGTGTGCGGCCAGACGATTCCACTGCGTCACACCCGGGTTTTCCCAGTCACGACGCGCCAGAAGTGCGCTGAGAGTCAGCGGCAATGTAGAAGACATATCAACCTCTTTGCGAAGCGCTCACAATTTTAGCCAACATGCCCTGGTAAACGGTGGCGGTAAAGACTTTGATCGTCACCAGGCGAGCACGATCACAAAAGTGCTAGCTGCGCGCCAGTTTCTCCGCCAGCAGCGCCAGCGTTCTGAGCTGTTGCGCAAGATCTTCACGATCGGCCTGCTGTGCGGCGCGCGGCGCGGTGGAATGACGCACGATCAACGTAACGGGAAGTTGTTCCTGCCAGCATTCGTCGTGATGGGCAGGTGCCATCAGCCACTCCACGCTGCGCTCACCGGCCTCGCGGAACGCCTGCCGAACGGTGGTGAGCGGAGGTGAAAACCACGCGCTGTCAGCCGTATCATCAAACCCGACAACCGAGATCTGCCCCGGTACCGCAACGCCTTTTTCCGCACAGGCGCGTAAAACGCCAAGCGCCATCTGATCGTTAGCGACGAGGATCGCCTCCGGCAGCTGCGCGCCCGCCAGGAGCTGATGCCCTTTCTCATAGCCCGAAGCCGCGCTCCAGTCGCCCTGCGCCACCGCAAACGCCTCCACGCCGGCCTGAGCCAGCGTGGTTTTCCATCCCGCCAGACGAGCCCGGGCAGAGACAGAACTTTCCGGCCCGGCGAGCAGCGCAATTCGCTGGTGCCCCAGCGAAAGCAGATGCTCTGCCCCCAGGGCAGCGCCCTGTTCGGCATTGAAAACGAGACTGTTAACCCGAGCTGTGGGGGACACATCGAGAAAAAGAACCGGGGTCGGCGAGGCCATTTCCTGAAGCATTTCTGCCAGGGCATCTTCCAGCGGAACGTTCACCAGCAGCGCCTCTACGCGCTGCGCCAGTAATTCCTGCAAAGCAGCCTGACACTGCGCGGGTTGCTCCACCATGGAGATGAGTACGCTAGCCCCCTGCTCCACTGCCCGGGATTTTACAGCTGAGGCGATTTGCGACGGCGCATGTAGCGCCAGATCGCTGGTCATCAGCCCCAGCGTGCGGGTGCGTTTCCCGGCCAGCTGCTGCGCGCCACGGTTGGGCACATAGTGTAGCGCCGCCATGGCCTGCCGGACCTTTTCCCGCGTACGGGCAGAAACGTGTTCCGCGTCGTTAATCACCCGGGAAACGGTCTGATAAGAAACGCCTGCCACGCGGGCAACGTCATAAAGAGTGATCGCTTTCATACATTCTGGCGTCGTGAAAAGAGAAGTCTCTATTCTGACACAGTTACGCCATCATAGCCTGTGAGCGCTTCGCAAAATTAAACAATCCGCTCCGGCTGTGGAGCTTTCTGAATGCGCGGTCTCGGGCGAAACCACGGCAAACAAAGCTGGATCAGCGGGCCGATGGTTAATGCATACAGCACGGTTCCAACGCCAAACGCTCCCCCGAGGAGGTAGCCGACGATCAACACAGTCACCTCGATCGCGGTACGCACGCTGCGGATCGACCAGCCCAGCCGGGCGTGTATGCCGGTCATCAGGCCGTCGCGCGGGCCTGCGCCAAAACCCGCGCCGATATACATCCCGGTGGCAAGGGCGTTAACCACAATGCCGGAAACCAGCAGGGTGATGCGCACGGGCAGCGAGGTGAGCTCAGGGATCAGCGCCATTGACGCATCTGCCGCCAGACCAATACAAATCACATTACTGATAGTGCCCAGCCCCGGCAGCTGACGCAGCGGGATCCACAGCAGCAGCACCGCTGCCCCGGTTAAAATAATCACCGTACCGATGCTCATCCCGGTCTGGATGGCGACGCCAAGGTGAAAGACATCCCACGGGTCGACACCCAGATCCGAACGAATAAACATCGCGGTTGAAAGCCCGTACAGGCCTAAACCGACATAAAGTTGTACCAGACGACGTACCATTTTTTCTTCTCCGAAGAACCAGGTTCCATCTTCGGTGAAAATGGCACTATGATTAATGTCCAGTTTTCAAATAGTGGACTGCACATGTCATCACGTCGTTTTGGAAGCCAGTCTCTGGTACGCCTGTTAGGGCACTGGCAGCAAGCCTCTTCCCGTACCCCGCTGTGGCGCCAGCTGGCTGACGCGTTACGCCTGTTGATTCTGGATGGCAGGCTAGCGCTAAACACGCGCCTGCCCGGAGAGCGGGAGCTGGCCACCGCACTGAGCGTAAGCCGCACCACCATCAGCAGCGCGCTGGCGCATCTGCGGGAAGAAGGTTATCTGGAGAGCCGTCACGGCAGCGGTTCGCGGGCGATCCTGCCAGACAGCCGCGCCGTGCCCACGCTTTCCACAGCCAGTGCGGCGCTGGATCTCTCAACCGCCGCGCTCAACGCGGGGCCAGAGATCCACCAGGCCTACGCCCACGCGCTGACGGCCATCACGCCGAATCTGGCGCTGACCGGGTACGATCAGCTTGGGCTTCCGGCGCTGCGTGAAGCTATCGCCGCCCGCTACACCGCACGCGGTCTGCCCACCCGGGCAGACGAAGTGATGGTGGTGAACGGCGCCGTCAGCGGCTTTGCCCTGATCTTAAGAATGATGACCGGTCCCGGGGATCGCGTGGTGGTGGATCATCCCACTTACCCGCTGGCAATAGCCGCCATTCAGGGAGCACTATGCCGGCCCGTGGGCGTCTCGCTGCCTGAAACGGGTTGGGATACCGACGGTTTTGCCGCAACGCTCGCCCAGACCGCCCCGCGTCTGGCCTATCTGATGCCGGATTTTCATAATCCGACCGGGCGTTGCATGGATGCCGCGACGCGCCAGACCATAACCGACATCGCCGCGCAAACCCGCACCACGCTGGTGGTGGATGAAACCATGGTCGATCTCTGGTTCGATGCTCCCCCGCCGCCGCCGCTGGCCGCCTTTAACCCGGAGGCCGCGGTGATGACGCTGGGTTCTGCAGGCAAAAGTTTCTGGGGTGGGCTGCGTCTCGGCTGGATCCGCGCCTCGTCCCGCACTATCGCCACGCTCGCGCAGACGCGCGACACGCTGGATCTGGGTTCTCCGGTGCTGGAACAACTGGCCACGCTGTGGCTTATCGAAAACAGTGAAACCTTCCTGCCTGCCCGGCGGGAAATGCTGGCAGAACGTCGCGACCGCTGCGGCCAGATGCTGCGGGAACATTTCCCCGAATGGCGGTTTCAGGAAGCGGAGGGAGGGCTCTCATACTGGATTGAATTACCCGGCATGCTGGCGACGCAGCTGGCGGCACGCGCCGAGACGACAGGCATCATTATGGGCACCGGCACGCGCTTTGGGCTTTCAGGCGCGTTTGACCGCTATCTGCGAATGCCCTTCTCACTCAGTCCGCCGGAACTTGAAGAGGCATTATTGCGGATCAAACCGCTGTGGCGTGCGTTAAATAAAAGTGTAGCGCCAGTAAAACGGAGCCTGGTGTAAATTATTCGCCAGAAACAATAAAAACTGCTGACTGTAACGCATGCAGTCAGCAGTTTTCATGAAGAACAGCTTAATGTTGAGGAGGAATCGGGAAGCCTTTCAGCGAAATAATGAAATTATCCCCTTCTTTCTTTATTTTTGCACCGGTATCACACCAGTCAGACGCAATTCGAAAGAACTCATCACTTCCTACATTCCAGCCAAGACGAACATGTTTCACGTAGCCGGAACGTAACAGATTGCAGGCCTCGTTGTAGTCACTGGCAGTCGATAGTTGTTGTTTCATTTTCTCTTCTTCAGAAGTTTACGTAGTGCTTTGATTTCTTTAGGAGTAAATGGAGTTACGCTCTCTTCTTCCGTATGCTGATTATCAACATCCTCTTCCGATACTCCCGCCTCTTCTACTGCTTCAAATGCCAGCAGCAGCAGTTTCTCTGTGGTCACGCTTAAATTCTCATTATTGTCTTCCGCATAGTGGCGAAGTCTTTCTTTTAGCGCTTCATCAATTTTAACGTTTAAAACCGCAGTAACCATGATTGTCACATCCTTTCGGAACACGTGTTTAATTTAATACACGAAGATAAGTTTGTTATCCAGATATATATTTTTTAGCTTATGACAGAATAAAGGCATCCGAAAATAAAATGACAGTCTATTATTACAGGTTTATGACATTATTATTTCAGTTAAATGAAGGCTGTATTACAGAAAATACAATAGTCACATAATTTAGAAGGTTTATTCAGGGGAACAACTGAGAGGATCACAAATGGGTGGGGGCCCTGCCAGCTACATCCCGGCACCCACGTCGTCTGCCCTGGCTGCTTCCTTCCGGACCTGACCTGGTGAACAGAGTAGCGTTGCGGGAGAACCAACAGAGCCCCCATTGAGAGCGTTGATAACCAACGCGCTGGCGCATTATCCCTGTGGAGCACCTCAATTGCAAGCCGCTGACAACCGGATGCTGGATTATTGCGCAAACTGCCCCGACAATCTTCTTTATCTTCGTATAACATTACCCTTCGCTGATTTCCCGCAGGAGAAACAATGGACGAACATGACACTTTCCCACAGCGAGTGTGGCAAATCGTGGCTTCGATTCCGGAAGGCTGTGTCACGACCTATGGGGAAGTCGCCCGGCTGGCGGGTTCTCCGCGCGCGGCGCGTCAGGTTGGAGGCGTGCTGAGAAGGCTACCGGAGGGAAGCACGTTACCGTGGCACCGGGTCGTCAATCGCCATGGCGCCATTTCCCTCACCGGGCCAGACTTGCAGCGCCAGCGTCAGGCATTACTCTCAGAAGGGGTGCAGGTGTCCGGGGCAGGACAGATTGATATGCAGAAGTATCGCTGGGAGTACTGACGCCCTCTCCCGTCAACATGGAGAGGGCGAAGGAAAATTACATCTGTGTTGGGGGTGTAGGCAGAGTCGGCTGATTGGTTTGCGTTGCAACAGGCACTTCAGTTTGCTGCACCGGTACCAGGGTCAGGTCGATTTTGGTGCCGCCTTTGTTGACCGCTTCCTGTACGGTATCGGTGATAAAGACCAGCTTATCGTTGATCGTTACCGCCGCGCTCAGGAGGATACGCGCGTTAGGCTGGACGTCAGACGGGTTGTACGGCAGCACGAAGCTGAACGGCGCCTGTTTACCCTCTGTACGAACTGCACGCTGAGCAAGGACTTTAGACGGTGCATCCGCCAGAGACGCATCGGATAACGTGACCGTTAAAACCGCGTCCGGCGGCAGAGCGACTTTCTGTTTGATCCAGATGGTACCGGACACGTTAGGCTGTCGAATAGCTTGCTGTGAAAGGGTGTTAATCCCGTTTGGGGTCGCCGTTGGTACCGCTACATCGGCACTCTTATCCGCACAGGCGGACAACGCCACCGCCATTGCAACACCGCTTAACATAGGCACGAGTTTCATTGAAGTCTCCTTATCATCAATGCACCGGCGGGATCGATCCCATCCGATGTCGTTTTATTCACATAACGTAAACAAGTGTGGCACAAATCACGGATTTATGCCTAATTTTGCCCAGGTATTAAGATTATTCTACCCATCGGACCACTATCGTTTCTGCGTTATACTCAGCGTATCTTTCGCCACGGCGTTTATTGAGGACCACTATGAGTCAGGCACTGAACAATCTGCTGACATTGCTTAACCTGGAAAAAATAGAAGAAGGGCTATTTCGCGGACAGAGCGAAGATTTAGGCTTACGCCAGGTTTTTGGCGGCCAGGTCGTGGGGCAAGCGCTGTATGCCGCCAAGGAGACCGTCCCGGCAGACCGTCTGGTGCACTCGTTTCACAGCTACTTTTTACGCCCAGGCGACAGCGCTAAACCGATTGTGTACGACGTGGAAGTTCTGCGTGACGGTCAAAGTTTCAGCGCCCGTCGTGTGGCGGCCATCCAGCATGGGAAACCCATTTTCTACATGACTGCCTCCTTCCAGGCGCCAGAGCCGGGCTATGAGCATCAAAAACAGATGCCGTCTGCCCCATCGCCGGACGATCTGAAATCGGAAACCGAGATTGCCCGCGCACTCGCACATCTGCTGCCGCCGCAGGTAAAAGAGAAGTTTCTGTGCGATAAACCGCTGGAGATCCGCCCGGTCGAATTTCATAACCCAATGAAGGGGCATACCGCTGAGCCCGCCCGCCAGGTGTGGATCCGCGCCAACGGCAGCGTACCCGCAGATTTACGCGTGCATCAGTACCTGCTGGGGTATGCGTCGGATTTCAACTTCCTGCCAGTTGCGCTACAGCCGCACGGTGTGGGCTTCCTCGAAAAAGGGATGCAGGTAGCCACAATTGACCATTCCATGTGGTTCCACCGTCCATTCGATATGAATGAATGGCTGCTTTACAGCGTGGAAAGTACCTCTGCGTCCAGCGCGCGCGGTTTTGTTCGCGGGGAATTTTACACCCAGGATGGTGTGCTGGTGGCTTCTACCGTGCAGGAAGGTGTGATGCGTAATCGCGGGTGAGGTAAAAAGCCCGGTGGCTATGCTTACCGGGCCTGCAAATTACGCTTTTTCAGGCCGGGTAAGGCGAAGCCGCCGCCCGGCAAGGCACTCAAATTATGCGTTATAGGCATTCTCGCCGTGGCTGTTGACGTCCAGGCCTTCGCGCTCCTGCTCTTCCGGCACGCGCAGCCCAACGGTCATATCAGCCAGCTTGTAACCGATAAAGGCCACAACACCCGACCAGACAACGGTGATCGCGATACTTTCCAGCTGTACAAGCACCTGATGCCCCATGGTTACGCCTTCTGCGTAACCCACACCGCCCAGAGATTGGGCAGCAAAGATACCGGTCATGATACAGCCGACAATGCCGCACACACCATGCACGCCGAATACATCACACGGATCGTCAACGCGCAGAACACGTTTCAGTGCGGTAACGCCCCACAGCCCCGCCAGTCCTGCGACGATACCGATCAGCAGCGCACCGCCTACGCCCACGTAACCGCACGCTGGCGTAATACCTACCAGACCGGCAATCGCCCCGGAACAGGCACCCAGCAGCGATGGCTTGCCGCGAACGGCCCACTCGCCAAATACCCATGAGAGGATAGCGCCGGCGGTTGCCACAACGGTATTCACGAAGGCCAGTGCAGCGATTTCGTTAGCGGCGCTGGCTGAACCTGCGTTGAAGCCGAACCAGCCAAAGTAGAGGATGGCGGTGCCGGTAAAGACCATCGGCAGATTGTGCGGCTTGAATGCTTCCTTCCCGAAGCCCACGCGCTTGCCAATCAGGTAGGCGCCTACCAGGCCTGCTACCGCGGCGTTGATGTGCACAACGGTACCACCCGCAAAGTCCAGCGCGCCATGGGAAGCCAACAGACCACCGCCCCAGACCATATGCGCAATCGGGATATAGGAGAGCGTCAGCCAGACCACCACGAAAATCAGTACCGCAGAGAAGCGGATACGCTCAGCCAGCGCGCCCACAATCAGCCCCACGGTGATGCAGGCGAATGAGCCCTGAAACGCGACATGAATATACTGATAGAAGCTGCCCATTACCGCGGTCAGTTCGATATTTTTCAGCATCGCCCAGTTAACGTTGCCGAAGAAGGCGTTGCCCTCCCCGAAGGCCAGCGAGTAACCGTAAACCACCCACAGCACGCACACCAGCGCGAACGTGACGGCAACCTGCGTCAGCATGGAGAGTACGTTCTTGCCGCGAATCAGGCCGCCGTAAAACAGCGCGATCCCCGGAATCGTCATGAACAGCACCAGCGCGGTGCAAATCATCATAAAGGCGTTATCGGCTTTGTCTGCCACAGCAGGTGCAGCCATTGCCAGGCCCGGCAGCAGTGCCAGCGACCCCAGACCTGTTTTCATTGTTGCTTTCTTCATTTTCTTGATCCCTATCACTGTGTGCCAGGAGTTACTTACAACGCCGCTTCGTCAGATTCGCCGGTACGGATGCGAATAACGCGCTGTAGTTCGGCAACGAAAATTTTGCCGTCGCCAATTTTTCCGGTGTAGGCCGCTTTGCTGACGACATCAATCACCTCATCAAGCTGATCGTCGGCAATCGCCACATCAATTTTCACTTTTGGCAGGAAGTTAACGCTGTATTCCGCCCCGCGATAAAGCTCGGCATGACCTTTCTGACGCCCAAAGCCTTTCACTTCGGTGACAGTCAGTCCCTGAATACCCATGGAAGACAGCGCTTCACGCACGTCTTCGAGTTTGAATGGTTTGATTACCACCGTAACCAGCTTCATATATCCCCTCCAGTCAGAATTCGGTAATGGCCGCAGCTAACACGAGAGTGATATTGCAAAGGGTGTGCCAGAAGTGAAAGGTGAGGAGGAAAGCGCCGCGGCGCGCATGCGCCGGGAAAAAGTGAAAAAAAAACGCACCATGGCAGTGCAGGGTGCGTTTCAGTTTTGCACCAACGGTTAAGTCTGTTAGCGCATTGCCTTGTTATGGTGCATCAGGCGCTGAGTGACTCTTCCTCGCGCACGCTGGCGGCCAGTTCGTCGCCTGCCAGCTGCAGCTGATACATCTGCCAGTAGCGTCCTTTTGCCTCAAGCAGCGCTCTGTGCGTACCCCGTTCAACGGCCTGGCCACGGTGCAGAACCAGAATGGTATCGGCATCGACGATCGTTGACAGGCGGTGGGCGATCACCACCAGCGTAGTGTGATCCCGCACGGCAGCCAGCGCCTGCTGGATCGCCTGCTCGGTACCGGAGTCAATGCTTGCGGTCGCTTCATCCAGAATTAACACCTGCGGCGTCTCAATCAGCACGCGCGCCAGCGCCAGAAGTTGCTTTTGCCCGACGGAGAGGTTGTTGCCCTGCTCACCCAGCCGGGTATTGATCCCCTCGCTTAACCCGCGCGCCAGATCCGCCAGCTGTACCGTTTCCAGCACCTCCCATACCTGCTCAGGGGTGAAAGGACGTCCCAGCGTCACGTTGGCATAAAAGGTATCCGCCAGCACCACCGGATCCTGCTGCACCATCGCGACGCCCTTACGCAACGCGTTGTGGCTAAGCGAGGCAAGCGGCCGTCCGTCCAGACGGATCTCCCCCTGCGTCAACGGATAGTAGCCCATCAGCAAACTGGCGAGCGTGCTTTTGCCGCTGCCGGTATGCCCAACCAGGGCGACAAAACCGCGCGACGGTACCTCGAGGTTGATATCCTGCAAGACAAGCTGGTCGTCGCGGTAGGCAAACGAGACATGATCAAACGCTATGGATCCACTTTCCAGCGGGCGTTCGTCATCGCCATAGGTCTGACGCGGCCTGTCCATGAGTTCGAATACACGTTCGCCCGCGACCACTGCCTGTTGCAGCATCGACTGCTGCGTGGTGAGTTCAATCAGCGGTTCGTTAAGGCGTCCGAGGTAACTGATAAACGCGTACAGTACCCCCACCTCGATGGTTCCGCGCGTCGTCAGGCCGAACAGCATCAGCAGTCCGCACAGCACCAGCGCCGAGAAGAGGCTCAGCAGCGGACGTAACAGGAAACCGTCCAGGCGTAACGTCTGCATCCGCGCCATATAATGCGAGCGGCTGGCTTCCCCCATTCGCTCACCAAAACGCGCCTGCTGGCGAAACTGCTGAATAACGCTCATGCCGTTGATCACTTCGTTGAAGCCATCATTGATATCTGCAAGGTAAGCGCGCACGCGGCGCACGATCGGCGTGCTGTAGCGCTGGTAAATCACCATCACGATCAGCACCGCCGGGAAAATGGTGATTGCCACCAGCGCCATCCGCCAGTCCAGGCTGAACATCGCCACCAGCATCGCGCCAATTAGCGCGGCACTGCGCAGAACCGTTGCAACAACGGTTACATAGAGGTCGCGGATCACCTCGGTGTCATTGGTGACGCGCGAAATAACCTGCCCGACCGGCTGGGTATCAAACTCGCTCAGCGGCTGGCGCAGCGCGGCATCCATCACGTCCGTGCGCAGCTGCTGCACCACGCCCACGGCGGCCCGGTTAAAGAGCAGTGACTGCGCGTAATGCAGCCCTGCCGCCGTCAGCTGTAGCCCGACGTACGCCACGCCCAGCCCGGCGACCAGGCCGAGAGGCAAATAGCTTTTCGCTACCATGTTATCGATGAAATAGCTGATAAGCAGCGGACCGGTCACCTCCGCAATCGCGGCGATCCACAGCAACAGCACGGCGATGGAAAGCGGTTTGCGCCACGGTGAGCCATAGGCCAGCAGCCGTTTTAACGTCGGCCACATCTGTCCAAACTTACGCATCGGCCACCTCCTCATCCAGCGCGGCTTCAAGCTGTTGATAGCGGTACATATCCCGATACCAGCCGGTCTGCCCGGCGAGCTGCTCATGCTGACCACGCTGGGCAATATGTCCGTGCTGAAGCACCAGAATTTCACTGGCTTCGGTAAGCGCCGACAGACGGTGCGCGCTGATGATGACCGTGCGCCCCTCTCCCCACTGGCGAAGGTTATGCAGAATTTGATGTTCAGTACGCCCGTCAACCGCGGACAGCGCATCATCCAGAATCAGGATCTCAGCGTCCAGCAGTAGCGCGCGGGCAATAGAGATACGCTGTTTTTGTCCGCCGGAGAGCATAACGCCCCGCTCACCCACTTCCGTGTCGTAGCCCTGCGGCAGGCGCAGAATATCCTCGTGGACGCTGGCCAGACGCGCCACGTGCTCGATCTGGTCCTGTGTCGCCGTCGGACACCCGAGCGCAATATTGTTGGCAATGGTGTCTGAAAACAAAAACGGCGTCTGGCTGACGACCGCCAGGCGGCTGCGCCAGTCATCCAGCAGCAGACGTGGCAGAGGGATGTCGTGGAAACGGATATCGCCTTCGCTCACGTCAAAATGGCGCTGAATCAGTGACAGAATGGTGCTTTTACCGGAGCCCGTCGGGCCGCAGATGCCCAGCATCTGACCAGGACGCAGCGTGAAACTGACGTTCTCAAGCACCGGATGTTCCGTTTGCGGGTAGATAAAGGCGCGGATATCAGCCTTGAGAATACCCGGACCTTCCGGTACCGGCTCGCTGCCATCGTTCACGACTGGCACTTCCGCCAGCATGGCGCGGATACGGCTGTAAGCGGCGCTCCCACGTTCAACGATATTAAACATCCAGGCCAGCGCCAGCATTGGCCAGATCATCAGCCCAAGGTACATCGCAAAGCTGGTTAACTGCCCGAGGGTCATGGTGCCTCGCACCACCATCCAGCTGCCGCCGCCCACCGCCAGCAGGTTCGCCATGCCAATCGCAATATAAATTGTCGGATCGAAACGGGCATCAATACGCGCCACGCGCATGTTTTTCGCGCCGGTATCGGCGGCGTCGGCGGCAAACAGTGCGGACTGACGGTCTTCCAGACCAAACGCTTTGATCATGCGGATGCTGGTCATGCTCTCCTGGGTGCGATCGTTCAGCGACGAGAACGCCGCCTGCGCCAGCTTAAAGCGTTCATGGAGCTGCTCGCCGTAGCGGTTAATTGCCAGCGCCATCAGCGGCATTGGCAGCAGCGCCAGCAGCGTGAGCTCCCAGCTAATTTGCGTAGACATCACAATTAATACCGCACAGCCCATCACCAGGGAATCCACCAGCGTTAACACCCCTTCACCGGCGGCAAACACCACGCGGTCTACATCGTTAGTGGCGCGGGCGATGAGATCCCCGGTACGGTGACGCAGATAAAACTCAGGGTGCTGGCGGCTCAGCTGACGGTAAAAGTCCTCGCGCAGCTCAACGGCAAGCTGATAGGACGCACCGAACAGTAGCACGCGCCAGACATAACGCAGCAGGTAAACCACCACGGCCGTCAGCACCAGCGTACCGACCCACATCATCACCCGTGCGGCGGTGTAATGTTGTTCGGTAACGCCATCCACGACGTAGCCCACCACTTTGGGGGGGATCAGTTGCAGAATGGCAATGATAATAAGCAGGGCCACTGCGCCGAGGTAGCGTTGCCACTCCCGACGAAAGTACCAGCTTAATTGGGCAAATAATCGCACGCGGTCTTTTCCTGAAGGTATTTTAAGAAGTTATTCAATGGGTAACGCTGTGGTGTATTTAATCTGTTCCATGGCGAAGCTGGAGGTGACATCGGACAAGCCCGGTACGCTATTGACCAGCCGCTTGTAAAAATCATCGTAGCGCTTCATGTCTGCCACCTGAACGCGCATCAGATAGTCGTATTCCCCCGCCATGCGCCAGAAGCCGAGCACCTCGGGCATGTCGGAAACCTGCGTGACGAAGCGGCAGTACCATTCGCTGCTGTGATGCTGCGTTTTTATCAGGACGAAGGCGGTCAGTCCAAGCCCCAGTTTTTCGGGATCCAGCAGCGCCACACGTCCCAGCAGAATGCCATCATCTTCCAGCTTCTTGAGGCGCTTCCAGCACGGTGTGGTGGTCAGATTAACGGCATCTGCCAGCGCCTGCAAAGAGAGGGTACAGTCGCTTTGCAGCAAAGAAAGCAGCTTACGGTCAATTTTATCTAACATAGCCACCTCGAAGAGAAAATTATTCTCCTTACATTCTATTTTAAAGGTCAGATAGCAACAATTTTTTCTGTGCTTTTCGCTATGCTGGGCACAAAATGACAAACGGATAACTACGATGAATAGCACCTGGGTTAAACATGCCATCAGCGAAATAAATGCCGACTATCAGCGCTCGGCAGACACCCACTTGATCCGCCTGCCTCTGCCGGGATTTCCCGGCATTCAGCTTTACCTGAAGGATGAAAGCACACATCCTACCGGCAGCCTGAAGCATCGCCTGGCGCGTTCACTCTTTTTATACGGTTTATGTAACGGCTGGATCAAAGAAGGCACCACGATTATTGAATCGTCGTCCGGATCAACTGCCGTCTCCGAAGCCTACTTTGCCCGCCTGCTGGGCCTCCCGTTTATCGCCGTGATGCCCTCCTGCACGGCGAAACGTAAAGTTGAACAGATCGAATTTTACGGCGGACGCTGCCACTTTGTGGACAGCGCCTGCGAAATCTATGCGGCCTCCGAAATGCTGGCCCGCGAGCTGAATGGTCACTATATGGACCAGTTCACCTTCGCCGAACGCGCCACCGACTGGCGCGGCAATAATAACATTGCGGACAGCATTTTCCGCCAGATGACCCATGAGCCGCATCCTGTCCCCTCTTACATTGTCATGAGCGCGGGCACGGGCGGAACCTCCGCCACCATCGGACGTTATATCCGCTGTCAGGGTTATGATACGCAGCTGATGGTGGTTGACCCGCAAAACTCGGTGTTCCTCGATTACTGGCAATCCCGCGATGCGAGCCTGCGCAGCCCCGTGGGGAGCAAGATCGAAGGGATTGGTCGCCCGCGCGTCGAACCCTCGTTCATTCCGGACGTTGTGGATGAGATGCTCCGCGTGCCGGACGCCGCCAGCGTCGCGACGGCGCACTGGCTGGAGACACAGCTTGGCCGTAAAGTCGGGGCTTCCACCGGCACCAATATGTGGGGCGCGCTACAGCTGGCCGAGAGGATGCGCGAAGAAGGCCGTACCGGCTCTGTCGTCACGCTGCTGTGTGACAGCGGGGAGCGCTACCTGGACACCTATTACAACGCAGAATGGGTGCAGGCAACTATTGGCGATGTAGAACCGTGGAAAGCGCAGATTTCGCAGCTGGTGAAATAAAAAAAAGCCAGGCTAAAGCCTGGCTTGCTGGAAGGGTCTCACTATTCGGGGGAATACGGGAGGTTATTTTTGTCCAGCCAATGCGTCAAAAAATGGGACACCGCTTCGTTACGACAGTGTCCGATAACCGGTAAATGCGGGAGCGCGGCAATAAGTTGCGGCATCGCGTTCCCCATAATCAGCCCACGACCTACGTTGCTCAGCATCTCGTGGTCGTTCATGGCGTCACCAAAGGCCATACAGTCCTGCATCGTCAGCCCCAGATGATCGCTCAGCACCGCCAGCGCAGATCCTTTGTTACAGCCCACCGGCAGCACTTCAAGGCAGTCCACCGCCGAGAAGGTCAGGTGCGCCCGGTCGCCCAGCGCCTCGTTAAGCTGAATACGCAGGCGGCAGAGATCGTCGTGATCGCCACAGAAGCAGATCTTGGTCACCTTGTGTGCCGGAATGCGGCGCAAATCGATAAGCTGATATTTAAAGCCGCTGTAAACGTGAGCGTGCAGCAAGGCCGGGATCTCACGCCCGGTAAACCAGCCTTCATCATTAAAAACATGCACGCTGGCCTGCGTATCCCAGGTGCTGTGCAGGACAATGTCCGCCACCTCCGGATTCAGATCCTGACGGTGCAGCACATCGCCGTCGACGGAGTGAATGCGCGTTCCGTTGCCGGTGATCAAGAACGCATCGAGGGCAAATGTCCCCAGCAGATGGCGCATCTCCAGCACATGACGACCAGTAGCAAACGTCAGGGTAACTTCACGCTCGCGCAGGCGCTTAAGAGTTTTCAGGGTTTTCTCCCCTAAACGGTGATCCGGCATTAACAGCGTGCCGTCCATATCAAATGCAGCGAGCCGAGCCATGATTACTCCCGAAATGTGATGCGGTTAACTTGTGCATCAGTATTACGTGGGATATACGGAAGTAATAGTGAATAGATGATAATTATTGTTCCGGGTTTTTCATGCGCCAGCTTAACCGTCTTAACCAGTATCAGCGTCTGTGGCACCCGTCTGCCGGCGCACCGCAGCAGGTGACCATCAGTGAACTTGCCAGCCGCTGCTTTTGCAGCGAGCGACATGTTCGCACCCTGCTGCGCCAGGCGCAGGAGGCGGGCTGGCTAAGCTGGCACGCCCGCTCCGGACGAGGTAAGCGTGGGGAATTACGCTTTCACGTCACCCCGGATTCGTTGCGTAATACGATGATGGAAGAGGCCCTGAAAAGTGGACAGCAGCACAACGCGCTGGAGCTGGCCCAGCTCGCGCCTGAAGATTTGCGATCGCTGCTGCATCCGTTTATGGGCGGGCAGTGGCAGAACGATACGCCGACGCTGCGTATTCCCTACTATCGCTCGCTGGAGCCGCTTCAGCCGGGGTTTCTCCCTGGCCGGGCGGAGCAGCATCTGGCGGGACAGGTATTCTCTGGTTTGACGCGTTTTAATGGTAACAGCAGTGAACCCACGGGCGATCTGGCGCATCACTGGGAAGTCTCTGCTGACGGCCTGCGCTGGCATTTCTACATTCGCTCCACCCTGCACTGGCATAACGGCGATAAAATAGAGACGGCACAGCTCCGGCAAAGCCTGACGGCGCTGTTATCGCAGCCCGGCATGGGCACGCTGTTCCGCAGCGTCTTACGTATCGAAACCACGCACCCGCAGTGCCTGACGTTTATTCTCCATCAACCTGACTACTGGCTGGCGCACAGGCTGGCAACCTACTGTAGCCGTCTGGCGCATCCCGATTACCCCGTGGTGGGCAGCGGTCCCTTTCGGCTGAGCGTTTTTGAGCCTGAACTGGTGCGTCTGGAAAGCCACGAGCAGTATCATCTTGGCCATCCGTTGCTTAAGGCTATCGAGTACTGGATCACGCCCCAGCTTTTTGACTACAGTCTGGGCACCAGCTGTCGCCACCCGGTGCAAATCGCCATTGGCGAGGCCGACGAGCTGGCCAGCCTGCGGCTGGTGAGTAACAGCACCAGTCTGGGCTTCTGCTACCTCACGCTGAAACAGAGTCCACGTCTGAGCGAACTTCAGGCAAAGCGGCTGATTAATATCATTCATCTCTCAACGCTGCTGCACACGCTTCCCCTGAACGAAGGGCTCATCACTCCTACCGAGGAACTGCTTCCCGGCTGGGCGATCCCCCAGTGGCCTGATTTAACCGACGTTGCGCTGCCAGAGGCATTGACGCTGGTCTACCACCTGCCGGTTGAGCTTCACACCATGGCCAGCCAGTTAAAAGCATACCTTGCGCGGCAGGGTTGTGAACTGACCGTCATCTTTCACGACGCCAAAACGTGGGACGGGTGCCAGCAGCTTGCCGATGCAGACATCATGATGGGAGACAGACTGATTGGCGAAGCGCCGGCGTACACGCTTGAGCAGTGGCTCCGCTGCGATGCGCTCTGGCCGCATCTGCTGAGCGCACCGGCATTCGCCCATTTGCAGGCCACGCTGGATGCGGTGCAGTCGCAGGCCGACGAGTGTGACCGACACGCAGGACTTCAGGCTATATTCAGCCGGTTAATGGAGACAGCCGTCCTGACGCCGCTCTTTAACTACCAGTATCAAATCAGCGCGCCTCCGGGCGTCAACGGCATACGCCTTAACACTCGCGGCTGGTTTGACTTCACCGAAGCCTGGCTTCCTCCACCAAACGCGTGAAGAAGCTGGTCGCCGCTTTAGCCAGGCGTTAACATGACGCTTTTACTGTAACTGTCGAGATGATCTATGAAACGTGCCGTCGTCGTGTTCAGCGGAGGACAAGATTCCACCACCTGCCTGATTCAGGCGCTTCACCAGTATGATGAAGTGCACTGCGTCACTTTTGATTATGGTCAGCGTCATCGCGCTGAAATCGATGTCGCTCGTGAACTGGCTCTCAAACTGGGCGCCCGCGCTCATAAAGTGCTGGACGTGACGCTGTTAAATGAACTGGCCGTCAGCAGCCTTACCCGCGACAGCATTCCGGTGCCTGATTACGAACCGGATGCCAGCGGCATTCCGAACACCTTCGTACCGGGCCGCAACATTCTCTTCCTGACCCTGACGGCGATCTATGCCTACCAGGTGAAAGCCGAAGCGGTGATCACGGGCGTGTGTGAGACCGACTTCTCTGGCTACCCGGACTGCCGGGATGAATTTGTGAAAGCACTCAATCACGCCGTCGATCTGGGAATGGCAAAAGAGACCCGCTTCGAAACGCCGCTGATGTGGCTGGATAAGGCTGAAACCTGGGCGCTGGCCGACTACTGGGGCAAGCTGGATGTCGTTCGCAACGAGACCCTGACCTGCTACAACGGCATTAAAGGGGACGGCTGTGGGCAGTGTGCCGCCTGTAACCTGCGCGCGAACGGTCTGAATCATTATTTTGCGGATAAAGCGGGCGTTATGGCCGCAATGCAGAAAAAGACCGGGCTGAAATAAGGGCTACCTGACCGTGCTGTCGAACAGTTTTACACCGGCAGCACGGGTAATTTTCATCAGTGTAGTCAGCGTTGGGTTGCCATTTTCGGACAGGGTACGGTATAGCTGCTGACGTGAAAGCCCCGCTTTGGCTGAAATCTCTCCAATACCGCCGCGCGCTTCGATAACGCGTCTGAGGGCAATCAAATAGGCTGCGATCCCCTGGTCCTCGTAAATTTCATCCAGTGCAATTTGCAGATAGAGTTGCGCGTAAGAAGGATTTTCGCGCAGCATTTTGACTACAGCTTCATCATGGCTGACGGTACTTGAGAATTTTCGCTCACTTTTACTCATGGAGTTTATCCTTTTGATGATCTTTCCAGTAATCTATTGCCAGCATCACATCCGCTTTCTGGCTCTTTTTGTCACCGCCGATCAGCAACAATAAGATTTCCCGGTGCTGGACCGCAAAATAGACTCGATAACCGGGACCACAATCAACCTTCAACTCCCAGACACCCTCTCTGAGATAACGGTAATCGCCAAAATTCCCCTTCTCAGCGCGGTCGATTCGCAGAAGGATCCGAAACGCCAGCTCCGGATCCTTTCTTCTCAACTTTGCTACCCAATCCTCAAACGGTATTTTTCCGTCGCGGGTTCGGTAACGTTTAACAACGTAGTCCCTGTTCATGATTTTATCCCTGAAAACCCTTCTTGTCTTTTATAAAAGACAAAAATTTACGCGATCATCAGCTCCAGCTTTTCGCGCAACTCCCCTTCCAGCGGCAACGCTTTCTGGGTTTTGAGATCGATACAGACAAAGGTGATCAGCGCATCGGCCACAATCTGCCCTTCTGGCTCCAGCGTAACGACCTGGCTCAATACACCACTTTTGCCATTCAGTTGTTGGACCTCACTGGTCACGGTGAGCACATCCCCCAGCACAGCCGGGCGGCGGTAGTTAATGTTGATATTGACGACCACAAACGCGATGTTGTGTGCGGTTAGCCACTGGAAGCTTTCGCTGTTCTCCAGGCCGTCCCAGCGCGCCTCTTCAAGAAATTCGAGGTAGCGGGCGTTATTGACGTGCTGGTAAACATCGAGGTGATAACCACGGACTTTGATTTGTGTCTGCATAGCGCAATAGCCTTTCGTTGTTATAGGTTCAGAGGTCATAACTGGTATGACCTCTTTATCCTGGCAAATTTTTGCCGCAGTGCAAGTGATTACGCGATTACAGCGTCAGGTGTGCGAGATTGCGCTCAACCAGCGCGCTGCCCATACCCGGCACCTGCTTGAGATCGTCAAGGGTTTTGAAAGGACCATACTCTTCACGATAGCTGACGATGGCCTGCGCTTTTTTGAGGCCCACGCCATTCATTACGCGGGCAAGATCGTCCGCAGAGGCAGTATTAATACTGACCCGCGTACCCTCGTCCTCAATGGCTTTCGTGCTGGCCGTCGCGTTGGCTTTAACCTGACCTTGTGACGTTGCATCGGCCTGAGTTTGTGCAGCCTGGGCTTTAGACGAGGGTGACGCCGCCAGCGCGCCCGCACTCATCCCGGAAGTGGCAATAGCCAGTGTAATTAACAGTGCTTTGATTCCACATTTCATGCTGTTTTCTCCTTGTTTGTTGACAGCCATGCCACGATAGCCGCACGGGAAAACAGGGACAAACAGCAGATTGCAGAAATGGAAAAGGCCGCGAAAGCGGCCTTTAGTTTTTGCAGAACGTTACGAAAATCTGCGAGCAGACACGTAATTATTGCTCCTGAGTGACCACATCACCCAGCTTGATTTTGGCTTCTTTACCCAGGTTGCTCATCAACGCTTCGAAAGCAATCTGGGCATTGTTCTGGGTAATTCCCTGAACCATGGCCTTCTTCTGCGCGTCTGGCAGCGTGCCGGCTTTCACTTCATCCAGTGCCAGAACCACCACGTTACCCTGCATATCGGTCGTGGTGCCAAAGACAGGTTTGTCTTTCGCCGGCAGGCTCAGACCAAACGCCGCCTGGCTGACAGGATCCTGACCGGTACGGCTCAGCGTTTTTGCTTCACCAAAGCTCAGGCCAGCCGCTTTCAGCGCATCGTTCTTACCGGCTTTCAGGTCGGCCAGAATTTTCTCTGCATCCAGTTTTGCCTGCTGTGCCGCTTTGTTGTGTTTCACCAGCGCCACCACCTGATCTTTCACTTCCGCCAGGGGCTTCACTGCCTCGGCTTTGTGCTCGCTGACGCGCAGTACGAACGCACGATCACCGTCAACGGTAATAATGTCTGAGTTGCTGCCCGGCGTACCATTCTCACCGACCAGACCACCATTGAAAATGGCATCTGAAACCGGTTTGAAGTTCAGTTCTTCCGGCAGGTTTTCGTGGCTGAACCAGCCCGTCTCAACCGCTTTCACGCCAGCAGCCTGCTCAGCGCCCGCCAGTGATTCGTTGTCGTTGCTTGCGGCATCGCTCACTTTCTGTTGCAGCGCATAGAAGGCATCCAGCGCTTTCTCCTGCTTCACTTTCGCAGCGATATCATCACGAACGTCAGCCAGCGGCTTGGTTTTCGCCGCCACAACATCGTCCAGACGCGCCACCAGGAAGCCGACGGAGGATTTGATTACACCAGACAGTTGGCCTTTCTCTTTCAGGCCTGCATTTTTCAGCTCATCCGGGGTAGTTGACTCTTCCAGCCAGCCCATATCACCGCCGTTTTTGGCAGAAATAATGTCGGTAGATTTTGCTTTCGCTAAGGTGGCGAAATCAGCGCCTTTGTTCAGCTCGTCCAGCACGGCTTTCGCTTCTGCTTCCGTTTTGGTCTGGATCACGCTGTAACGGTTACGCTGCGGCTGAGTGAACTGATCCTGATGCTGGTCGTAATAAGACTGGATCTCGGCGTCAGTCGCATTTTCCTGCATCGCAGCTGCATCCAGCTTGATATAGCTTACGCGGAACTGTTCCGGAGAGATGAAGTTGTTCTTGTTTTGCTCGTAGTAAGCATTAACTTCAGCGTCGCTAACCTGCTGTTTCGCTGCCAGTGCGTTGACATCAATCGTCGCTTCACGCACCACGCGTTGCTGCGCCACCAGTGCCGCCAGCTCTTCAGTTTCGCCTTTCAGCATGAAATCGGTGCCCACCACCGCGTTGATTAGCTGTTGCGTGGTCAACTGGTTACGCAGTGCCTGAGCGTACTGGTCAGCCGTCATACCCATCTGGTTAACAATGCTGTTGTAACGCGCGTTGTCGAACTTCCCATTAGACTGGAAAGCCTGCGTCGAGAAGATGGCTTTTTTAACCTGCTCATCGCTGATGCCCAGACCCAGGCTTTTCGCGTACTGATCCAGCAGCGCCTCGTCAATAAGGCGGTTTAGCGTCTGCTGACGCAGGTTTTTCATATAGCCTTCGTTGGCTGCAAGTTCAGAGTATTGGTCGCCCAGCTGTTGCTGCATGCGGTTACGTTCACCAGCAAAAGCGTTCTCGAACTGCCCACGGCTAATTTCCTGGCCATTCACTTTTGCGGCGTAGTTCGCGCCACCGCCGATGAGGTAACTACTCACACCGGTCAATATGAACGACACGATAATGATACCGAAAATAATCTTGAGCACGAGACTGTTAGCAGCCGTGCGTAAGCTGTCCATCATGGTGTAACAACACTCCGCTGTAGGTGACTGGTTACCTGACGCTGACGGAAAATCCTGACCGTCGCGCGTAAAGGCGTATTGTGACAAGAAAACAGGGCAATTGTCAGCCCACAACTCGCATAAACTCGCACAAATCAGGTCTGGACAAACAAAAAAGGCACATCAAACGATGCGCCCTTGTACTTTTCAGCTTCCCTGGAGCGGGAAAGCAATCAGTTTACTGCGTCTTTCAGCGCTTTACCTGCACGGAAACCCGGCACTTTAGCGGCAGCAATGGTGATCTCTTTGCCGGTCTGAGGGTTGCGGCCAGTACGGGCTGCACGCTCTTTAACCGCAAAAGTACCGAAGCCTACCAGTGCAACGTCGTCCCCAGCTTGCAGAGATTCAGTAACAGAAGCAATTAAAGCATCTAAAGCACGTCCAGCTGCCGCTTTAGAAATATCAGCACCCGCAGCAATTTTGTCAATCAGTTGAGATTTATTCACTGTTCTCTTCCTCTCTTTATAATTTATATCGCACCTGAATCCTTCACAGCGCGACCGCGCAGCAGTTATATCAGTCCTGCTATGACCTTACAACACCCGTTGTTGATGGCTAACCCAATCAGCAATCTAAATTAGCTATACAAAAAAAGGCTGGCAAGTACGAAATGACTTACCAGCCTTGTTTTTATTGGCGCTCTTTGCGCGAGGTCACTATTTTGCGGTTACAACCTGCATTCCGGACGGTTCATTTTGCAGTGCGAGAGTCAGAACTTCCTCAATGCGTTTCACCGGATGGATCTGCAAATCGGCAATAACGTTGTCCGGAATCTCTTCCAGATCGCGTTTATTCTCGTAAGGGATCAATACGGTTTTGATCCCACCGCGGTGTGCCGCCAGCAGTTTTTCTTTTAACCCGCCGATAGGCAGTACCTGACCACGCAGCGTAATTTCACCGGTCATGGCCACATCAGCACGAACCGGATTACCTGTCAGGCAGGAAACCAGCGCAGTACACATGGCAATACCCGCGCTTGGGCCATCTTTCGGCGTCGCCCCTTCCGGAACGTGAACGTGAATATCGCGTTTTTCGTAGAAATCCGGGTTGATACCCAGTTTTTCCGCACGCGCGCGCACCACGGTCAGCGCCGCCTGGATGGACTCCTGCATCACTTCACCCAGCGAACCGGTGTAGGTCAGCTTGCCTTTGCCCGGAACACAGGCGGTTTCGATGGTCAGCAGATCGCCGCCCACTTCCGTCCATGCCAGACCGGTCACCTGACCAACACGGTTTTCGTTGTCTGCGCGACCGTAGTCGAAGCGTTGAACGCCCAGGTACGCATGCAGATTGTCGCCGTTAATCACGATGTGCTTCAGGCTCTTATCCAGCAGCAGCTGTTTCACCGCCTTACGGCACAGCTTAGAGATCTCACGTTCGAGGCTACGCACACCCGCTTCACGGGTGTAGTAACGAATAATGCCGACAATGGCGCTGTCCTCAACGGTCAGCTCGTTGGCTTTAAGCGCGTTACGCTCAATCTGCTTCGGCAGCAGGTGCTGTTTGGCAATGTTCAGCTTCTCGTCTTCGGTATAACCGGACAGACGGATCACTTCCATACGGTCCAGCAGCGGTGCCGGAATGTTCATGGAGTTCGACGTCGCCACGAACATCACATCGCTCAGGTCGTAATCCACTTCCAGGTAGTGATCGCTAAACGCCACGTTCTGCTCTGGATCAAGCACTTCCAGCAGCGCCGACGCCGGATCGCCACGCATGTCTGAAGACATTTTGTCGATCTCATCGAGCAGGAACAGCGGGTTTTTGACGCCCACTTTCGCCATTTTCTGGATAAGCTTGCCCGGCATGGAACCGATGTAGGTACGGCGGTGACCGCGGATTTCCGCTTCATCACGCACGCCGCCCAGCGCCATACGGATGTACTTACGCCCTGTCGCTTTGGCGATGGACTGGCCCAGAGAGGTTTTACCCACCCCTGGAGGCCCTACCAGGCACAGGATTGGGCCTTTGATTTTGTTCACTCGGCTCTGTACCGCGAGGTACTCAAGAATGCGGTCTTTCACACGTTCCAGGCCGTAGTGGTCGGTATCCAGGATCTCCTGGGCCTGACGCAGGTCTTTTTTGACCTTGCTGCGGGCATTCCACGGAACCTGCACCATCCACTCAATGTAGCCGCGTACAACGGTCGCTTCCGCCGACATCGGAGACATCATTTTCAGCTTCTGCAACTCAGCTTCAGCTTTCTCTTTCGCCTCTTTCGGCATCTTCGCCGCGTCGATCTTACGCTTCAGCGCTTCGTTTTCATCCGGCGCATCGTCCATCTCGCCGAGCTCTTTCTGAATGGCTTTCATTTGCTCGTTCAGATAGTACTCACGCTGCGATTTTTCCATCTGCTTTTTGACGCGGTTGCGAATGCGCTTCTCAACCTGGAGCAGATCGATCTCAGACTCCATCATCGCCATCAGGTATTCCAGACGTTCGTTAACGTCGGACATTTCCAGCACGGACTGTTTGTCAGCCAGCTTCAGCGGCATATGCGCAGCGATGGTATCCGCCAGACGTGCAGGATCGTCGATGCTGTTCAGCGACGTCAGCACTTCAGGTGGGATTTTCTTATTCAGCTTGATGTAGCCTTCGAACTGGCTGATCGCGGTGCGTACCAGCACTTCCTGCTCGCGCTCATCAAGTTCCGGTGAATCAAGGTACTCTGCCTTCGCAGAGAAGTGCTCGCCATCGTCTGACAGAGTGGTAATACGCGCACGCTGTAAGCCTTCCACCAGCACCTTCACGGTGCCGTCTGGCAGCTTCAGCATCTGCAAAATAGAGGCCACGGTCCCGACGGTGAAAAGATCGTTTACACCCGGCTCATCCGTTGATGCTTCTTTCTGCGCGACCAACATGATTTTTTTATCATGATCCATGGCGGCTTCGAGGCAACGGATAGATTTTTCCCGCCCTACAAATAAGGGTATGACCATGTGCGGATAAACCACCACATCGCGCAACGGCAATACGGGGATTTCAATGCGTTCAGAACGCTCAGGATTCATAGAGCTCTCTCTTAGTTTAGTGTCCGCCAGGTAAACTGGTCATGTAACTGTGCTTCACACAACCATTAACATGTAATCCAGTATATGGGGATGTTTCCCATACATTCAACGCCATGAATACGGAAAAAGTAAAGGGGAGATAAAATCCCCCCTTTTTGATTAACTGATTGTATGAAATGGTGAATTATTCGCCAGATGCCTGCTGCGCTTCCGGTTTACCGTAAATCAGTAACGGCTTGGTCTGGCCACCAATGACGGACTCGTCGATCACGACTTTTTCGACGTCTTCCATAGAAGGAAGATCGTACATCGTGTCGAGCAATGCTGCTTCCACGATAGAACGCAGGCCACGGGCACCGGTTTTACGCGCCATCGCTTTCTTGGCAATCGCGTCCAACGCTTCGTCACGGAATTCCAGCTCAACGCCTTCCAGATTAAACAGCGCCTGATACTGCTTGGTCAGCGCGTTTTTCGGCTCTTTCAGGATCTGAATCAACGCGTCTTCGCTCAGTTCGTTCAGGGTCGCCACAACCGGCAGACGGCCGATAAATTCCGGAATCAAACCGAATTTGATCAGATCTTCCGGCTCAACCTGCGCCAGCAGCTGGCCTTCGTTTGGTTTTTCAGACGTGGCTTTCACCGTTGCGCCAAAACCAATGCCGGAGCCGGTTTCCACACGGTGAGAGATCACTTTATCCAGGCCTGCAAACGCACCACCACAGATAAACAGGATCTTAGAGGTATCAACCTGCAAGAATTCCTGCTGCGGATGTTTACGCCCACCCTGCGGTGGAACAGCCGCAACCGTACCTTCAATCAGCTTCAGGAGCGCCTGCTGCACGCCCTCGCCCGAGACGTCACGGGTGATGGACGGGTTGTCTGATTTACGAGAGATTTTGTCGATCTCATCGATATAGACGATCCCGCGCTGGGCTTTCTGTACGTCGTAATCGCACTTCTGGAGCAGCTTCTGGATAATATTTTCAACGTCTTCACCCACATAACCGGCTTCGGTCAGGGTGGTGGCATCCGCCATAGTGAACGGAACATCCAGCAGGCGCGCCAGCGTTTCTGCCAGCAGGGTTTTACCGGAACCGGTAGGCCCGATCAGCAGAATGTTACTTTTGCCCAGTTCTACGCCATTGCTGGTATCGCCGTTACGCAGACGTTTGTAGTGGTTGTATACCGCCACCGCCAGCACTTTTTTCGCCTGCTCCTGACCAATGACATAGTCATCCAGGTGGTGGCGAATCTCGTGTGGCGTTGGTAACGCGCTGCGCTCACGGTGCGGCGCGACTTCTTTAATCTCTTCGCGAATGATGTCGTTACATAAATCGACGCATTCGTCGCAGATATACACGGACGGCCCGGCAATCAGTTTACGCACTTCATGCTGGCTTTTGCCGCAAAAAGAGCAGTACAGCAGTTTGCCCGAACCATCTTTGCGTTTATCTGTCATGAGTCCAAACCTCTTTTTAAGTTCTATGTGCCGCACATGACGACGCAAATGCCATTCTCAGACGCAAGCTGCTTACAGGCAACGTGCCGCCCTACCTTAGTATAGCGGCACACTCGCGTCGCGGGCATCAATTACGATGGGTCAAAATGGAGTCGACTAAGCCGTACTCAACTGCCTCTGGCGCAGAGAGGAAGCGATCGCGCTCGGTATCGCGCTCGATCTGCTCGAGAGGTTGACCCGTATGCTGCGCCATAAGTTCATTCATGCGCGCTTTTACTTTCAGAATTTCTCGGGCGTGGATTTCAATATCCGTCGCCTGGCCCTGGTAACCACCCAGCGGCTGGTGAATCATCACGCGGGAGTTAGGCAGGCAGAAACGCTTACCTTTCGCCCCTGCGGTTAACAGGAAAGCCCCCATGGACGCCGCCTGCCCCATACAGATGGTGCTGACATCCGGCTTGATGAATTGCATGGTGTCATAAATAGACATGCCCGCCGTAATCACACCGCCCGGCGAGTTGATATACAGGTAAATGTCTTTTTCCGGGTTTTCCGCTTCCAGGAACAGCATCTGCGCCACGATCAGGTTAGCCATATGGTCTTCCACCTGGCCGGTCAGAAAGATAACGCGTTCCTTGAGCAGACGGGAATAGATATCGAAAGAACGCTCACCGCGTGAGGTCTGTTCAATAACCATTGGCACCAGCGCCATATGGGGTGCAAAGTTATCTCGTTCGCCACTGTATGACATTTCCGTCTCCTGGTTCAAAATTGAAAACACCTGCTGTACTGATTGTAACCTTATGGACGGATTATCAGCCAGTCTCAATCATCGTGATTACATACTAATGGGGGTCGCCATGCCCTATTTCAAGCATAACAACGTTTTGTTGTAACGCTAACACTGAAAGGGCGTTTTAGCACCCTTCCAGGACTAAAGCTGTGATAAAAAAAACCCGTCGCCGGAGGGCAACGGGTTTTTTGTTCAAACTTTAAACCGTTGGGGCGAAATTACGCCTGCTGGTTCATCAGTTCGGTGAAAGAGGTCTCTTTTTCGGTGACTTTCGCTTTCGCCAGTACCGCTTCTACAGCCTGCTCTTCCAGCGCGACGTTGCGCATGTTGTCCATCAGCTCTTTGTTCTTACCGTAGAACTCGATCACTTCTGATGGATCTTCGTATGCAGAAGCCATCTCTTCGATCAGGCCTTTCACACGCTCTTCGTCAGCTTTCAGCTCGTGGGTACGAATCACTTCGCCCAGCAGCAGGCCAACAACAACGCGACGTTTCGCTTGCTCTTCGAACAGCTCGCGTGGCAGTTCCATCGCTTGCTGCTGGTTGCCACCGAAGCGCTGTGCAGCCTGACGGCGCAGAACGTCGATTTCGCTGTCGATCAGGGCAGCAGGAACGTCGATGTCGTTCGCTTTCACCAGACCTTCAATCGCCTGAGACTTCACGCGGTTACGTACAGCGCCGTTCAGCTCGCGCTCCATGTTTTTACGCACTTCGGTACGCAGGCCCGCAACAGAACCGTCTTCCACACCGAAACGCTTGATGAATTCTTCAGTCAGTTCTGGCAGTTCGCGCTCTTCCACTTTCTTCAGGTTGATAACGAACTTCGCTGCTTTACCTTTCAGGTTTTCAGCGTGGTATTCTTCAGGGAAGGTCACGTCGATGGTGAACTCTTCGCCCGCTTTGTGGCCTTTGATACCGTCTTCGAAGCCTGGGATCATACGACCCTGGCCCATCGCCAGTACGAAATCAGACGCTTTACCGCCTTCGAACTCTTCGCCGTCTACAGAACCGGTGAAGTCGATGGTTACGCGGTCTTCTGCGTCAACAGCGCCTTCTTTCTCTTTCCAGTTCGCCTGCTGCTTACGCAGGGTATCCAGCATGCCGTCAACGTCTTCGTCGGTCACGGAAACGATCGGTTTTTCAACTTCGATAGATTCCAGACCTTTCAGCTCAACTTCCGGGTACACTTCGAACTCTACGGAGTAGATGAAGTCTTCGCCCTGCTTGTATTCGCCTGGAACGTAGTTCGGCGCACCGGCTGGATTGATTTTTTCTTTGATGATCGCGTCGATAAAGTTGCGGCTCATCAGTTCACCCAGCACATCCTGACGCACGGAAGCGCCATAACGCTGAGCAACAACATTCATTGGTACTTTGCCCTTGCGGAAGCCGTCAATACGTACTTTTTTTGCTACGTTGACCAGCTCGCTTTTCACAGCAGTTTCGATGCTGTCAGCAGCGATAGTAATCGTTACACGGCGGCCAAGGCCTTGAGTGGTTTCAACTGAAACTTGCATCTTGTTACCTCAAAAAAATCACAGTGCTCGGTCAACTCTGAATCTGTCTGTTATACCGGGATGCTCTCTTATGTGCAGATTCACATTCCCTGTCGCCAGAATCATCCCGAAGACATTCAATAAGACGCGGCATTATAGCGGCATCACTTAGGTGAGTCGAGAACGGTTGGAGCATGTTGCTGCGGCTTTTTTCACACTTTAAGGCTATTTTTAGCCTTAAAAACGCGCCATCCGCTCAAAACTCAGACAAAACAAAACGGCCCGAAGGCCGTCTTGACGAAATCTGTAAGCAACATACTGGAAAAACTCCGGCGGTTGCAAATCCGATTTATCAGGCGATGGTGCCTGCACCCCGACAAGGCGGTGATGCAAATACCGTATCCTGTAGCCCTTCCCATTCCTTAATGGTGTAGGTATGCAGCGCCAGCGCATGTACGGTTGTGGAGAGTTCTTCCGTCAAGGTGCTGTAGATCAAGCGGTGTCGGTTCAGGAAACGTTCTCCCGTGAAGCGATCGCTGACCAGAACCACTTTAAAGTGGCTTTCAGAACCTGCCGGCACGTTATGACGATAGCTTTCGTCGACAACTTCGAGAAACACAGGGTTGAACGCTGCCCTTAATTTTTCTTCTATCTGTTCACGTATCATCATGAAATCACTCCTCCGACAACGCTAAGATGTCACCCATCCCTTTAAATATTAGCCGCTTTTACCGGTTCCATTACACCTTGACAACAAATATTTAGCTTTCGTCTGATTTTCTCACCCAAACGAATGAAGTTCACTATGTGGTTCATACGTTTTGTCACTTACAGGCAGAGAAAAGCGCAAAGGTGGTCAGTTTTCGGACAAGGCGATGAATTTACATGCGTTGACCACTTCCCCTGGCCGTTAGCGATGTTATGATGGCGGCAATTTTTCTCTCTTTGCTTACGATTCGTTGAGAACCCGAAAATGTTAAAAAAACTCTTCTTTCCGTTGGTAGCACTCTTTATGCTCGCCGGCTGCGCGACTCCGCCGACGACCATTGACGTTTCACCAAAAATTACCCTGCCTCAGCAGGATCCAAGCCTGATGGGCGTTACGGTCAGCATTAATGGCGCCGATCAGCGTCAGGACCAGGCGCTGGCGAAAGTGACTCGCGACAACCAACAGGTCACGCTGACCGCCTCCCGCGACCTGCGCTTCCTGTTGCAGGAAGTGCTGGAGAAACAGATGACCTCCCGCGGCTACATGATTGGCCCAAGCGGCGCGGTTGATCTGCAAATCATCGTGAACAACCTGTACGCTGACGTCTCCCAGGGTAACGTTCGCTACAACATTGCGACTAAAGCCGATATCGCCATCATCGCTACCGCGAAGAACGGCAACAAAATGAACAAAAACTACCGTGCGAGCTATTCCGTTGAAGGCGCATTCCAGGCCTCCAACAAAAATATCGCTGACGCGGTTAACAGCGTGCTGACTGACACCATTGCCGACATGGCACAGGACACCAGCATTCACGACTTCATCAAGCAGAACGCCCGTTAATCCTGCTGACTGACCCGGTGCTTCACCGGGTCAGTTCATAAGAACATGTCCAGTCACTACTTACGCATTTTCCAGCAACCGAAATCAGCTATTCTGCTGATCCTTGGTTTCGCCTCCGGTTTGCCCCTTGCGCTCACCTCCGGCACGTTACAGGCGTGGATGACGGTTGAGAACATCGATCTTAAAACCATTGGTTTCTTCTCGCTCGTCGGCCAGGCTTACGTCTTTAAGTTCCTGTGGTCGCCGGTGATGGATCGCTATACCCCACCGTTCCTCGGGCGCCGTCGCGGTTGGTTAGCGATGACGCAGGTGCTGCTGTTGCTGGCCATTGCCGCAATGGGTTTCCTTGAGCCGTCAACACAGCTGCGCTGGATGGCCGCGCTTGCGGTGGTCATCGCCTTCTGCTCCGCTTCGCAGGACATTGTTTTTGACGCCTGGAAGACGGACGTCCTGCCAGCGGAAGAGCGTGGTGCCGGTGCGGCAATCAGCGTGCTTGGCTACCGCCTGGGTATGCTGGTTTCCGGCGGGCTGGCCCTCTGGCTTGCCGACCGCTATCTCGGCTGGCAGGGAATGTACTGGCTGATGGCCGCTCTGCTGATCCCCTGCATTTTTGCCACGCTATTCGCGCCTGAACCGAGCGATGTGATTCCGGTTCCCCGCTCGCTGGAGCAGGCCGTTGCCGCACCGCTCCGCGACTTCTTTGGTCGCAATAATGCCTGGCTGATCCTGCTGCTGATTGTCCTTTATAAGCTCGGCGACGCTTTCGCCATGAGTCTGACCACCACCTTCCTGATCCGCGGCGTCGGGTTTGATGCGGGGGAGGTCGGCGTGGTGAACAAAACCCTGGGGCTGTTTGCCACGATCGTCGGCGCGCTGTACGGCGGCGTATTGATGCAGCGTCTGTCGCTGTTCCGTGCTCTGCTGATCTTCGGCATCCTTCAGGGCGCTTCGAATGCCGGTTACTGGCTGCTGTCGATCACCGACAAGCATATGATCAGCATGGCGACGGCGGTATTCTTTGAAAATCTGTGCGGAGGTATGGGCACTGCGGCATTTGTCGCCCTGCTGATGACGCTGTGCAATAAGTCATTTTCCGCCACCCAGTTTGCCCTGCTCTCTGCCCTCTCAGCCGTCGGGCGCGTGTACGTAGGTCCCGTCGCGGGCTGGTTTGTTGAAGCCCACGGCTGGCCGACATTTTATCTCTTCTCGGTGGTGGCGGCTGTGCCGGGGATTTTATTGTTGCTGGTCTGTCGCCAGACGCTGGAATATACCCAGCGGACGGAACACTTCATGCCGCGCACGGAATATCAGGCTGCTTACCGGTTTGCCCTGCGTCTGCTGATGGGAGGTTGTCTTGCGCTCGTAGTGTGGCTCGCGGTTCTCATTATCAATGCGACGACCACCTTGTCGCTTCCTTTTGAAACCCAGCTGCTTGATGCAGGCGTGTTTCTCGCCATCGTGGGTATCCTGACCGGTGGGATGCTGGATTTCATGTCACTGCGGAAAACGCAGATGACATGAAGTAAAAAGCGAAAGGTTATTTCCCGTTGTAATAACGACACGAAATTATAACGGCGAAATAACCGCCATCGGCAAAAAAAAATATTTGTTGTTTTGTGCGGGATAGCATTCGGAAGTTATTGGAGCTTATTTCGCTACGCTATTTTCCGTTAAACGATTCAGCATTCGAAAGATTGAATTTTCGTTTTTTAGTTGTCTTTTTATTGATAATTAATTGTTAATTATTTGTGTATTTTCCGCAATGGTTATACCAATTGTCCCTTTTGCGGTATGCTGGGGCACCCTTTCGTTATAACGCCCACTCCGTGCGGCTTCCCCCGGAAAACGCGACATAATTTGCAACACTTGTGACATGTGCGGCAGAACCCGGTAACACCTTCCTGACACAGGGCTAATGATGTTTACAGTAATGTAACCTTCCCGTAAAATGCCCCCACACTTTAAACGCCACCAGACTCCCGTGGAATTGAGGTCGTTAAATGAGACTCAGGAAATACAATAAAAGTTTGGGATGGTTGTCATTATTCGCAGGCACTGTATTACTCAGTGGCTGCGATTCTGCACTACTAGACCCCAAAGGACAGATTGGACTGGAACAACGTTCATTGATACTGACGGCTTTTGGCCTGATGTTGATTGTGGTTATTCCTGCCATCTTGATGGCTGTTGGTTTCGCCTGGAAGTATCGTGCGAGCAATAAAGATGCGAAGTATAGCCCTAACTGGTCACACTCCAATAAAGTGGAAGCTGTGGTCTGGACGGTACCTATTCTGATCATCCTGTTCCTTGCTGTACTGACCTGGAAAACCACTCACGCACTTGAGCCGAGCAAACCGCTGGTTCACGATGAAAAACCGATTACCATTGAAGTGGTCTCCATGGACTGGAAATGGTTCTTCATCTATCCAGAACAGGGCATTGCTACCGTGAATGAAATCGCCTTCCCGGCGAACACTCCGGTTCAGTTCAAAGTGACCTCCAACTCCGTAATGAACTCCTTCTTCATCCCACGTCTGGGCAGCCAGATTTACGCGATGGCCGGTATGCAGACTAACCTGCACCTGATCGCGAATGAAGCAGGCACCTACGACGGTATCTCCTCCAGCTATAGTGGCCCGGGCTTCTCGGGTATGAAGTTCAAAGCTATCGCTACGCCAGACCGCGCGACTTTCGACCAGTGGGTTGCAAAAGCGAAGCAGTCTACCAACACCATGTCTGACATGGCGGCGTTCGAAAAAGTGGCTGCACCTAGCGAATACAACAAGGTGGAGTACTTCTCTAACGTGAAACCGAATCTGTTCAAAGATGTTATTGGCAAATTTATGGATCACGGCATGAGCATGGACATGACCCAGCCTGAAGGCGAGCACAACACGCACCAGGGTATGGAAGGCATGGACATGAGCCACGCGGAAACCGCTCACTAAGGGGCCGAGGAAGAAAATGTTCGGAAAATTGACACTGGATGCAGTGCCCTACCATGAACCGATTATTATGGTTACGGTGGCTGCAATTATCATTGGTGGCGCGGCCTTAGTTGGCCTGATCACTTACTTCGGTAAGTGGAGCTACCTGTGGAATGAGTGGCTGACTTCGGTTGACCACAAAAAACTCGGTATCATGTACTGCATCGTCGGTATCGTCATGTTAATTCGTGGCTTTGCGGATGCAATCATGATGCGTAGCCAGCAGGCGCTTGCGTCTGCGGGCGAAGCCGGCTTCCTGCCACCGCACCACTACGATCAGATCTTTACCGCCCACGGCGTTATCATGATCTTCTTCGTGGCGATGCCGCTGGTAATCGGTCTGATGAACGTGGTCGTTCCGCTGCAAATCGGCGCGCGCGACGTTGCGTTCCCGTTCCTGAACAACCTGAGCTTCTGGTTTACGGTTGTCGGCGTTATCCTGGTTAACCTGTCACTGGGTGTGGGCGAATTTGCTCAGACCGGCTGGCTGGCCTACCCGCCGCTGTCGGGAATTGAGTACAGTCCGGGCGTGGGCGTTGACTACTGGATTTGGGCGCTTCAGCTCTCCGGTGTCGGTACCACTCTGACCGGTATTAACTTCTTCGTGACCATCCTGAAGATGCGTGCACCAGGTATGACGATGTTCAAGATGCCAGTATTTACCTGGGCATCTCTGTGCGCCAACGTCCTGATTATCGCGTCGTTCCCAATTCTGACTGTCACCATCGCGCTGCTGACCCTGGATCGCTATCTGGGTACCCATTTCTTCACGAATGATATGGGTGGCAACATGATGATGTATATCAACCTGATTTGGGCCTGGGGTCACCCGGAAGTGTACATCCTGGTTCTGCCGGTGTTCGGTGTGTTCTCCGAAATCGCGGCAACCTTCTCGCGTAAACGTCTGTTTGGTTACACCTCTCTGGTGTGGGCAACCGTATGTATTACCGTTCTGTCGTTCATCGTCTGGCTGCACCACTTCTTCACTATGGGTGCGGGCGCCAACGTAAACGCCTTCTTCGGTATTACCACCATGATTATCGCGATCCCGACCGGGGTTAAGATCTTCAACTGGCTGTTCACCATGTACCAGGGCCGTATCGTGTTCCACTCAGCCATGCTGTGGACCATCGGCTTCATCGTGACCTTCTCCGTAGGTGGGATGACCGGGGTACTGCTGGCGGTACCTGGTGCTGACTTCGTTCTGCACAACAGTCTGTTCCTGATTGCGCACTTCCATAACGTTATCATCGGTGGTGTTGTCTTCGGCTGCTTCGCTGGTGTGACCTACTGGTGGCCAAAAGCCTTCGGTTTCACCCTGAACGAAAAATGGGGTAAACGCGCGTTCTGGTTCTGGATCATCGGCTTCTTCGTGGCGTTTATGCCGCTGTACGTGCTGGGCTTCATGGGTATGACCCGTCGTCTGAGCCAGCAGATCGATCCGCAGTTCCACCCAATGCTGATGATTGCAGCGGGCGGCGCAGCGCTGATTGCCTGCGGTATTCTGTGCCAGCTGATTCAGTACTACGTGTCTATCCGTGACCGTAACCTGAACCGCGACCTGACCGGTGACCCGTGGGGTGGCCGTACGCTGGAGTGGTCTACCTCTTCTCCACCTCCGTTCTATAACTTTGCCGTAGTGCCGCACATTCATGAGCGTGACGCATTCTGGGAAATGAAAGAAAAAGGTGAAGCGTACAAGCAACCTGAACATTACGAAGAGATCCATATGCCGAAAAACAGCGGTGCGGGCATCGTCATTGCCGCCTTCGCAACGGTATTTGGTTTCGCAATGATCTGGCACATCTGGTGGATGGCGATTGTTGGCTTCGCTGGCATCGTAATCAGCTGGATTGTGAAGAGCTTTGACGAGGACGTGGACTACTACGTACCAGTCCGTGAAGTTGAAAAGCTGGAAAACCAGCATTTTGACGAGATTTCTAAAGCGGGGCTGAAAAATGGCAACTGATACTCTGGCGCACTCGACTGCCCACGCGCATGAACATGCGCACCATGATACAGGACCGACGAAAGTCTTCGGTTTCTGGATCTACCTGATGAGCGACTGCATCCTGTTCTGCTGTCTGTTCGCAACCTATGCCGTTCTGGTGAACGGCACAGCGGGCGGCCCGACCGGTAAGGACATCTTTGAGCTGCCGTTCGTACTGGTTGAAACCGCACTGCTGTTATTCAGCTCCATCACCTACGGCATGGCGGCTATCGCCATGTACAAAAACAACAAGAGCCAGGTTGTCTCCTGGCTGGCGTTGACCTGGCTGTTTGGTGCTGGCTTTATCGGGATGGAAATCTATGAATTCCATCACCTGATCATGGAAGGTTTCGGCCCGGATCGTAGCGGCTTCCTGTCAGCGTTCTTCGCGCTGGTCGGCACCCACGGTCTGCACGTGACCTCGGGTCTGATCTGGATGGCGGTACTGATGTTCCAGATCTCCCGTCGCGGCCTGACCAGTACTAACCGTACCCGTATTATGTGCCTGAGCCTGTTCTGGCACTTCCTGGACGTGGTATGGATCTGTGTGTTCTCTGTTGTCTATCTGATGGGGGCGATGTAATGAGTCATTCTAACGATCATGGCGCTTCCCACGGCAGCGTAAAAACCTACATGACAGGTTTCATCCTGTCGATCATTCTGACGGTGATCCCGTTCTGGATGGTGATGAACGGTTCTGCATCTAAGCCGGTTATCCTGGGCGCAATCCTGGTGACCGCGGTGATTCAGATTCTGGTGCATCTGGTTTGCTTCCTGCACATGAACACCAAGTCCGATGAAGGCTGGAACATGACGGCCTTTATCTTTACCGTGATTATCATCGCTATCCTGGTAGTCGGTTCCATCTGGATTATGTGGAACCTTAACTACAACATGATGGTTCACTAAGAGCGGCGAGTATGTTTAAGCAATACCTGCAAGTCACGAAACCAGGCATCATCTTTGGCAACCTGATCTCCGTAATCGGAGGGTTCCTGCTGGCCTCTAAAGGCAGCATTGATTACACCCTCTTTATTTACACGCTGGTCGGTGTGTCACTGGTGGTTGCGTCCGGTTGTGTATTTAACAACTACATCGACATGGATATCGACAAGAAGATGGAAAGGACCAAAAATCGGGTGCTGGTTAAAGGCCTGATTGCCCCTTCCGTCTCGCTGGTGTACGCCACCTTGCTGGGTATTGCTGGCTTTATGCTGCTGTGGTTTGGTGCTAACCCGCTGGCCTGCTGGCTGGGGGTGATGGGGTTCGTGGTGTATGTAGGCGTCTACAGCCTGTATATGAAACGTCACTCCGTCTACGGCACGCTGATTGGTTCTCTCTCCGGCGCTGCGCCGCCGGTGATTGGCTATTGCGCCGTCACGAACGAGTTCGACAGCGGTGCGCTGATCCTGCTGGCTATCTTTAGCCTGTGGCAGATGCCGCACTCCTACGCCATCGCGATTTTCCGCTTTAAGGATTATCAGGCGGCGAACATTCCGGTTCTGCCGGTCGTGAAAGGCATTTCGGTTGCCAAGAACCACATCACGCTCTACATCATCGCTTTTGCCGTGGCAACGCTGATGCTCTCTCTGGGCGGTTACGCCGGATATAAATATCTGGTGGTAGCAGCTGCGGTGAGCGTCTGGTGGCTCGGCATGGCCCTGCGCGGTTACAAAGTGGAAGATGACAAGGTCTGGGCACGCAAGCTGTTTGTGTTCTCGATTGTCGCCATCACCTCCCTGTCCGTGATGATGTCCGTAGACTTCATGGTGCCTGATTCACAAAACCTGCTGACTTACGTCTGGTAAGCTATAGCAAGGACATAAAGGGGTGCTTCGGCACCCCTTTTTTATTCATGAAATCTATTAGTAACGTATGTAATATTTGTTAAATAACCGATTATTTACCCCGCCCCTTCCCCGCACTACACTATGGCCTGCTTTTGAACTGAGGTGGTAATGAACGATTATAAAATGACGCCAGGCGAACTGCGTGCGACCTGGGGTTTAGGGACTGTTTTCTCGCTGCGGATGCTTGGCATGTTTATGGTCCTGCCCGTTCTGACCACATATGGCATGGCGTTACAGGGTGCCAGCGAAGCGCTGATCGGTCTGGCGATCGGTATCTACGGCCTGGCGCAGGCAATATTCCAGATCCCCTTTGGCTTGCTCTCCGACCGAGTGGGTCGCAAACCGCTGATTGTCGGCGGGCTGCTGGTGTTTGTGCTCGGCAGCATCATCGCCGCCCTCTCCCACTCCATCTGGGGAATTATTCTTGGGCGCGCCCTGCAAGGTTCCGGGGCGATTGCCGCCGCCGTGATGGCGCTGCTGTCAGACTTAACCCGCGAGCAAAACCGCACCAAAGCCATGGCGTTTATCGGCGTCAGCTTTGGCGTCACGTTTGCCATTGCCATGGTGCTGGGGCCCGTTATCACCCATTCACTCGGCCTGCACGCCCTGTTCTGGATGATTGCGGTGCTGGCGACCATCGGGATCGCACTCACGCTGTGGGTTGTACCTGACAGTAAAAACCACGTCCTCAACCGTGAATCTGGGATGGTCAAAGGCTGCTTCAGCAAAGTCATCGCCGAGCCGCGCCTGCTTAAGCTGAACTTCGGCATTATGTGCCTGCACATTCTGCTGATGTCCACCTTTGTCGCCCTGCCCGGTCAACTGGCCTCAGCAGGTTTTCCGGCGGCAGAGCACTGGAAAATTTATCTGGTCACAATGCTGATCTCGTTTGTCTCCGTTGTGCCCTTCATTATTTACGCCGAAGTGAAGCGCAAAATGAAACGCGTCTTCGTGGGCTGCGTAGCGTTACTGCTGATTGCCGAGATTGTGCTGTGGGGCGCCGGCCCGCATTTCTGGGAGCTGATCGCTGGCGTACAACTGTTCTTCCTGGCCTTTAATCTGATGGAAGCCCTGCTGCCGTCGCTTATCAGCAAAGAGTCTCCGGCAGGATACAAAGGCACCGCGATGGGCATTTACTCCACCAGCCAGTTTCTCGGCGTGGCGATCGGCGGGTCACTCGGCGGCTGGGTGGATGGTCTGTTTGACTCCCAGACCGTTTTCCTCGCCGGTGCGCTGCTGGCGATGCTCTGGCTGTTTGTGGCCAGCACCATGAAAGAGCCGCGTTACGTGAGTAGCCTGCGGGTAGAAATTCCCGATGACGTGGCAATCGGTGACGCGTTACAACAGCGTCTGGAAGCGACAGAGGGCGTGAGCGAAGTGCTGATTGTCCCGGAAGAGCGCAGTGCGTATGTCAAAATTGACAGCAAAGTGACTAACCGCTTTGAGGTAGAGCAGGCGCTGAAGGCCTGAAAAAATGCCCGGTTTAGCCGGGCATGATTGTCTTAATCGCGGAAGTTTTTAAACTGGAATGGCTGACCGAGATCGCCGCCACGCACCAGCGCCATCACGGATTGCAGGTCATCACGGGATTTTCCGGTCACGCGGATCTCTTCCCCCTGGATCTGCGCCTGCACTTTGAGCTTACTGTCTTTGATAAGCTTCACGATTTTCTTCTGCACGGCGCTTTCAATCCCCTGCTTCAGCTTCGCTTCCACAAACCAGGTTTTGCCGCTGTGAACAAAATCTTCCGGCACATCGAGTGAGGTCCCTTCAATGCCGCGCTTGAGCAGCTTGGCGCGCAGGATATCCAGCAACTGGTTGACCTGGAAATCAGACTCGCTCAGGACTTTGATCGTCTTGTTCGCGTCGTTCAGTTCAATGGTCGCCTCAACGCCACGAAAATCGAAACGTGACTCAACCTCACGGACAGCATTTTCTACGCCGTTACGCGCTTCCTGCAAATCAACTTCAGAAACAATATCGAAAGATGGCATCTTTTCTTCTCCCTTCATTTTTGTTGCGTTGCATAATACCCGCAACGAGGCATAACGAGAAGCTTAGCTGATGGCGCTATACTTAGCGTCATAGCACCTGGCGCCGTTGCAGGTGAGGAGGAACGATGAAAGTAACAGTGCTTGGATGCGGAGCCCTTGGCCAACTCTGGCTTACAGCGCTATGCAAACAGGGACACGACGTTCAGGGCTGGCTGCGAATTCCCCAGCCCTATTGCAGTGTGAACGTGATGGGTACAGACGGTTCAATTTTTAATGAGTCTTTGACGGCAAACGATCCGGAATTTCTTGCCACCAGCGATTTGCTGCTGGTCACGCTGAAGGCCTGGCAGGTCTCCGATGCGGTGAAAAGCCTGGCCGCCCAGTTACCTGAAAGCACGCCAATCCTGCTGATTCACAACGGTATGGGTACCATTGAAGAGCTAAAATCTGTCCGGCAACCGCTGCTGATGGGGACAACCACCCACGCGGCGCGTCGCGACGGTAACGTCATTATCCATGTTGCCAGTGGCATCACTCATATCGGTCCCGCGCGTGAACAGCCCGGCGATTACAGCTATCTTGCGGATACCCTGCAAAGCACGCTGCCTGACGTCGCCTGGCACAATAACATTCGCGCGGAACTGTGGCGCAAACTGGCGGTGAACTGCGCGATTAATCCGCTGACCGCCCTGCTGGATTGCCCTAACGGTGAACTGCGCCAGCATCCTGATCGGGTAGCGCTGATTTGCCGGGAAGTTGCCGCCGTCATTGAACGCGAAGGCTACCACACCTCAGAGTCCGATTTACGTTATTATGTCGACCAGGTCATTGAGAGTACGGCAGAAAATATCTCCTCAATGTTGCAGGATATCCGGGCTATGCGGCATACCGAAATTGATTACATTACCGGTTATCTGTTAAAACGCGCCCGGGCACACGGCATTACCGTTGCGGAAAACAGCCGTCTGTTTGAGTTAGTAAAACGAAAGGAGAGTGAGTATGAGCGCATCGGCACTAGTATGCCTCGCCCCTGGTAGCGAAGAGACAGAAGCGGTCACCACCATTGATTTGCTGGTACGTGGTGGTATTAAGGTTACTACCGCCAGCGTCGCCAGCGACGGAAGCCTGGCGATTACCTGCTCGCGTGGGGTGAAGATTCTGGCGGATGCACCGCTTGTACAGGTGGCGGACGGTGATTACGACATTATCGTTCTGCCGGGTGGTCTGAAGGGGGCTGAGTGTTTCCGCGACAGCCCGCTGCTGGTTGAAACCGTTCGTCAGTTTCATCTTTCCGGGCGTATCATCGCGGCAATCTGTGCAGCCGCAGGTACGGTGCTGGTTCCGCACGACATTTTCCCCATCGGCAATATGACCGGCTTCCCTGGTCTGAAGGATACAATTCCGGAAGACCAGTGGGTGGATAAACGCGTGGTCTGGGATCCGCGCGTTAACCTGCTCACCAGCCAGGGGCCGGGCACCGCCATTGATTTTGGCCTGAAGATTATTGACCTGCTGGTTGGGCGCGAAAAAGCGTACGAAGTCGCGTCATCACTGGTGATGGCGGCGGGGATTTATAACTACTACGAATAAAAAAGCCGGGTGGCGCCAGGTAAAAGCAAAACGGCAACCCGAGGTTGCCGTTTTTAATGTTTGCGGCCTCTCCCTGCGGGAGAAGGACGGGGTGAGGGCATCAGGCCGCACTCCTCGACAATAAACTACGGGCGATACACCTTCACGTTCGCGAAGCCCTGCTCACGCAGATACAGCGCCTGCAAACGGCTCATGACCCCACGCTCACACCACAGCAGATACGTTTTGCTCTGGTCGAGATCGCCAAACTGGGTGCTCAGCTTGTAGAACGGCAGCGAAACCACCTCCACGCCTTCCACCTGCAACGGCTTGTCATCCTGCTCATCAACAGAACGGATATCCAGAATCGTATCGTTAGCACCAAAGCCGCTGACCGTCTCCACCTCAACCACTTCCTGCTCGGTCTGCTGGGCGATCTCACGGATATCGATGTTGGACGCTTCCGCCACCACTTTTTCCAGGATGCTGAAATCGAAGTTCTCTTCTTCCGCTTCGATCTTCGCCTTCACCGCTTTAATGGTTGGACTTTTTGAGATCACACCGCAATATTCCGGCATGGTACGGGCAAAATCTTCAGTACCGATTTTACGCGCCAGATCGATGATGTGCTCTTTATCGTGAGAGATCAGCGGGCGCAGGATCAGCGTATCAGACACGTTGTCGATAAGACGCAGGTTGGTCAGCGTCTGGCTGGAGACCTGCCCCAGCGCTTCACCGGTGACCAGCGCCTGCACGCCGTAGCGCTCAGCCACTTTGGACGCCGCGCGCACCATCATACGTTTCAGGACCACGCCCATCTGGCCGTCGTCCACTTTTTCGAGGATTTCGCCGACCACCGGCTCAAAGTTGATCGCCACAAAACGCACGCGGTGAGAGCTGCCGAAGCGGTTCCACAGGTAATGCGCCACCTGACGTACGCCGATTTCATGCGCCGCCCCGCCCAGGTTGAAGAAGCAGTAGTGCACGCGGCAGCCGCGACGCATCAGCATGTAGCTGGAGACGCCGGAGTCGAAGCCGCCCGAGATCAGCGACAGCACATCTTCCTGCGTGCCGATCGGGAAACCACCAATACCTTCATAACGACCCTTAACCAGCAGCAGACGATCGTTCTCGATCTCAAGATTAACGGTAACGTCCGGATTAGTCAGGCGCACGCGCGCCGTTTCAACGTGCTGGTTCAGACCGCCGCCAACGTAGCGCTCGACTTCAATCGAGCTGAACTCGTGTTTACCACGACGCTTCACGCGCACGCAGAACGTTTTCCCTTCGATCTGGTCGCGGTACTGTACCAGCGCCTTTTCGAAGATATCGTGCATATCGCTGAACGGAACGTCTTCCACTTCCAGAATATGGTGAATACCCGGGATACGGGTCAGCGCGTCGCGAATATCAAGACGTTTGCTTTCGTCTTTCGCGCGGACTTCAACGTGGTCCCAGTGACGCACCACAGCGAGCGTTTCGTCGTAGTGTTTTAATACGTTACGAATGTTCCCGGTGAGAATTTTAATAAAGCGCAAACGCACAGATTGGCTTTTGATGGTGATTTCGGGGAACAATTTAATGATAAACTTCATGGCGGCAATGTTTCTTAGGCAAGCTTATAAAGGCTTGTAGTGGAAAATGATACAGCAGCCCACACCCGTGGCTGCATCCAGGCGCGCAAGTATACCACCATCGCGCCACTCGCGTTATTTGATAATTGCCCCGAGTCCGTTACCATGTTGGGGCGAAGAATATAAGAGTTAATTCACTATGCCGAAGAAGAACGACGCACCGGCCAGTTTTGAAACTGCGCTGAGTGAGCTTGAGCAGATTGTTACCCGCCTCGAGAGCGGCGATTTACCGCTGGAAGATGCCCTCAACGAATTTGAACGCGGTGTGCAGCTTGCGCGCCAGGGGCAGGTAAAGCTTCAGCAGGCCGAGCAGCGTGTGCAGATCCTGCTTTCCGACAGCGAAGACGCTAAAACCACGCCATTCACACCGGACGCCGAGTAAATGGATTTCTCCAACGCGCTTCAGGCGCGCGTCATCCGCGCCAACGACGCGCTGCGCCGTTTCATTGAGCCGCAGCCTTTTCAGAACACTCCACTGGTTGAAGCCATGCACTATGGCGCACTCTTGGGGGGTAAACGCCTGCGTCCGTTCCTGGTATATGCCACGGGCAACATGTTCGGTATCAGCGATAACACGCTGGACGCCCCGGCAGCCGCCGTGGAGTGTATCCACGCCTATTCGCTGATCCACGATGATTTGCCAGCCATGGACGATGACGATCTGCGTCGCGGTCAGCCAACCTGCCATATCAAATTTGGCGAAGCGAATGCCATTCTGGCGGGTGATGCGCTGCAAACTCTGGCCTTCTCCATTCTGAGCGATGCGCCGATGGTTGAAGTGAGCGATCGCGATCGTCTGGCAATGGTGTCCGAACTGGCAATGGCCAGCGGCGTCGCCGGGATGTGCGGCGGCCAGGCGCTGGATTTAGAGGCTGAAGGTCGTCAGGTTACTCTGGAACAGCTGGAGCGCATCCACCGTCACAAAACGGGCGCACTGATTCGTGCAGCCGTTCGCCTGGGCGCGCTGAGCGCGGGTGAACGCGGGCGTAAAGCCCTGCCGATTCTGGACAGATACGCAGAAAGTATCGGTCTGGCATTCCAGGTTCAGGATGACATTCTGGATGTGGTGGGCGATACTGCAACATTGGGAAAACGTCAGGGTGCGGATCAGCAGCTTGGCAAAAGTACCTATCCCGCCCTGTTGGGCCTTGAGCATGCCCAACGTAAAGCCCGGGATCTAATAGACGATGCCCGCCAGTCGCTGAATGAGCTGGCCGCGCAATCGCTGGATACCTCGGCACTGGAAGCGCTAGCGGACTACATAATCCAGCGTGATAAATAAACTATAAATCTCGATGAGCCTTTGATGAGTTTTGATATTGCCAAATACCCGACACTGGCGTTAGTTGACTCCACTCAGGAGTTACGTCTGTTGCCGAAAGAGAGTCTGCCGAAGCTGTGTGACGAGCTGCGTCGCTACCTGCTCGACAGCGTTAGCCGCTCCAGCGGCCACTTCGCCTCCGGACTTGGCACGGTTGAGCTGACCGTGGCGTTGCATTACGTCTATAACACGCCGTTCGATCAGCTGATCTGGGATGTCGGCCACCAGGCCTATCCGCACAAAATTCTGACCGGACGTCGCGATAAAATTGGCACCATTCGCCAGAAAGGGGGCCTGCACCCGTTCCCGTGGCGCGGCGAGAGTGAATATGACGTGTTAAGCGTCGGCCACTCTTCCACCTCCATTTCTGCGGGCATTGGTATTGCCGTTGCCGCCGAAAAAGAGAATAAACAACGTCGCACTGTCTGCGTGATTGGCGACGGGGCGATCACCGCCGGGATGGCCTTTGAGGCCATGAACCACGCGGGCGATATCAAACCGGACATGCTGGTGATCCTCAACGATAACGAAATGTCGATCTCCGAGAACGTCGGCGCGCTGAATAACCATCTGGCGCAGCTGCTGTCCGGCAAGCTTTACTCCTCACTGCGTGAAGGCGGTAAAAAAGTCTTCTCCGGCGTACCGCCGATCAAAGAGCTGCTTAAGCGTACCGAAGAACACATCAAAGGCATGGTCGTACCGGGTACGCTGTTCGAAGAGCTGGGCTTTAATTATATCGGCCCGGTGGACGGCCACGATGTGCTGGGCCTGGTGACGACGCTTAAAAACATGCGCGACCTGAAAGGCCCTCAGTTCCTGCATATCATGACCAAAAAAGGGCGTGGTTACGAACCGGCGGAGAAAGATCCGATCACCTTCCACGCGGTGCCTAAGTTCGACCATACCAGCGGCTGCCTGCCGAAAAGCAGCGGCGGGATGCCAAGCTACTCAAAAATATTTGGCGACTGGCTGTGCGAAACGGCGGCGAAAGACAACATGCTGATGGCGGTGACGCCTGCCATGCGTGAAGGCTCCGGCATGGTGGAGTTTTCCAAAAAATACCCGGACCAGTATTTCGACGTCGCCATTGCCGAGCAACACGCGGTAACCTTTGCTGCGGGCCTGGCGATTGGCGGCTACAAGCCGGTGGTAGCGATCTACTCTACCTTCCTGCAACGCGCCTACGATCAGGTTATCCATGACGTTGCCATTCAGAAGCTGCCGGTGCTGTTTGCTATCGATCGCGCGGGCATTGTGGGGGCTGACGGCCAGACGCACCAGGGCGCGTTTGATCTCTCCTTCCTGCGCTGTATCCCGGACATGGTGATCATGACGCCAAGCGACGAAAACGAGTGTCGTCAGATGCTGTATACCGGTTACCACTATCAGGACGGTCCCTGCGCGGTACGCTATCCACGCGGTAATGCCCTTGGCGTTGAATTACAGCCGCTGGAAAAACTGGACATCGGTAAAGGTCTGGTGAAACGTCGCGGTGAAAAAGTGGCGATCCTGAACTTTGGTACGCTGATGCCGGAAGCGGCAAAAGTCGCTGAAAACCTGAATGCGACGCTGGTCGATATGCGCTTCGTGAAGCCGCTCGATGAATCTCTGATTCTGAGCATGGCGGAAAGCCATGACGTGCTGGTCACGCTGGAAGAGAACGCCATCATGGGTGGCGCGGGTAGCGGCGTGAACGAAGTGCTGATGGCGAACCGTAAGGCCGTTCCGGTGCTTAATCTCGGCCTGCCGGACCACTTCATCCCGCAAGGCACCCAGGATGAGGCGCGCGCCGACATTGGTCTGGATGCCGCCGGTATCGAAGCCAAAATCCGCACCTGGCTGGCCTGATCCCTCCCCTTTTCTGCTCCTGCTATGCTTAAACGTATTGTTTAAACAGCAGGAGCGGAACCATGCAATACACGACATTAGGAAAAACGGACCTTAAGGTGTCCCGGCTTTGCCTGGGATGCATGACGTTTGGCGAGCCTGACCGGGGAAATCATGCCTGGACGCTGCCGGAAGAGAGCAGCCGCCCCATCATCAAGCGCGCCATTGACGGCGGCATCAACTTCTTCGATACCGCCAACAGCTACTCCGACGGCAGCAGCGAAGATATTGTTGGCCGCGCCCTGCGAGATTTTGCCCGTCGTGATGACGTTGTGGTTGCCACTAAGGTGTACTACCCGTCAGGCGACCTGGCGGAAGGCCTTTCTCGCGCGCAGATCCTGCGTTCTATTGATGACAGCCTCAGACGCCTGAACATGGATTACGTCGACCTGCTGCAAATCCACCGCTGGGATTACAACACCCCGATCGAAGAGACGCTTGAAGCGTTGAACGACGTCGTGAAAGCCGGTAAAGCGCGCTACATCGGCGCATCGTCCATGCATGCCTCACAGTTTGCCCAGGCGCTCGATCTCCAGGCGCAGCACGGCTGGGCGCGCTTTGTCACCATGCAGGATCACTACAACCTGATTTACCGGGAAGAAGAGCGCGAGATGCTGCCGCTCTGCTACCAGGAAGGCGTGGCGGTGATCCCGTGGAGCCCGCTGGCGCGCGGAAGGTTAACCCGTCCGTGGGGCGAAACCACCGCCCGGCTGGTATCGGACGAAGTGGGTAAAAACCTGTATGACGATACAGAAGCCAGCGATGCGTTAATTGCCGAACGCTTAGCCGGGATCGCCGACGATATCGGTGCAACGCGCGCGCAGGTGGCACTGGCGTGGCTGCTGAGCAAGCGCGGTGTCGCCGCGCCGATCGTGGGCACATCGCGGGAAGAACAGCTGGATGAGTTGTTGAGTGCGGTGGACTTATCGTTGACGCCGGAGCAGATTGCCGAGCTGGAGACGCCGTATCAGCAACATCCGGTGGTAGGGTTTAAATAAACAATTCAGGGAACAAAATCCGTAGGCCGGGTAAGCGCAGCGCCACCCGGCAATACAGAGCGCACAAAATTACGCGAAGTGATCGTACCCTTTCCAGTCAAGCGTAACCGGGGCGCCGTCGCGGACAAACAGCAGCCCTTCACTTTCCGGCATCACCTGCCCGATGCAGGTAAATTTCGCCCCCAGATGCGCTAACGCCACATCCAGCGTCCCGCGATTCAGCTCGGGCACCGTGAAGCACAGCTCATAATCTTCTCCACCGGATAACGCCCATCGCAGCGCCTGCTCAGGCTCGGCATGGCGACGCAACGGCTCTGACAGAGGGAACAGATCCAGATCGATCCGCGCGCCCACGCCGCTGGCTTTCAGGATATGGCCGAGATCGGAGATCAGCCCGTCAGACAAATCGATAGCCGAACTGGCCCGCTCGCGCAGCGCCTGACCGTGCAAAATACGCGGCGTGGGCCGCAGATGGCGCTTCACCAGGTACGCCGCATCGTCAGCATCTTCAACCGTTAAACGGTTCTGAAGGATTGCCAGCCCTGCCGCGCTATCCCCCGGCGTACCGGTCACGTAGATCCAGTCGCCCGGTTTTGCACCCGAACGTTTCAGCGCGCGCCCGGCAGGCACATAGCCGTGGATTGCCAGGGTCATCGACAGCGGACCGGCAGTGGTATCACCGCCAATCAGCTGCATATCGTAATAATTCAGCTGCTCAAACAGGGCATCGCTGAAGGCTTCAAGCCAGGCTTCATCCACCTCTGGCAAGGTCAGAGCCAGCGTCAGCCAGGCCGGGTCGGCGCCCATTGCCGCCAGATCGCTGACGTTCACCGCCAGCGCTTTATACGCCAGATCGGCAGGATCGATGTCGGGCAGGAAATGTCGCCCACACACTAAGGTGTCGGTGCTGATTGCCAGCGTCTGTTTTTCGGGAATATTGAGAAGTGCGCAGTCATCGCCAATGCCGGTTTCAACATCAAGACGAGAGGTTCTGACACGGTCGAAATAACGGGCAATCAGGGAGAATTCGCCGCATGCCATACGTTATGCCTCAGCAAATAAAAGAAAAAACCGGAGCCGCACTGCCCGTCAGGCAATGCAGAACTCCGGTTTGCGGATCACTTTTTGTGGGGACGGATCGCAGGTGCGGCTTTATCCAGCACGCCGTTAACAAACTTGTGGCTGTCTTCAGCGCCGAAGGTTTTCGCCAGTTCGATCGCTTCGTTGATGGCCACTTTGTACGGCACATCATCACGTTTAGACAGCTCAAACAGCGCGATACGCAACACTGCTTTTTCGACCTGGCCCAGCTCTTCGAGCAGACGGGACAGGTATGGCTTCATCAGACCATCGAGATACGCGCTATTAGTCGCCACTCCCGACAGCAGTTCACGGAAGTACAGAACGTCAACGTCTTTCACGTCCTGTTCTGACAGGAACTGGTATTCAACATCAGCGATGTCGTTCTGGGACAACTGCCAGGAGTAAAGTGCCTGGACGGCACATTCACGGGCGCGGCGACGAGCAGCAGGTTTCACGGAATTCCCCTTACAAAAAAATCAGGCCTTGATGGCTTTCAATACATTGATCATTTCAAGCGCGGTCAGTGCAGCTTCTGCACCTTTGTTACCGGCTTTGGTGCCAGCACGTTCGATGGCTTGTTCAATACTTTCGGTGGTCAGCACGCCGAACGCGACAGGAATTTCAGCATCCTGCGCAACGTGCGCCAGACCATTGCTTGCACCGCCCGCAACGTATTCGAAGTGCGCAGTGCCGCCACGAATAACAGTACCCAGCGCAATCACCGCGTCGTATTTACCGGTTTTCGCCAGCGCGCCCGCTGCCAGTGGCAGTTCGTAAGCACCTGGTACCCAAACGACGGTAATGTTGTCATCTTTAACCTGGCCGATACGTTTCAGGGCGTCAACCGCACCTTCCAGCAGGCTATCATTGATGAAGTTGTTGAAACGCGCAATGGTGATGGCGACGCGAGCGTCCGGGGTAGCTACAGCAGCTTCAATAATGTTCATACTCTTCCTTTACGGGTTCATTTGGCCCCGCAGGGGGGCGGATTTTATCATAATACTTTGCGTACTGCTTCCCTATTTCAGGAGCAATTACGCTGTCGTTAAATGGAGGCAGACATCCGGGCCTACCGGACGAATCTCACTGAATGAGAGTTGCGGCGCATCGGCCAGTTTTTCAAGGCCGGGCAGCACAAACAGGCCGCGCGCGTCGTTACCTAACAGTTTAGGCGCAACGTAGACGAGAAGCTCATCCACCAGCCCCGCCTGAAGCAGTGCGCCGGCGAGCGTCGGACCGGCTTCAACCCAGATACTGTTGACCTGCTGTTTGCCGAGCAACATCATCAGCACCACCAGATCCAGATGCCCGTTATGTTCCGGCACCGTAATGCTGCGCACGCCTTGCGGCCATTCGCGCGTATCTTCTTTGGTACGTGCAATCCAGGTTTCACCCGGCTGCTGCACGATGCGGTGCTCCGGCGTCACGCGGTTCTGGCTATCAATAATAATGCGCAGCGGCTGACGCAGGTTCTCCTGCGGATAGAGCGCCTGCGTATCTGCATTCAGCTCTTCCCAGCGTACGGTCATGGCCGGATCGTCAGCCAGTACCGTTTCACTGCTGGTGAGAATAGCATGGCTTTGCGCGCGCAGACGTTGCACATCGCGCCTTGCCTGTGGCGAGGTGATCCACTGGCTCTCGCCGTTCGCCATCGCCGTGCGGCCATCCAGTGACGCGCCAAGCTTAAGCTGGATAAACGGGAAGCCGGTGCGCATACGCTTCAGGAAGCCTTTATTCAGGGCTTCCGCATCCTGCATCATCAGGCCGTGGCTGACGTCGATTCCTTCCTGTTGCAGACGATACAGTCCGCGGCCCGCTACCTGCGGGTTAGGATCCTGCATGGCGGCGACAACGCGCGAGACGCCCGCCGCAATCAGCGCTTCACAGCACGGCGGCGTACGCCCATGGTGGCTGCATGGCTCCAGCGTCACATAGGCCGTCGCGCCACGCGCTTTCTCCCCCGCCATGCGCAAGGCATGCACTTCAGCATGCGGCTCGCCTGCGCGATAGTGAAAACCTTCCCCCACGATCTCACCATCTTTAACAATGACGCACCCGACATTGGGGTTAGGGTGAGTGGTAAACCGACCGCGCTGCGCCAGCTTCATGGCTCGCGCCATGTACATCTCGTCGTGCATGGTCTTAATCCTGTAAGCGGGCGATCTCTTCGCCAAACTCTTTGATGTCTTCGAAGCTGCGGTAAACGGAGGCAAAGCGGATATAGGCGACTTTATCGAGCTTTTTCAGCTGTTCCATCACCAGATTGCCGATCATTTTGCTCGGCACTTCGCGCTCACCTAACCCCCGCAGATAAGATTTAATGTGGTTTAACGCCATTTCGACGTCATCGGAGCTGACGGGCCGTTTTTCCAGCGCCTTGAGCATCCCGCTACGCAGTTTTTCTTCATTGAACGGTTCGCGCACATCGTTACTTTTTACCACGCGCGGCATTACCAGCTCTGCCACCTCGAAGGTGGTAAAACGCTCGTTGCACACCAGACACTGCCGACGACGACGCACGGAAGACCCTTCGCCTACAAGACGTGAGTCGATGACTTTGGTATCCACAGCGGAGCAAAATGGGCAATGCATACGATGTCCCTGTTATCTGGTTAACTGATTTCTATTTTACCCTGAACTGGCCCGACAACAAAGGAAGAGCTTTTTGAGACAAAGGATCTATGCCTGACGGCACTATCCTGTCTACCATTGCAGCAATCTGTGATTTCAAGGAATTAAACGCAATGACAAGACGTTACCTGAAAATAGTGCTGGTGGGGAGCCTGTTCACGCTTAGCGCCTGCGCACAGCAAAGCGAAGTCCGCGAGATGAAACAAAGCGTGAATACGCTTAACGTGGCGATGGACAAACTTAATAAAGAAACCGTGAAGATCACCCAGCAGAACGCGCTGAATGCCAAATCCAGCAATGGCGTTTATTTATTGCCAGGTGCAAACACGCCCGCGCGTCTGAACAGCCAGATTGGCACGCTAAAGATGTCTCTGGTGAATGTTGCAGCGAATGCCGATGGTACTCGCGCAACATTACGCATTCAGGGTGAGTCCAACGATCCGCTGCCCGCGTTCAGCGGCACCGTAGAGTGGGGCCAGATTCAGGGCACCACGGAGAGCTATCAGGAAGTGAACGTGAAGAATCAGCTCTTCACCGCCCCCGCCAGCACGCTGGCGCCGAGCGATGTTGACATCCCGCTCCAGCTGAGCGGACTGACGCCAGAACAGCTGGGCTTTATCCGTATTCACGACATTCAACCCGCCGCGCAATAACCCGCCCTTTTAGCGGAGTGAAATGTCACTCCGCTAACATTTACATTTCGTATGGATTGGCAACATAAATGATTGCCGCTACAATCGCGCCCGTCTAAAGTACGCAAACGTGAACGCAATCGATTACGTATGTGAGAGATATGTGAAACAACACATATTTTTGTGAGCAAGGATTCCTATAATAGGCTCCGCAGAAACACGAAATATTTAGAAACGCAATTCGCGCATTTTTCACTCCCGGAAGGGAATTTCAATCAGTGGCATGATTATGAAAAAAACATTACTCGCAGCCGGTGCAGTTCTGGCTCTGTCCTCCTCTTTCACTGTTAACGCAGCGGAAAACGACAAACCACAATACCTCTCCGACTGGTGGCACCAGAGCGTTAACGTGGTAGGCAGCTACCATACCCGTTTCGGACCGCAGATCCGTAACGATACTTACCTCGAGTACGAAGCATTCGCAAAAAAAGACTGGTTTGATTTCTATGGCTACATGGACGCACCGGTATTCTTCGGCGGTAACACCGACGCGAAAGGTATCTGGAACCACGGTTCCCCACTGTTCATGGAGATCGAACCACGCTTCTCCATTGATAAACTGACTGGTACCAGTCTGGCGTTTGGTCCGTTCAAAGAGTGGTATTTCGCAAACAACTACATCTACGACATGGGCCGCAACAAGTCCGGTCGCCAGAGCACCTGGTATATGGGTCTGGGTACAGACATTGAGACTGGCCTGCCGATGAGCCTGTCCATGAACGTCTACGCAAAATACCAGTGGCAGAACTACGGCGCTGCGAACGAGAACGAGTGGGATGGCTACCGTTTCAAAGTGAAATACTTTGTGCCAATTACCCAACTGTGGGGCGGCAACCTGAGCTATATCGGCTTCACCAACTTTGACTGGGGTTCAGACCTGGGCGATAACGATTTCCGCGACCTGAACGGCAGAAAAGCGCGCACTAACGACTCCATCGCGTCCAGCCACATCCTGGCGCTGAACTACGATCACTGGCACTACTCTGTTGTTGCGCGTTACTGGCACAACGGTGGTCAGTGGAACGACGACGCCAGCCTGAACTTCGGCAACGGCGACTTCAGCGTTCGTTCTACCGGTTGGGGCGGTTACCTGGTCGTGGGTTACAACTTCTAATCAGTGCGGGATTGTGCGGGCTGGTGCCCTCACCCCTTCCCTCTCCCACGGGAGAGGGCGCAAACACAAAAAACGGCAACATCGTTGCCGTTTTGCTTTTACCTCGCCACCCGGCTTTTTACTGCTTCACCTTGCGCAAAAAATCCGCCAGCGACCTGTCCGCGCTTTCGCTAAAGCGTCTTTCCGTCAGCGTAATATGCAAACACCGGTCGAGACGGAAGCAGCGATAGTCATCGCGCCGTTCACACCACGCGGCCAGCAGCCAGTGCTCACCCCAGAAGAACAGCCCCAGCGGCTGAACCTCACGCCAGGTTAACTGCCCGGCTTCATCGCGATAGTGCAGCGCCAGCACACGCAGGGCAGAAATTGCCTGGTGGATCACGTCGAAACCACTACGGGAGTGTGGCTGAAGGGCAATATCCGGCGCGTAAATTCGCGTCTGTTCAGCTTTGCGGCGGCTCTCTTCTGGCAGGATCGCCAGCACTTTTTCCTGGGCCGACTCCAGCTCGCGCGACAGCGATTCCCCGCCCCAGGTTTTGAGCAGACGGATCGCCACCATCAGCGCCTCGGACTCCTTGTTGGTCAGCATCAACGGGGGTAAATCAAAACCCGACATTAGCCGATATCCGCTTCCCGCCTCGCCTTCCACCGGCACGCCGGAAAGCGACAGGTCGCGGATATCGCGGTACACCGTGCGCTCGGACACGCCAAGCCTTTCCGCCAGATGCGCTGCCGTTGTCAGACGCCTGCCCCGCAGGATCTGCACAATCTGGAACAAACGGTCAGCGCGTCGGGTCATCGGTTTACTCTCATACCGGTTGATGGAGGCCGACGCGATTACCTTCGCTGTCGGTAAACAGGGCTATAGTGCCAATGCCTTGCGGCAGTTCCAGCGGGCCAAACACGCACTCACCGCCCGCAGAAGCAATACGATCGAGCGTGGCCGCCAGATTGTCAGTATGCAGGTAAATAATAGCGCCCTGCGAAGAGGGTGTAACGCCGTCAAATTTCGCCAGCGCGCCGCCGGTGGCCGGATCCTCGTGCGGGAAAACCGCCAGCTCAGCCACGTCCATCTTCTCGCGCCGCAGCGCGACCTGCATCACCGACTCATAAAATTTGGTGGCGCGATCCATATCGGCGACCGGAATTTCAAACCAGTTAATGACACTTTTCATACGTCCTCCTGCCTGTTGTTAGGGTTCAGAAGGAGTCTACGACAGGGCTCCTGACAGCATACTGTCAGGAGTGTTTGTGAGATGCAGACAAAAAAATCCCGGCCAGCAGGCCGGGATTTCGATACCGCATAAGACGCTTACGGCAGAATGGACGGCTGATCCGCCCCTTCTTTCTCGACTTTCTGCTGGATCAGATGCTCGCGCTTCATGCCCAGCTTCAGCGCCAGCGCGGACGCGACGTAGATAGACGAGGCCGTACCGATAGACACACCGATCAGCATGGTCAGCGAGAAGCCTTCCAGCACCGGGCCACCGAACAGGAACAGCATCAGGATCACCATCAGGGTGGTGCCGGAGGTGATCAACGTACGGTGCAGCGTCTGGGTCAACGACACGTTAAAGATTTCGTACGGCGTGCCGCGACGGATCTTACGGAAGTTTTCACGAATACGGTCAGATACCACGATACTGTCGTTCAGTGAGTAACCGATAACGGACATCAGGGATGCCACAATCGTCAGGTCAATCTCAATGTGGAAGAGAGACAGTATGCCCATGGTGATCACCACGTCGTGCGCCAGGGCGATAACCACGCCTGCCGCCAGTCGCCACTCAAAGCGGAAACCGACGTAAATCAGGATCGAGATCAGCGCCACAAGCAGCGCCATCGCACCGGTCTGCGCCAGGTCAGCACCAACGCTCGGGCCGACAAACTCAATACGCTTAACCGTTGCATCCTGGCTGGTTGTTTCGTTAATAACCTGAACGACCTTGCTGCCCAACTCCTGGCTGCCGTTGGCATCGTGTACCGGCGGCATACGCACCATGATGTCGCGGCTGCTGCCGAAGTTCTGTAGCAGCGGCTCTTCAAAGCCCGCTTTTTGCAGAGACTCACGCATCTGGTCCATATCGACCGGTTTTTCCAGGGTAATTTCGATCACCGTACCACCGGTGAAATCCAGGCCCCAGTTAAAGCCTTTCACGCCCATAATGACGATGGACAAGATCAGCAGAAAACCTGAAATGCCGAAGGCCCAGTAGTCCCAGCGCATAAAGTCCCAGACTTTACGACCGTGGTTCAATTGTTCAACAGTATATTCCTGTGCCACAACGCACTCCTCAGATAGACAGCTTTTTGACGCGCTTGCCGCCGTACAGCAGGTTCACGATGGCACGGGTGCCGACAATAGCGGTAAACATCGACGTTGCGACACCGATACCGGTAGTAATCGCAAAGCCTTTGATCGCGCCAGTACCCACTGCATACAGGATAAGAACCTTAATCAGTGTTGTTACGTTCGCATCGAAGATGGAGCTGAACGCCCCTTTGTAGCCTTCTTCAATCGCCTGCTGTACAGAACGACCGTTGCTCAGCTCTTCTTTGATACGTTCGTTTATCAGTACGTTGGCGTCGACCGCCACCGCAAGGGTTAGAACGATACCCGCGATACCTGGCATGGTTAGCGTCGCCCCCGGCAGCAGGGACATGATACCGATGATCAGCACCAGGTTGGCAATCAGCGCGGAGGTCGCAATCAGGCCGAACTTCTTATAGAAGAAGATCATGAAGATGATGGACACCGCCAGACCGGCCAGACACGCTTCCAGACCCTGTTTGATGTTCTGCATACCCAGGGTTGGACCGATGGTACGTTCTTCAACAATCTGAATTGGCGCAATCAGCGCACCGGCACGCAGCAGCAGAGAGAGCTGACGCGCTTCGTTCGGGTTGCTGATACCGGTAATACGGAAGCTGTTACCCAGACGAGACTGGATGTTGGCGATGTTAATCACCTCTTCCTCTTTCACCAGCACGGCACGGCCATTGGCGTCTTTCTTACCGCTGTCTTTGTACTCCACGAACAGGGTCGCCATCGGCTTGCCGATGTTGTCCTTGGTGAAGTTAGACATGATGTTGCCACCTGCGCTATCCAGCGAGATGTTAACCTGCGGCTGGTTGTACTCATCCTGGCTTGAAGTGGAGTCGGTGATATGGTCACCGGTCAGGATCACGCGTTTGTACAGCACAACCGGCTGGCCTTCGCGGGTCTGCTTCACTTCGGAATCGCCCGGCACACGGCCTGAAGCCGCAGCAGCCTGGTCAACGTTGGAGTTAACCAGACGGAACTCCAGGGTCGCCGTCGCGCCCAGAATCTCTTTCGCACGGGCGGTATCCTGGATACCCGGCAGTTCGACCACGATACGGTCAGCACCCTGACGCTGTACCAGTGGCTCAGCCACGCCCAGCTGGTTTACACGGTTACGCAGAATGTTAATGTTCTGCTGAACGGCGTATTTACGTGCTTCACTCAGACGCGCGTCGGTCATTACCGCACGCAGCTGATTGCTGCCCTGAGAGGTGATCACCAGATCGCGGTGACGCTGAGACAGATAGGTCACAGCCTGATCGCGTGCCGCGCTGTCGCGGAACGTGATGCTCAGGCCGTAGTTATCTTCTTTACGTACGGTGGTGTACGGAATGCCCTTATCGCGCAGATCGCTGCGCAGGCTGTCGATGTTCTGTTCCTGTAGCTTGCCGAGCGCGGTATCCATATCCACTTCCATCAGGAAGTGAACGCCGCCACGCAGGTCAAGACCCAGTTTCATTGGCTCTGCGTTCAGCGCAGCCAGCCAGCGTGGGGTTGCAGGAGCAAGGTTAAGCGCCACGACATATTTATCACCCAGCACGCCCATCAGCGCTTCACGTGCGCGGAGCTGCGTGTCGGTGGTGTCGAAGCGAGCAAGAATTGCGCCCTCTTCCAGTGCCACAGACTTAGCGGTAATTTTTTCTTCTTGTAACGTTTTCTGGACCTGGATCAGCGTTTGCTCACTGGCGGCGACACCGCGCGCGCCAGTGATTTGAACGGCCGGATCCTCACCATACAGGTTGGGAAGCGCGTACAGCAGGCCGACGATAATCACGACGACCAGCATGATGTACTTCCACAAAGGATAACGGTTTAACACGGCAGTTCCCTTTGGGAAAAGTTGGGATTACAGCGCCTTCATGGTGCCTTTCGGCAGAACGGCAGCTACGAAGTCACGTTTGATAACCACTTCAGTGGTGTCGTTGAGGGCGATAGCAATGTAGCCGTTTTCCGCTACTTTGGTTACGCGACCCACCAGGCCACCATTGGTCAGGACTTCATCGCCCTTCGCGATGGAGTTCATCAGGTTTTTGTGCTCTTTAGTACGCTTCTGCTGTGGACGCAGGATCATGAAGTAGAAGATCAGACCGAACACAACCAGCATCAGAATCAGAGACATCGGGCTGCCCTGCGCTGGTGCACCCGTTGCTGCTACCGCATCAGAAATAAAAAAGCTCATTCAAATTCCCTCATTATTAAAATTAATCAACGTTCAACGGTGGAACATCCCGCCCCTGACGTTGGTAGAAATCGGTCACGAAGCTCTCTAATTTACCCTCTTCGATAGCCTTACGTAAACCAGCCATTAAGCGCTGATAATAACGAAGATTATGAATGGTATTGAGACGCGCCCCCAAAATCTCGTTGCAACGATCGAGATGATGCAGGTACGCGCGAGAATAATTGCGACAGGTATAGCAATCGCACTCGGAATCGAGCGGGCTGGTGTCACTCTTATGCTTCGCGTTACGGATTTTCACCACGCCATCGGTAACGAACAGATGACCGTTACGCGCGTTTCGGGTTGGCATAACGCAGTCGAACATATCAATGCCGCGACGTACGCCTTCCACCAGATCTTCTGGTTTACCCACACCCATCAGGTATCGTGGTTTATCCGCCGGGATTTGCGGGCAGACATGCTCCAGAATGCGGTGCATATCTTCCTTCGGCTCACCCACAGCCAAACCGCCGACAGCGTAGCCATCAAAGCCTATCTCTACCAGACCTTTAACCGAGATATCGCGTAAATCTTCGTAAACGCCGCCCTGGATAATGCCGAACAGCGCATTTTTGTTTTGCAGGGAGTCAAAACGGTCGCGGCTACGCTTCGCCCAACGCAGGGACATCTCCATAGAACGCTTGGCGTAGTCCCAGTCCGCCGGGTATGGCGTACATTCGTCGAAGATCATTACGATATCGGAGCCGAGATCGTACTGAATCTCCATGGATTTTTCTGGATCGAGGAAGATTGGATCGCCGTTGATCGGGTTACGGAAGTGTACGCCCTGCTCAGTGATCTTACGGATATCGCCCAGGCTGAAGACCTGGAAACCGCCGGAGTCGGTGAGGATGGGGCCTTTCCACTGCATGAAGTCGTGCAGATCGCCGTGGAGCTTCATGATCTCCTGGCCTGGACGCAGCCACAGGTGGAAGGTGTTGCCGAGGATAATCTGTGCGCCAGTGGCTTCAACTTCTTCCGGCGTCATTCCTTTTACGGTGCCGTACGTGCCCACAGGCATAAACGCGGGGGTTTCTACCACGCCGCGATCAAACACCAGACGACCGCGACGCGCGCGACCATCGGTGGTATCGAGTTCAAATTTCATTTTTTCTCCGACGTCAGAAAAACAGTCCAACGTTGTAACACAGTGCCGCGGACTTATTCCCCGACACGCTCATTCAAAGCCTGCGGATTGTACGTGATAAACATCGCGTCACCGTAGCTAAAAAAGCGATATTTTTGTTCTACCGCAGACTTGTAGGCGTTCATCGTATGCTGATACCCCGCAAACGCGGAAACCAGCATAATCAGCGTCGATTCAGGCAGATGGAAGTTGGTCACCAGCGCATCAATGACTTTGTACTGATAGCCCGGGTAGATAAAAATCTGCGTATCGCCAAAGAACGGTTCAATCAGCTCGCTTTTCGCGGCCTGCGCAGCGCTCTCAAGGGAACGTACCGACGTTGTACCGACGGCCACGACGCGGCTACCGCGCGCTTTCGCCGCCAGCACCGCATCCACCACCTCCTGCGGCACTTCGGCATACTCAGAGTGCATGATGTGATCTTCGATGCTGTCCACGCGCACCGGCTGGAAGGTCCCCGCGCCGACGTGCAGCGTCACGAAGGCCATCTCAATGCCCTTGGCGCGCAGCTTTTCCAGCAGCGGTTCATCAAAGTGCAGGCCCGCCGTTGGCGCCGCCACCGCACCCGGCTTCTGGCTGTAGACGGTCTGATACAGCTCGCGGTCGGCCTCTTCGTCCGGGCGTTCAATGTACGGCGGCAGCGGCATGTGGCCGATGGCGTTGAGGATATCAAGCACCGTGCGTTCGTCGTTGAACTCCACCTCGAACAGCGCGTCGTGACGCGCGGTCATGGTCGCTTTGATGCTCTCGTCATCCCCCAGCAGCAGCTCCGCGCCCGGCTTCGGCGCTTTGGAGGCGCGAATATGTGCCAGAATACGTTTATCATCGAGCATACGTTCGACCAGCACCTCAATCTTGCCGCCGCTGGCTTTACGGCCAAACAGACGCGCCGGGATCACGCGGGTATTGTTAAAGACCAGCAGATCGCCAGGGTTGAGCTTGTCGAGCAGATCGGTGAAAGTACCGTGCGTCAGCGCGCCCGTTGGCCCGTCCAGTGACAGCAAGCGACAGCTGCTACGCTCAGGCATGGGGTAGTGAGCAATCAGGGATTCAGGTAGTTCAAAGGAGAAATCGGCGACGCGCATGACGTATACTCGTGACTTAAAAACAGGCGGCATAGTCTAGTGCTCACACCCTTTTGCTGCAACAACTAGCCGCCACCGGACAACGAAAACGCATGAATTTTCTCGCTCACCTGCATCTCGCTCACCTCGCGGACAGCTCCCTCTCCGGCAATTTGCTGGCCGATTTTGTACGCGGCAACCCGGCGGAAGCGTATTCCCCTGAGGTTGTCGACGGAATTTTTATGCACCGCCGCATCGACGTGCTGACCGATAACCTGCCGGAAGTGACGGAAGCCAAAACCTGGTTCCGCCCCGAAACGCGACGGGTGGCGCCGATCACGCTCGACGTCATGTGGGATCATTTCCTGTCGCGCCACTGGCCGCAGCTGTCGCCTGATATGTCGCTGCCTGAGTTTGTGCGCTACGCCCACGCGCAGGTGTCGATCATTTTGCCGGACTCCCCGCCGCGCTTTGTGAATCTGAATAACTATCTCTGGTCTGAACGCTGGCTGGAGCGATACCGCGAGATGGATTTCATTCAGAACGTCCTGAACGGCATGGCGAGCCGTCGACCGCGTCTGGACGCGCTGCGCGACTCATGGCATGACCTGGATGAACATTACGATGCGCTGGAAACCCGCTTCTGGCAGTTCTACCCGCGTATGATGACGCAGGCGAAAAATAAAGAACTGTGATGCCGGTATGATTGATAGGTAAAAGCTGGTGGAACGATTGTTACCACCTCTTTGTCTTATTCCCGTACTGCCTCTATACTGGCCCGCGTTGCGTTCCAAATAACCTTAGTATCTACAGGAGAATCATATGGTTCTGGTAACTCGTCCGGCTCCGGATTTTACAGCTGCCGCCGTTCTGGGCAATGGTGAAATCGTTGAAAACTTCAACTTCAAACAGCATACCAACGGTAAAGCGACCGTTCTGTTCTTCTGGCCAATGGACTTCACTTTCGTTTGCCCGTCTGAGCTGATCGCGTTCGACAAACGTTACGAAGAATTCCAGAAGCGTGGCGTGGAAGTGGTTGGCGTCTCCTTCGACTCTGAATTTGTACACAACGCATGGCGTAACACCCCTGTCGAAAACGGCGGCATCGGTGCGGTGAAATACGCGATGGTTGCGGACATCAAACGCGAAATCCAGCAGGCTTACGGTATCGAACATCCGGACGCTGGCGTTGCACTGCGTGGTTCTTTCCTGATCGATGCAAACGGCATCGTTCGTCACCAGGTTGTGAACGATCTGCCGCTGGGTCGTAACATCGACGAAATGCTGCGCATGGTTGACGCGCTCCAGTTCCACGAAGAGCACGGTGAAGTGTGCCCGGCGCAGTGGGAAAAAGGTAAAGAAGGTATGGCGGCTTCCCCAGACGGCGTAGCTAAATACCTGTCTGAGAACGTATCCAGCCTGTAATCGACACGGTTTACGAAAAACCCGCGAATACGCGGGTTTTTTTATGGCTTATGCTGCGCCGTCTTTTTTTACCTCGCGCCAGATGCGCCATGCCATACCCGCAAGCACCATCACCCCCGCAATCAGTACGCCCCAGACCATCAGCGTTTTCATTCTGCTTTCCTGCTCAGCCGCAGACGTCGCGGTTAAACGCGCCTCGCCCCCCAGCGGGACAGGTTCCAGCGTATCCGCCATCGGCAAGGCTGCCAGATCGTAGGTTTTACGCAGTTCGGTCGGGATCAGCATATCCGTCTCCACGCTCGCCGGTTTCGCAGCCCCGTTCCCCCACGCGAGCAGGTACGGCCCCTTCCCCTGCGCGTTAAACACCAGATCGTAGCGCACGCGCTGCCCTATCACGCCCGGCAGGTTCTCAGGCAAACGCGCATTGAGGGTCTTGATTTTTACCGCCTCGACCAGCCCGCCAGGGAGCGGAACAGGTTCAGCCGTTTTGCCGCCGAGCTGGTAGATCACCTCTTTTTTCAGCGTATGCCACCGATCCTTATCCGCCCCCCGCCAGGCTATTTCTGCCGGGAGAACGCCGTCGCCATTCAGCATGAAGGCGATCGCACTCAGAGGCTGCGGATGTTTCCAGCGCCACACGGCTTCACTTTCGGATAACCGCTCCCCCTCTCCCGCCAGGCTAATGTGCTCTGATTCCGGCTGCGCAGGCGCGTTAATCGCGTTGACGCCGGTTAACGTCAGGGCAGAACGTCCCGTGTTCAGCACCAGCAGCAGATAGCGATTCGCCTCAGGTGATAACACCAGATCGGTATCGATGCGGTCGAGCTTCAGGCGATCCTGTCCACTCATCACGTCCAGCAGGGGCATCTCTTCGCGCAAGGTATACCAGTTTTTCAGATCCTCGCTGTAATAGACCGATGCCGTTCCCTGCCACGAGCCCTGCGGCGTGTCCCAGAAAAGCTGGAGCTGAGAGAGCGGAACCTCCGTCGCGTTTTCCGGCAGGGTCAGCAGATAGTGCTGTCCGGCAGCCGCAGCGTGTTGCCCTTCCAGCACAATTTCCACACCGTTTCTGGCCCGTAGCATAATTTTATCGCCGCTGTCCTCTTCCCCGCCCGGCGAGGCGTTAAGCGCAAAAAGGCGCAGCGCCGTGGTGGTCGGTGCCGGCTGCGGACGCGTCGTAGTAACCAGGCTGAACGGTACAGGCTCTCCCGACTGATTAAACACGCGCACGTCGCGCAGATCGGGCGATGTGCTCTGCTGATAAATCGCCAGCGGCAGCATGACCCGATACCACGGCGAAGAGGCAGAGGTATCAAGGGACAGGCCGTAGGCATAATCCCGCGGGGATTCCGCTGGCGCGCCCTCGCTGAATGCCGGACCGGCCATGGCCAGCAGTGCTGCACAAACAACCGCATTCATCCATCTCATTTTTCTTCTCCTGCTTTAGGCGGTAGCGGCGAGAAATAGCCCACAATCAGGACCAGGATCGCCACGCCAATAAACGCAACGGCGCGCGCCAGGCCGCCACCGCCCGCGCTGTCCACCAGCATCAGTTTGAGCATGACTACCCCCAGCAGCGCCGCACCGCCAAGCCACTGATGACGGGAGGCCTGACGGGTGGCGCGGATCATCACCGCCAGCGCGCAGAACATCCAGAACAGGGCAAAGGTGGTCTGAATAAGCCGCGAATGCCACAGCGATTCCATGTTCCAGGCCACCTCGCCGTACCACGCCAGCGCACGCAGCAACGCGCCGTTGAGCCACCAGAAGCCAAGCGCCATCAGCACAACAGCGGGCCAAGGTCGGGACTGCGCAAGCGATGCCGGATAGTAGCGATCCACTGCCCGATAAAATACTACCAGCCCCAGCAGCGCGAACGCCGCCCCTTCCTCAAGCGGGTTCACCAGCGGCAGCCAGGTCTGTCGATAGACCACACCGTCCTGGAAATTGGTCACGACCAGCAATACCACCAGCGCCACAACCACAGGGATCGCGGCAATGCAGGCGTAGAGCGCAGGCCATACCCGGAAAGGCCACCCGCGACGCAGTACGGCCGCGGAGAGCGCCATAATCACCCCACCGCCGACAGCCATCGCAATGCCGCTTCCCCAGGCCGCCATGCCCCATGGCAGGAAGCGGGCAAACCAGTAAAGCTCGGCGGCAATGGCGAGTAAAATCATCCACAACAGCGACAGATGCAGCCCCATTGAGATGCGCGGCAGACGTTTATCTTCGTCGCGCCGCAGCAGCATCAGGGCAGCAGGCAGCGCGATAGCCCAGGCCAGATTTGCCCAGCCGGCCGCCAGAATCTGCTGGTGCGAGACCTGATACAGCACCATCAGCAGCATCACCGGCCACAGCAGCCATTTGCTGGCATCCAGCTCCCACCATCCCAGACGAGCGGCAGCCTGCCGCCATCCCCAGGTCGACGCCGCCGTCAGCGCCAGCACGCCTGCCAGAAGCGATAACTCCTGCTTCAGGAACAACTGCGACGCGCCCAGCAACGCCACTAACCAGAACAGCAACCCACCGGCCAGCAATGCCCAGCTGCCCGGCAGCGCGATTTTCTGCCACAGCCAGGCCGCAGCCAGCCAGCAAAGACTGAGCACTGCGAAAATAAGCAGGAGGCTCAGCGAAGTGACGCCGTCCATTTGCGCCCATATCGCGCTGCCGAGCGCCAGCACCAGCAACGCCGTCCCGCTATAGCTCATGCGCCGCTGCTGCTGTTGCACGCCCAACCAAAGAATACCCAGCCCTTCCAGCGCCCAGGCCATCGCCGTCCAGCGCGCTGAAAGCGCCAGCGGAATGGCAAGCGTGGCAAACCCGCCGCCGATCGCCAGCGCCGCCATAACCAGCGGTCGTCCGATGGAGGGGTAACGCCGCAGCGCGAGAAACGCCAGCGAGAGGTAAAACGCACCATAGCCCAGCGCGCTTAGCGCCGGGCCGTACGTCCAGTGAGACGTCATGCCATACTGCATCCCAAAACCAATCAGCGGCGGAGCAAACAGCAGTACGCCGTCAATAATCTGTTTGCCTTTTTCCTGCGCCCGCAGCGACAGCGCCACGCTAAACACGCCAAAAATAAGCGTATTGGCAATCAGGAACAGCTGACAAATAACATAGTCTTCCGGCTGGTAGTCGCTCAGTCCCCACACCCCGCCAACGCCAAACGTGAAGAGCAGCCCGAGCAGGTTGAGCTCGCGCCAGTGCTGCCAGATGCTGATGACGAGAATGCCGATGGATAACAGGAGATAGAAGGAGAATAGCGCCACAAAGCTACCGCCCCCGGTAGACAGGAGCAGCGGCGCAAGATATCCGCCAAGGCTCGCCAGCATGGCAAGGCTCAGCGCCTTTTGCAGCACGGCCAGCCCGACGCTCGCCGCGCAAATCACCACCAGCAGCGCAAACGCCAGCGTCATCGGCAGCATCTGCCACAGCCGGAATGCGCCAAAGACGGTCAGATAAAGCACGCCGGTCGCTCCGCCCTGGAGGATCAGCGCGTAGATCCGCTGCCTGTGCCGCAGCCGCCATCCAACGGCCAGCAGAACCATGGCAAACAGCGCCGTGGCGGCAAGACGCAGCTCAAGCGGAAACAGTGAATGTTCAACGGTATAGCGCAGCAGGAAAGAGAGTCCGAGGAAGAGCAGTACAATCCCCAGTTTTGCCAGCGGATTGCCCTGCATAAACCAGCGCGTCAGCGAGGACAGGATGCCGCCAAAGGCGGAAGGACGTTTTGCCGCCGGTACAGGCACAGGCTCTGCTTCAGTGACGGGCGGTTCGGGACGCCAGGGATCGACAGGTGCGTTAACGGCCTCAGATACCGGCGCTGGCGTCTCCACCGGCGCGGCGGTCTGCACCTGCTCCGGTGCTTTCTCAGCCATACTACGCTGCTCGAGCGCCTCAATGCGCTGGCGAAGCCGGGCGATCTCCTGCCGCGCCGCCGTGCTTCGGTTAAAGCCTATCACCGCGAGCACGGGTGCCACGACCAGCGCAAAAACCAGGAACAAACAGCCAAGGATGTAAAGCTCGTCCATGTTTCCACCTTCACCGTAAACGATCCGTTAAGATTGACACAAATCGTTGCATTTGCGCCATCTTAAAAGGTGAAAACCATTCTGCCTGCGCTTAGCTGCCGAACCAGACCGCAGCGGAGATCGCTGGCAGCGTGAGCACGCTCCCCTGGAACGTCGCTTTACCCTCTTTGCTCTTCCACATTTTACCAGCCAGCAGCGGTGAATCTTCCAGCACGACTTCACACGCCTCGCCCCGGTTGATCGCCACCAGCACGCGCTGCTGGTTATAGACGCGGACAAACACCACCACGTTATCGTGGGCGTACATCACCTGACAGCCCCCGTATCGCAGGGCCTGGCTCTGCTTGCGCAGCGTCGCCATGCGCTGGTAGAGGCTGAACAGATCCTGATCCTGCTTTTCAGGCTCCCACGGGAAAGTTTTACGGCAGAACGGATCGTTGTTGCCGTCCAGCCCGACTTCATCGCCATAGTAGATGCAGGGTACGCCCGGCCAGGTAAAGAGCCAGGTCACCGCCAGCGGCAGACGCGCCACATCCTTACCCAGCAACGATTTAAAGCGTGCGGTATCGTGGCTGTCGAGCTGGTTAAACATCCGCAGCTGCTGCTGATGCGACAGGCCAGCGCGATAGTTTTCCATCCACGCCATGCAGGTTTCGGCGTCAATATGCTGCGGATCGTAAGAGATATCGGTGTTAGCGAGGAAACCCCACAGCGGGAAGGTGAAGCCGCGATAGTTCATCGCCGCGTCTTCTGCATCAGCCTGCAACCACTGACGCGCGTCGCCAAAGTGCTCCCCGAAGACGAATGCTTCCGACCGGGCCGCTTTTGCCGACCGGGTAATGGCGGCGACATGCTGAAGGTTATTCCGCGCCCCGCCTGCTTCACCCAGCATATGCACCACGTCCAGCCGCCAGCCGTCCATGTTCCACGGCGCTTTCAGCCAGTGGCGCACGATGCTGTCGTCGCCGCCGTAGATCTCATTCACCAGCGATGGCGACTGGAAATCGAGCTTCGGCAGGCTCGGGTAGCCCAGCCAGTCCAGGGCGCGGCCATTCTCGTCAAAACTGTACCAGTCACGCTGCGGTGAGTCCGGATTATGGCATGCGCCGCCCATCGACTGATTGTGACGGTCAAACCACGCATGAGAATCACCGCTGTGATTGAACACGCCATCAAGGATCAGGCGCATACCCTCTTTTTGCGTGTTGTGCCGCAGCCGCAGCAGCGCTTCGTCACCGCCAAACTGCTCGTCAACGTGGCGGTAGTCCTGCGTATCGTATTTGTGCACGCTTGGCGCTTTAAACACCGGGTTCAGGTACAGCGCCGTCACGCCGAGCTTTTTCAGGTACGGCAGTTTTTCGCTGATACCGTCGAGATCGCCGCCGTAAAAGGTCGATCCCCCCGCCTGGGCGGTCAGCGGCTCGTCCCATTTTTTCAGAATGATGTCGTGACCGACCGCATGATGGTAATAAACCTTGTCCTGATCGACGGTGCGCTTTTCACTGCGCGCAAAGCGGTCCGGGAAAATCTGGTAAAAGACCTGATCGTTAACCCACTGCGGGCCGTTATCCGGGTGATCCACGGCAAACTGCTCCAGCCTGGCCGGAGGGAAACGGCTGAAACCCTGCGGGGTAAACCACAGCTGGCGGTTGTTCCACAGCAGCTTGAAGCCGTAGCGGCGACGCGGTTGCCCGCTGCGCAAATCGATATTTGCCCGCCACGCCGTGACGCCCGGCTGCGGCTGGCTGCGCACTTTGTGCATTTTCAGCGACGTTTCTTCGTTATCCACTTCGGCGCGCAGGGTCACACGTTCAGGCTGATTGTCCCCTGCCAGCCAGAGCGTAATCACAAGGTTGTCTTTGTTTTGCTTAACAAATGGGGCAACCGGAAGGTGCCAGGCGTTTAACATCACGAATCCCCTTTGATGAAATTGACGTCACCTTGCCACAGGGTGATTAAGGATAGCTCACCATGATGGGATTTATTGGGGGAGGAGGACGGGGGAGGAGGCATCAGTGCAGCCTGATGCCCTCACCCTAACCCTCTCCCACGGGGAGAGGGGAAAAGAATGTTACTGTGCTTCCGCCAGCTGACGATCGCGGCGACATTTAAACATCCAGCCCACCAGCAGCAGGACGATCCACGCGAAGCCCACGTACAGGGAAATACGGGTATCCGGGTGATAACCAATCAGGCCAATGATGAAGACCAGGAAGATCAGACCGACAATGGTCGTTGGCACGCCGCCCGGCACTTTAAACTTCAGCGCTTTGGCCTCTTCTGGCGACAGGCGGCGACGGAACGCAATCTGCGACAGCAGGATCATGATCCATACCCACACGGTGGCGAAGGTCGCCAGTGACGCAATCACCAGGAAGACGTTCTCCGGCATGATGTAGTTCAGGTAGACCGAGAACAGCAGCGCCACGGTCATGACCAGCACCGTTACCCACGGGGTGCCGCGACGCGACGTTTTGGCAAACACCTTCGGCGCACTGCCCTGCTCCGCCATGCCGTGCAGCATACGGCCCACGCCGAACACGTCACTGTTGATGGCCGACAGCGAGGCGGTCAGCACCACAAAGTTGAGAATGCTGGCGGCAAACGCAATGCCCATATGCTGGAAAGTCAGGACAAACGGGCTGCCGTTGGTGCCCACCTGGTTCCACGGGTAGATGGACATAATCACAAACAGCGTGCCCACGTAGAACACCAGGATACGCATCGGCACCGAGTTGATGGCGCGCGGAATAGACTTCTCCGGATCTTTCGCTTCCCCGGCGGTGATGCCGATAATCTCGATTCCGCCATAGGCGAACATGACCATCTGGAGCGACATGACCATCCCGAGCCAGCCGTTGCTAAAGAAGCCGCCGTTGCTCCACAGGTTATGGATGCCGGTTGGCTGCCCACCGTTGCCGATACCCCAGATGATGATGCCGAAACCGGCGAGGATCATGATGATAATGGTCGCGACCTTGAAGAAGGAGAACCAGAACTCCAGCTCGCCAAACACCTTCACGCTCATCAGGTTAACGGCGCAGATAATCAGCACCACGCTCAGCACCCAGATCCAGTGCGGCACGGCAGGGAACCAGACCCCCATATAGATGCCAAACGCCGTCACATCGGCAATGGCGACAATCAGGATTTCAAAGCAATAAGTCCAGCCGGTGATAAACCCGGCCAGCGGGCCTAAGTTCTCTTGTGCATAGCGTGAAAACGAGCTGGCAGACGGGTTGTGAACCGACATCTCCCCCAGCGCACGCATGATGATATAGGCCGCGGCACCGCCGATGATGTAGGCCAGCAGAACGCTTGGACCGGCCATTTTGATGGCATCTGCCGAGCCATAAAAAAGACCGGTGCCGATAGCCGAGCCCAGCGCCATAAAGCGGATGTGGCGGGTGCTCAATCCACGTTTAAGTTTGTTAGTGCTTTCCATTAAAATCTTGCCATTCAACACGAAAAAAACAAAAAACCACGGGGCCTTAAGCCCCGTGGTTAAACAATTTGTTGCCGTTGATTAATGGGCGTTGGATGTCACCTGACGCCCGGCCGCACGGTCCCAGATAATCGCAAGAACCAGCGCTACAACGGAAGGCATCAGCCAGGCCAGGCCCTGCTCGGACAGCGGCAGACGCTGTGTCCAGGCTGGCAGGATTTCTGCAAATGCTGATGCTTTGATCCCGTCAAGGATACCAAAAATCAGGCTGATAAACATGGCCGGCGCAATAATTCGCGTCGAGTTATGCCACCACGGGCGGGTGAAGCTCAGCACCACCAGCACGATACATGGCGGATAGATAGCCGTCAGCACCGGAATTGACACCTGGATCAGGTGGCTCAGACCGAGGTTTGAAACCGCCATGGAGAAGATGCCGAGGATAAACACCAGCGTGCGGTAAGAGAGCGGCAGATACTGAGCGAAGAACTCCGCGCAGGCGCAGGTCAGACCCACCGCCGTCACCAGACAGGCCAGGAAAATCAGCGCCGCCAGCAGCATGCTGCCTGCACCACCAAAGGTGTGCTGCACGTAAGCATGCAGGATCGCCGCGCCGTTTGCGCTCTGATCGACCAGCGTTGCGCTATCTGAACCCAGACGGAACAGCGCCAGATACAGCAGCGTCAGGCCGACACCGGCCATCAGGCCAGCCCAGATAGTGTAACGAGTCAGCAGGCGCGCTTCGGTCACCCCACGGGAACGCGCGGCGTTAACGATAACGATACCAAACACCATCGCGCCAAGCGTATCCATCGTCAGATAGCCGTTCACGAAACCGTTTGAGAACGCCGCGTTCTGGTAGGCGTCCATCGCGGAGCTGATGGGCCCCGCAGGCCAGACAATGGCCGCAACCGCCAGCACAATCAGCGCCACAATTTTCAGCGGTGCCAGGAAGTTACCCACGGTATCCAGCAGTTTGCCCGGATAGAGAGAAACCAGAATCACGATGGCGAAGTAAATGAGGCTGTAAATAAACAGTGGCATCGCGCCGTCACCGGTCAGCGGGGCGATACCCACTTCAAAGGAGACGGTCGCCGTGCGCGGGGTCGCGAACAGCGGGCCAACGGCCAGATAGCAGACGGTTGCCAGCAGAACGCCAGCCACTTTGCCAATCGGGGTGCTGAGGCTGTCCACACCGCCACCGACTTTCGCCAGCGCGATAACGGTCAGTACCGGCAGGCCCACGGCAGTAAGCAGGAAGCCAAACGCAGCCGTCCAGACGTGTTCACCCGCCTGTAAGCCAACCATTGGAGGAAAAATGATGTTACCTGCGCCAACGAACAGCGCAAATGTCATAAAGCCCAGCGCGATAATGTCACGCGATTTCAAGTGATGGGTCATAAAACCTTACTGCCTGTGGATGTGGTGTTGAATACGTTGAGATTTTCGCCATCCCTGATGGGACGATACAGCGGAAAATTTGCTCGATTTCAGCGGGATATGCTCCCGTCCTGGCGTGGCGAAGAATAGTTTTTCGATTTACCACGCAAATACAGTCGGTCTGACAGTATATGGGGGGCAATTTAAACGCTTATAACGTTTAAAGGCAAGAAGGGATCGTAAAACCAGAACAATATGCCAGCATGAAAATCCAGACCAACATAATATGCCATGTATAAGAAAAACTCATGGCTAATCATGCGAACAAAAAAGCACCAGCCGTATAATATTCATCCGCGTTTCGCTTGACTGCAAAGCAAACGGGCCAGCAATCGCTGGCCCGTGGAAAGGTAGCCTGACACACACGCTGTCAGGCGCTTTTTTTGGCAATTAATCGTTCCGGAATCACGAAGCTAAAGCGCGTGCCCTTACCGAGGGTGCTTTCGATATTGAGCCGGCTTTCGTGGTGGCTGACGGCATGCTTCACAATTGCCAGCCCCAGTCCGCTTCCGCCGGTCTGCCGCGAGCGCGCCTTATCCACCCGGTAGAACCGTTCAGTGAGACGCGGGAGGTGTTCAGGCCCAATCCCCGGCCCGTTGTCCTCGACGCTAAACTCAGCGCCCGCCGGGGTATGCTGCCAGCGCACCGCGATATGCGTCCCTTTCGGGGTGTGATTCACGGCGTTATAGACCAGGTTTGAGATAGCGCTTCGCAGCTCATCTTCACTGCCGAGCACTTTCAGCGTGTTATCAACGTCAAAACTCAGGGTGTGCTGATTATGACTCAGCGTTTGGGCTTCGCGCTCCACCACCCGCAACATCATCGGCACATCAATGATGTCATTTAGCGCCAGCGACGGGGCAGCCTCAATTTTTGAAAGCGTCAGCAGCTGTTTGACCAGCCCTTCCATGCGGAACGTCTGCTCCCGCATGGTATGCAGCGCTTTCTCACGCGGCGCCCCCTCAAGCGTTTGCTCCTGCATCATCTCCAGGTAGCCCTGAAGCACCGTCAAGGGCGTACGCAGCTCGTGGCTGACGTTGGCAAAGAAGTTACGTCTCGCGCCCTCAAGCTGGTGCATCTGGGTAACGTCCCGCGCCACCATCAGCCACTGCCGATCGCTGTAGGGCATCACGCGGATTTCCAGATGGCGACCGTTATTGAGCTTCAGATTGTGCGGGCGCGAAAAATCCCGCTTTTTCAGATACAGCGTGAACTCGGGATAACGCAGAAGGTTCAGGATGTTCTGACCATTATCATCCGGCCAGCGCAGGCCCAGCAGCTGCTGTGCGAGGCCATTGCACCAGAAGATGGTCCCTTCTTCCGTCGTCAGGATCACCGCGTCCGGCAGTGACTCCGCACCGCTACGAAAGCGTTTGATCAGGCTTCCCAGCTCACGACGGCGCTTTTTATTACGCATCTGCATCTGGTGCAGGCCGTAGAGTAGCGGTTCCCAGCTCCCGCTTCCCGGCGGAGGTGTCATACTTCTGTCGACCCACAGCCACCAGGAAAGACGCAGTAAATTCCAGAAATGCCAGACGAGCAATCCCGTCACGGCCACCAGTAAAAACCACGGCAGATAGCCAAAGATAGCCCCCAGAATGAGGGCCGGAATACAGCATAAGATCAGTTCAAAGACGAGCCTTTTCCATGACAGACGTTCCAGCACGCGTCACACTCCTGTCATTGTTCAGAAACGGGTCGAGAAGCGATAACCCGTGCCGCGGACCGTCTGTACCATGCGATCGTGGCCGCTCAGTTCCAGTGCTTTACGCAGGCGGCGAATATGGACGTCAACCGTTCGGTCTTCGACATAGACGTTAGTTCCCCAGACGTTATTCAGCAACTGTTCGCGGCTGTAAACGCGCTCCGGGTGGGTCATAAAGAAGTGCAGGAGTTTAAATTCGGTCGGTCCCATATCGAGGGGATTTTCACCGGTCATGACCCGGTGTGAGGTAGGATCCAGGCTCAGCCCCTGCATCTCAATCACCTCTTCCACCGCCATCGGTGAAATACGGCGCATCACGGCTTTGATACGCGCCACCAGCTCTTTCGGGGAGAACGGTTTGGTGATGTAATCGTCCGCGCCGGTTTCCAGACCGCGCACGCGATCCTCTTCCTCGCCGCGCGCCGTCAGCATCACCACCGGGATATCACGGGTCATCGCCTCGCGTTTGATATGCTTGATAAACTGCAATCCGGAACCGCCAGGCAGCATCCAGTCCAGCAGGATCAGATCGGGCCAGGGTTCATTCAGCTGGTTCACCGCGCTGTCATAATCTTCCGCTTCAACCGGCTGGAAGCCATTTTGTTCAAGCACGAAGCACACCATTTCACGGATCGGAGCTTCATCTTCTACGACCAGAATACGTCTCGCCATACTTTGCCCTGTCTTATCGTATTTAAGTTACAAGTCTGTAATGCGGCGTCATTATGCGTCAGATTTATGACAGATTTATGAAAAACATTACCACTATAAATAGCAAACTGTTGTTTTATTACAGCGGTTATTTTCCGTTCCACGAACGTTTATAATCCTGCTTTCTTATTATTGCCACGGATCTTTTATGCGCATACTTCACACCTCAGACTGGCACCTGGGTCAAAATTTTTACAGCAAAAGCCGCGCCGCGGAACATGAAGCGTTCCTGAACTGGCTGCTGGAGACGGCTCAGGCTCACGAGGTGGACGCGATTATTGTGGCGGGCGACATTTTTGATACCGGATCGCCGCCGAGCTATGCGCGTGAGCTATACAACCGTTTTGTGGTCAACCTCCAGCAAACCGGTTGTCACCTGGTGATTGTCGCCGGAAATCATGACTCGGTGGCGACGCTGAATGAATCCCGCGATATTCTGGCGTTCCTCAATACCACCGTGGTGGCCAGCGCCGGGCACGCGCCGCAGATCCTGAAAAAACGCGACGGCACGCCGGGCGCGGTGCTGTGCCCAATCCCGTTTTTACGCCCGCGAGATATCGTGCAAAGCCAGGCGGGTCTGTCCGGCAGCGAAAAACAGCAGCATCTGTTGCAGGCCATCACCCGCTATTATCACCAGCAGCATACGGAAGCCTGCGCGCTGCGCGGCGATCAGGCCATTCCGATCATTGCCACCGGACACCTCACCACCGTCGGAGCCAGTAAGAGTGACGCGGTGCGCGAGATCTATATCGGTACGCTGGACGCGTTTCCGGCGCAAAACTTCCCCCCCGCCGACTACATTGCCCTCGGGCATATTCACCGGGCGCAGATCATCGGCGGCTGCGAGCATATTCGCTATTGCGGCTCGCCCATTTCCCTCAGTTTTGACGAAACGGGCAAAGCCAAATCCGTCCATCTGGTGAGCTTCACCGAAGGCAAACTTAGCGCCGTTGAGACGCTCGAGGTGCCGGTCACCCAGCCGCTGGCGGTGCTGAAAGGCGATCTGGCCGCCATTACCGCTCAGCTTGAGCAGTGGCGCGGCGCAGCGCTTAATCCCCCCGTCTGGCTCGATATCGAAATCACCACCGACGACTACCTGTACGATATGCAGCGTAAAATTCAGACGCTGACGGAAGACCTTCCCGTGGAAGTACTGCTGGTACGCCGCAGCCGCGAGCAGCGCGAGAAAATACTGCTCAACGCCCAGCGTGAAACGCTTAGCGAACTTCGGGTTGAAGAGGTGTTCGCGCGGCGGCTTGCGCATGAAGAGGTGGACGAGGCCAGACGCACCAGGCTTAACGAGCTGTTTGCCCAGACCCTGCACTCCCTCCATGACGAGGACGAAAACGCATGAAAATTCTGAGCCTGCGTCTGAAAAATCTGAATTCGCTAAAGGGTGAGTGGAAAATTGATTTCACCGCGGAGCCGTTCGCCAGCAACGGGCTGTTTGCCATCACCGGCGCAACCGGCGCGGGTAAAACCACGCTGCTGGATGCCATCTGCCTGGCGCTGTACCACGAAACGCCGCGTCTTAATAAGGTCTCTCAGGCGCAAAACGACCTGATGACGCGCGATACCGCCGAATGCCTGGCGGAAGTGGAATTTGAGGTCAAAGGCGTTGCTTATCGCGCTTTCTGGAGCCAGAACCGCGCCCGCAACCAGCCGGACGGGAACTTACAGGCACCGCGCGTAGAGCTGGCCCGCTGCGAAGACGGCAAAATTCTGGCCGACAAAGTCACGGATAAGCTGGAACAAACCGCCGCACTCACCGGGCTGGACTATGGTCGCTTTACCCGCTCGATGTTGCTCTCGCAGGGGCAGTTTGCCGCCTTCCTGAATGCTAAACCGAGCGATCGCGCTGAGCTGCTGGAGGAACTGACCGGCACGGAAATTTACGGCCAGATTTCCGCCATGGTTTTTGAAAAACACAAAGCGGCACGTAACGCGCTGGAGATGTGCGAAGCGCAGGCCGCAGGGGTTGTGCTGTTGAGCGAGGAACAGCAGCATCACTTGCAGCAAAGTTTGCAGGCGCTCACTGACGAAGAGAAAATCCTGCTGGCACAGCAGCAGAGCCAACAGAAAGATTTTCAGTGGCTTACGCGTAACGACGAGCTGATACGTGAGCAGCAGCGCGCAGCCGCTTCGCAGCAGCAGGCGCAACAGGCTCTGACGGACGCCGCGCCGCAACTGGCGAAGCTCCAGCTGGCGCAACCCGCCGCCCAGCTACGTCCGCTATGGGAGCACCAGCAGGAGCAGACCGCCCGCCTGTCGCAAACCGCAGAGCGAATTGTCGAAGTAAATACTCGCTTACTCGACAGAGCGGCACAGCGCGCGCGTATCCGCAACGGTGCGCAGCGCAACCGTGAACAGTTGCAGACAGAGCACACGGCGCTGACGCAGTGGCTAACCGAACACGATCGTTTCCGTCAGTGGGGACAGGAAATTGCCGGCTGGCGGGCGCATTTTACGCAGCTGAATCGCGATAAAAATCAGCTTGTTGCCCAGGCAGCGCGCATGGCTGAGCTTCGTCAGAAGCTGGCTGAGCTGCCGGAGAGTACGCTGACGCTGACGGCTGAGGATCTCGCGACGGCAATGGAGCAACAGGCACAATCGCGGGCGCTCCGCCAGCGTCTGACTGCGCTTCACGCTCGCTATCAGCCGCTGCAAAAACGACTGCGCCAGAATGCGGAAAGCGTGCAGAAAGCGCAGGCTGAGCAGGGTAAGCTCAATGAAACGCTGATCCTGCGGCGTCAGCAGTTCAAAGAAAAAAATCAGCACTATGCCGACCTGAAAGCGCTCTGTGAGCGTGAGGCGACAATCAAGGATCTTGAGAATTATCGTGCTCAGCTGGAAGCGGGTAAGCCTTGCCCGCTCTGCGGTTCACGCGAACACCCGGCAGTTGTGCAGTATCAGGCGCTTGAACTGACTGACAATCAGCGCCGCCGCGACGCGCTGGAGAAAGAGGTTGCCGCGCTAAAAGAGGAAGGATTGCTGGTACTCGGGCAGGTGAATGCGCTGACCCAACAGATCCAGCGCGAGACTGAGGAAGCACAGGCTCTCTCTGAGGAAGAGCAAGCACTCACTAAAGAGTGGCTGGAGGTCTGCACCTCCCTGAACATAGCGCTGAATATTCAGGATGATATAGCACTCTGGATGAGCGCACAGGAGCAGTATGAACGCCAGCTGTATCAGCTCAGCCAGCGTCTGACGCTGCAAAACCAGCTCATTGAACAGGAAGGTCAGGCGCGCCAGTACCAGCAGCAGCTGACGGCGACGCGTCAGGCGCTGGCGGCCTCGCTAGAGTCGCTGTCGCTTAGCGTGCCCGATGAAGGGGCCGAAAGCGCCTGGCTGAGCGCGCGCGAAAGCGAATATACCCTGTGGCAGGAAAAACAGGCCCAGCACGGTACGATTCAGGAACGTATTAACGCCCTGATGCCAATCCTGGAGACGCTGCCGGTTACCGATGATACAGAAGCCGACGCGGTTATACCTGAGAAGTGGCGCGGCATCCACGACGAATGCGTGTCGCTGCAAAGCCAGCTCACCACCCTCCAGCAGCAGGAGACGCTTGAGCGTGAACGGCTCCAGCAATCACAGGCTCAGTTCAACGCCGCGCTGACCGCGAGCTGCTTTGCCGATCGGGAGGCATTTCTCTCCGCCCTGCTGGATGAAGCGTCGATCCGCCAGCTTGAACAGCAAAAGCAGACGCTGGAAAACCAGCTCCAGCAGACCACGGCGCTTTCGGTGCAGGCAAGCCAGCAGCTTCAGGCGCATCAGGCACAGCGCCCCGAGGGGCTGGAAACCGATGCCGCAACGCTTCAGGCGCAGTTACATCAGCTGGCGCAACAGCTTCGGGACAACACCACGCATCAGGGGGAGATCCGCCAGCAGCTCAAACAGGACGCCGATAACCGTCTGCACCAGCAGGCGCTTATGCAGCAGATTGAGGAGGCGGCGCGTCAGGCCGACGACTGGGGCTATCTCAATGCGCTGATAGGCTCCAGCACCGGCGATAAATTCCGTAAATTCGCCCAGGGGCTAACGCTGGATAATCTGGTGTGGCTTGCCAACCAGCAGCTCAACCGTCTGCATGGCCGCTATCTGCTTCAGCGTAAAGCCAGCGACGCGCTGGAGCTGGAAGTGGTCGATACCTGGCAGGCCGATGCGATACGCGATACCCGTACCCTTTCCGGCGGGGAGAGTTTCCTGGTCAGTCTGGCGCTGGCTTTAGCGCTTTCCGATCTGGTCAGTCACAAAACGCGCATTGATTCGCTGTTCCTGGATGAAGGGTTCGGCACGCTCGACAGTGAAACGCTGGACACCGCGCTGGATGCGCTCGACGCACTGAACGCCACCGGGAAAACCATCGGCGTGATCAGCCACGTTGAGGCGATGAAAGAGCGTATTCCGGTGCAGATCAAGGTGAAGAAGATCAACGGGCTGGGGTATAGCAGGCTGGACAGGGAGTTTGCGGTGAATTGAATGGGGGACGGTGCGGTCTGATGCCCTCACCCTGGCCCTCTCCCTGTGGGAGAGGGTACAAACATCAAAAACGGCAACGCAAGTTGCCGTTTTGCGTTTATTCCGGCCAGAGCCACGCCGCGCCGCGTACGCCGCTGGAGTCACCGTGGACGGCTTTGCGGATCGGCGTTTCGCACTCGCCGCCAAATACCCACTGTTTCACCAGCGTTGGCACCGTGGCGTACAGCCGGTCAACGTTGCTCATGCCGCCGCCCAGCACAATCACGTCCGGATCGAGGATGTTGATCACATGCGCCAGTGACTTAGCCAGCCGCATTTCGTAGCGGCTGAGCGCCAGTTCAGCCACCGGATCCTGCTCCTCAACCAGACGCATAATCTCGTTACCTTTCAGCGGCTGGCCGCTCAGACGATGATAATCGGTGGCAAACCCCGTACCGGAGATAAAGGTCTCTATACAGCCCTGCTTGCCACAGTAGCACGGCACTTCGGCGCGGTATTTGAGTTCATCTTCATCCATCCACGGCAGCGGGTTGTGCCCCCACTCGCCCGCGGTGCCGTTGCCGCCAATATGCGAGCGCCCTCCGAAGGCCACGCCCGCCCCGCAGCCGGTGCCGATAATTACGGCAAATACGGTCTGCGCGCCAGCCGCTGCGCCATCCACGGCCTCAGACACCGCCAGGCAGTTTGCGTCATTCGCCAGACGCACTTCCCGGTTCAGGCGTTGGCTTAAGTCTTTATCAAACGGCTGACCGTTGAGCCAGGTGGAGTTGGCGTTTTTCACCACGCCGGTATACGGCGAAATGGAGCCAGGGATCCCCATCCCGACTGTGCCCGTCTCGCCCGTTGCCTGCTCTGCCATATCGACCAGGCGGGCAATCGTCTCTATGGTCTGGTGATAATCATCGCGCGGCGTAGGCAGACGGTGGCGAAACAGTTGCTCCCCCTGCTCGCTCAACGCAATGACTTCTGTTTTGGTGCCGCCCAAATCAATCCCAATACGCACAAGACACTCCTCATTATTTTGATTATCAACAGAGTAGAAGCCTGCTTCCCGATTAGCAATGCAAGCGATGCGACAATTCGTTATCATGCCCGCTGATTTAACGACAAGGCCGTGGAAATTATCATGCTGTGGTTCAAAAATTTGATGGTTTACCGTCTCAGCCGCGACGTTTCGCTGCGTGCAGAAGAGATGGAAAAACAGTTAGCCGCTTACTCCTTTACCCCTTGCGGTAGCCAGGATATGGCAAAAACCGGCTGGGTTCCGCCAATGGGTTCTCAAAGCGATGCGCTGACCCACGCCAGCAGCACGGGGCAAATCATCGTTTGCGCCCGCAAAGAAGAGAAGATCCTGCCGACGCCCGTGGTTAAGCAGGCACTCGAAGCGAAGATCTTCAAGCTGGAAGCTGAACAGGGCCGTAAGCTTAAAAAAACCGAAAAAGATTCGCTGAAGGATGAAGTGCTGCACTCGCTGCTGCCGCGCGCCTTTAGCCGCTTTAGCCAGACCATGATGTGGATCGACACCGTTAACGGGCTGATTATGGTGGACTGCGCCAGCGCCAAAAAAGCCGAAGATACGCTGGCGCTGCTGCGTAAGAGCCTTGGCTCATTACCGGTGGTACCGCTGGCGCTGGAAACGCCGATTGAGCTGACCCTGACCGAGTGGGTGCGCAGCGGGACTGCCGCGCAGGGCTTCCAGATCCTTGATGAAGCAGAGCTGAAAGCGTTGCTGGAAGATGGCGGCGTGATCCGCGCGAAGAAACAGGAACTGGTGAGCGACGAAATCGCCGTGCACATTGAAGCGGGCAAAGTGGTGACCAAACTGGCTCTCGACTGGCAGCAGCGCATTCAGTTTGTGATGTGTGATGATGGATCCGTGAAGCGCCTGAAATTCTGCGATGAACTGCGCGATCAGAACGAAGATATCGACCGCGAAGATTATGCTCAGCGCTTTGACGCAGACTTTATCCTGATGACCGGCGAGCTGGCGGCGCTGATTCAGAACCTGGTGGAAGGTCTCGGCGGCGAAGCGCAGCGCTGACAGGCAAAACGTAGGCCGGGTAAGCGAATGCGCCACCCGGCATGCTTTTATTTCAGATAGCGGCACAGATAAGAGGTTGGCTCTGCAACCTGTAAATGGAACTCGCTGTGGCCCGGCACGTTGAAGACCTGCCCGGCACTATATACTTTCCACTCCGTTTCACCCGGCAGCAGGACGTTCAGCGCGCCGCTGACCACCGTCATCTCTTCCGCTTCTGCGGTGCCAAAGGTGTATTCCCCTTCCGCCATTACGCCGACACTGGCGCGGCCAGTGCTGCTGCTGGTAAAACCAATGGATTTCACTTTACCGGAAAAGTATTCGTTACTTTGAAGCATGAACTGGCCCTTATATTTATAGAGAAAAATCCACTATAGGGGCCATGCTCATGACCTGTCACGCAAAATCATTACACCAGTAATTCTGACGCCAGACGCGCCATCAGGACGTTAGAGAGCAGCACCGGAACATCCAGCGCCTTTTGCAATAAATCACGATGCCGCTGATGGAAGCCCAGGCAGTCGAGCATCAGGACATCCGCCCCTCTGTCGATCAATTCCTGCCCGGCCGCAATCAGCTTCGCTTCGCTGTCCCAGAACGGGTTAGCCAGCGCGTACAGCGGGGTGTGCTCCAGCGCAGCCCACTTCACCGTCTGGTTATCCAGCAGTTCCTCAACGGGAACGATGACCCCAACCTGATGACCATCAACAATAGAGGCCACCAGCGGGGGGATAATCCGCATCGGTTCGAGCAGAATGGCATTACGCGCGCTGAGTCCTTTAACGGGTGCCGTGCTCATCAGCAAAATGACGTCATAGTCCTGATTGTCGAGCACTTCGATCACGCCCTGTAGCGCGCGCTCGATTTTCTGGCGCGACACATGCGCCAGTTTACCGTCACTGAGTAACGTTGCCAGGGGATCTTCCCCCTCTCCGACCGCGTAGTCTTCCATGACCTCTTCCCGACTGAGCTTCCCTAACAGACTGAGATGCGTAATTTGTTGTTCAGAGACATGCTCGGTTAAGAGCGGTAATACTTCGCTTACAGGCACCACACCAATCGTGAGGATCGCCAACGTCGCCTTCATTTTGATCGCCTTCCGTTACTACCACAACTGCCACACAGGTGCAGGCTCACTACGCTGCGCTGTTCATTTATTCAACAAAACAGCACCAAGCGTAGCAGGGGATCTCAACACCGTAGTGTAAAGATCGACTGGCCTTTCCGAATCCACCTGTAATAACTAAATATTAACTGCTGCTTAACATCAGCGATAAGTTAAAAGTGTGATTCAGGCACGGTTGTAACGAATTCGGATTCCTGTCAGGACTTCTCAGGATCCTCATAGCGCCGTTTCGCATCCAGCGCTTCCTGTTCGGTTTCATGTTCGCTGATCAGCGAATCAGGTTTAGGGTGATCGGCACGCAGCTGGTACCAGGTTACGGTTTGATCGCCATTACCTTTTTCAACGGTAACGATGCGGGCTTCACGTGGATAGGGAGGTCTGGTTGGCATAGCTCATCCTTTTTTTATGTCTGAGCTATGAGTATAGACGGCTGTTAGCTGGCGCAAGCCAAACGCAGGGCGGTAATAATCTGAATCGCAACTTTTTCGGGTGACGCCGACGCATCCACAACGTGGTGTGCCGCCTCGCGGTACAGTGCATCGCGTTCGGCGAGGACCTCGCTGACCTCTTCACTCAGCGGTTTCGCGGTCAGCGCCGGGCGCTGCCCCTCTTCCGGAAACGCCTCCAGCCGCCCCACCAGCGTAGAGACCGGGGCACAGAGGTAGATCACGACACCCTTTTCGCGCATAAACTGGCGGTTATACGACGCCAGGATAATGCCCCCACCGGTCGCAATCACGGTTGACGGCGCGGTCACCGCTTCCAGCGTGGCCGTTTCACGCGCACGAAAGCTCTCCCAACCCTCATCTTCAACGATATCGGCGATAGTCTTACCCGCATTCTCCTGAAGCCAGTGGTCAGTATCGACAAACTGACTCTGGCACAAACGCGCCAGCTCCAGACCAACGGTGGTTTTCCCACAGCCGCGAGGGCCAACTAAAAAGATGGGTGGGTTCATAACCAGGTGTTCCCCTTGCTGCCGGATAACTGAAGGCTGTAAAGAAATAATTGCAGTAGATGTTGCGCTAACTTTACTGCAAAGCGGTACGGAATGACAAGCCTGTGGAAGCCACACTGTACCACAAAACCGCCCGGAGGTGGGCTACGCCGGGCGGCGCTTCACTTCCAGCAGCCATTTATCCAGCTCGGCGGCAAACTGCTGGCGATCGCGCTGCGACAGGCTGTCCGGCCCACCGGTTTGCACGCCGCTGGAACGCAGCGTATCCATAAAATCACGCATGGTGAGCTTCTCCCGGATCGTTGCCGGAGAGTAGCGCTCGCCGCGCGGGTTAAGCGCCGCGGCCCCCTTCGCCAGCACGTCGGCAGCCAGCGGGATATCCGCCGTGATCACCAGATCTCCTGCGTCACACAGGCGTACTATCTCGTTATCCGCCACGTCAAACCCGGCCGGAACGCGCAGAGATCGGATGTATCTGGAGGGCGGCACGCGGATATTCTGGTTCGCCACCAGCGTTAGCGGCATCTGCACGCGCTCGGCAGCACGAAATAAAATCTCTTTAATCACATTCGGACACGCATCCGCATCAACCCAAATCGCCATCGTCTCTCCCCATTATGATTCTGGCGACTATTGTCGCCTGCATTTCGTTGTTAAGCTATCAATGAGAGATAACAACGCATAATAACGGAGAGACGTGATGGATAAGAAAATCGGGTTTATCGGCTGCGGAAACATGGGCAAAGCTATCCTCGGCGGACTGATTGCCAGCGGGCAGGTGCTGCCGGGGCAGATTTGGGTCTATACCCCATCCCCGGATAAAGTCGCGGCGCTGCGTGATGAGTATGGTGTCAACGCTGCCGAAAGCGCGCAGGAAGTGGCTCAGGTGGCGGATATTGTCTTTGGCGCCGTTAAGCCGAATATCATGATTAAAGTCCTGGGCGAGATCACCTCCAGCCTTAACAAAGAGACCCTGGTGGTGTCGATTGCCGCAGGCGTGACCCTCGATCAGCTCGCCCGCGCGCTGGGTCACGACCGTAAGATTGTTCGCGCCATGCCAAACACCCCGTCGCTGGTGAATGCCGGTATGACCTCCGTTACCCCGAACGCGCTGGTCACATCTGAAGACGTGGCAGATGTACTGAATATCTTCCGCTGCTTCGGCGAAGCGGAAGTGATTGCCGAACCGATGATCCACCCGGTGGTCGGCGTGAGCGGCTCTGCCCCGGCGTATGTTTTTATGTTTATCGAAGCCATGGCCGATGCTGCCGTATTGGGCGGAATGCCGCGCGCGCAGGCCTACAAATTTGCAGCGCAGGCGGTGATGGGCTCGGCCAAAATGGTGCTGGAAACGGGTAAGCATCCGGGCGAATTGAAAGATATGGTGTGCTCGCCGGGGGGCACAACCATTGAAGCCGTGCGCGTGCTGGAAGATCGCGGATTCCGCTCCGCCGTGATCGAGGCGATGGAAAAATGCATGGAAAAATCAGAGAAGCTCAGTAAGTCCTGATGCGCTACGCCGGGCGTCAGGCGGCCACTTCGGTGCGGCCCCGTCCGGCATTTTTGGCTTTATAGAGGGCCACGTCCGCCGCCTTTAGCCATTCACGATAGTGGGTGAACTGCGCTCCCCAGGGGGCAACCCCAACGCTGATACACAACCTCGCCGTTGGTGCTCCGTGCAGCGGCATGTTGACCAGCCGTTCATGGACGCGCGACATAGCTGCAATCGCGCTGTCGGCAGGCGTGCCGGACATGATCACCGCGAACTCATCCCCACCAAAGCGGCCAATATAATCGCCTGAGCGCAGAGTCAGCTGAAGCTGGCGCGTAATGGCAACAATCGCTTCATCTCCCACGTCATGCCCCCAGGTGTCGTTGATCGTCTTGAAGTGATCGATATCAATGAGCAGTATCGTCGCCTGTCGATGGCTGCGACGGCAGGCCTCAAATTCGTAACGCAGCAGCGTTTCCCAGTGACGGCGATTGAACACGCCGGTCATTCCGTCGCGGGTACTCATCAGCTCAAGCCGACGCTTATGCTCTGCCAGCCGGATCGCCGTGCGGTGGCTGAGCCATGCAAACAGCATGGGGTAGACCACCAGCACGGGGAGCGTCAGCCACAACGCCAGCGGTTCAGAGGTCAATAGCACAGGAGTACCCGTGGATTGCACGGTGAGCAGAGCAGACAGGGAAAGCAGCGCCAGTCCTGTCAGAAATAAGCGACATCCCCCCGATCCCATCATATTCATGCCGATCATCATGATCAGCGCCGCCGTTGGTAGCGCATTGAACCCTGTTAGCCCCATCCATACACCGGCAAGAATGGCATCGATTTTCAGATTAACAATTTCACTTCTGTGGGGTTCAGCCGAACGAAAAGCCAGCTGCCAGGCCAGATGGGGCCAGACAAAGACCCAGCCCACCAGCAATAACCACCAGACGCCGGAAAGAAACTGGCTCACCAGAACGCTGGCAAGCGGAACAAATAGCGCCGCCAGACCAACGATGCGTGCCAGCCGTATTCGCCGGGCAAATCGCAGACCGGAACGGTATGAATCATCCTGAGAAAGCTGCTGGTGCCACGCTTCCCGAATGTTCTCGTGACTGTCATAAAACTCATCATTCATCATCTTTGGGAATATTCTGAAACATTTTCCCAAATTATAGAGAGGGGGATAGCGGGGAAAGTATGAAATTTTGGGTGAGCCACAGCCGTGACTCACCCGTTAGCACTACGCCTGTTTTTTCAGGCACGCGCTCATGAACTTGCTGCGATCGTCGCCTTTCAGCATCTGCTGTGTCGCCTGGGCATTGCACTCGCGCATTTTTTGCTGCTGCGGGGTCAGGCTTTTTTCACCGGGTTTTGTCGCACCATTTTTTAGGCAGTCGCTCATGTACGTTTTACGGGCATCCCCTTTCAGGCTTTGCGATGTCGCCTGTTGGTTACAGGTCGTCATGCGTTGCTGCTGGGGCGTCAACGTTTTCTCTTCCGCATGTGCTGATGCCATCAGACACAGGCCAGAGAGCAGGGTAATCAGTATTGTTGTTTTCATTGCACCATCCTTTATGTGAAGTTCCACGTTAAGTCTGGTTCGTTACGGAAAAAAAACCACCCTGCGCACCTGATTTTCGCCGGGCTCCGCGGTTATTTCAGCCCTGTAGCGGCACAATGATCATTATCCGGTTTCGCCGGCAGGGAGGCGGTAATTAATAGCAGAAATTATGCGGTGAAAACTGTGCTCTGTCTCAATTTAATTTACCCTGAAAAATGTGTAAAAATAAAAACAGAGCGACGCCAGGCATCCTGCATGACAATTCTGTGACATGTCATTTCACCTCTGGCCGGTTAACTGCGAGGATGCCTCAAAAGCTTTTTTACGTATTGCTGAAGCAGCTCCGCATCCTCTGCGGGAACCTGTGAATCAGGGCGAGCTTTTTCCAGCGCGCCTTCAACGTTGTCGATCAACGCCTCCTGCTCTGGTTTTGCCATCTGTCGCAGCAGCGCCGTCACAACGATTTCCAGCGCCTCGACCTGGGCAACCAGCTCTTTCGACTCTTCTTCCTTTTGGGCAAGCTTAACCAACAACTCAGCAATGAGATTTTTCATGGTGCTATTTCCTTATGTGATTTCCCCTGAAATTAACACCCTCACTGAATAATGAAAAGCATGGATTGGCTTTATCTTATGCAAAAGTGACATCGCTGCCAAAAAAGATATTTCGTGGAGAAAGCGAAACGTTTTTCTAAAAGAAAGGCGCCGCATTTCGTTATATAAAAATGCGGCGTTCATAAGAATAAATAATATATTATCGTGTTTACCGGGCCGACTTTGCCTCAGCGATTCGCCTGCGACGGCGTAAGGCAAAGGCCAGTTGAATAATATTCAGCAGTACCACCACCGCCGTCGCGGCAAATACCCAGCGGAAACCCGCCATCGCCGAGACCGAGGCGCCAATAAGCGGACCCGCTACGTTGCCTAAATACATGAACGACTGGTTGTAGCCAAAAATGCGGCCGGTTACCTGGTCGCTGGAATATTTCACCAGCAGCGTCTGAACAGCGGGCAGCATGGCGCCATCCGCGAAGCCAAGCAGGAAGCGCAGGATGCCCAACTGAAGAGGTGTGGTGACGAATGACATGGCAAAGAAAAGGATCACCGCAATGATGAGCGTTGCCATCAGAATACGTGCCGTACCGATCCTGTCGCCCAGTTTCCCCAGGCGCGGAGCAGACATCAGCGCCGACACGCCCGGCACGGCGGCAATCATCCCGCTCAGAAACGCAATGTTGCTGCTGTCCGGCGCCATCGACTTGATAAACAGCGCCAGAATCGGCCCCACCGAGCCGTTACAGAGCTGGATCACCATCGTCGTCACAAAGAGGCTAATCATCAGGCCAGGATAAGGCAGCGAGGCGAAAACCGCTTTTCCGCTCAGGCGTTCGGATTTGCTGACAACAGGCCGCCCGCCCTCTTTAATCAGAAAAAGGGTGACCAGAAAGCTAATCGTCAGCAGGATCGCAGTAATGATAAAGACCGCACGCAGCCCGACATGGTCCGCCAGGAAGCCGCCGAGCAGCGGGCCGCCAATGACCCCGCTGATCTGGGCGGTGGAAAGCGTGCTGAGCGCCCAGCCGCTTCGCTCACGCGGTACCTGTGAGGCCACCAGCGCCATGGCATTCGGAATGTACCCAGAGGTCAGCCCCATTATCGCCCGCAGAATAAATAGCTGCCAGACGTTGGTGGCGAAGGCCTGGAGCAAAATGGCTATCGCCATCCCCAGCGAGGCGCGGAGCAGCATCAACTTGCGCCCCTTGCGATCTGCCAGGCTACCCCACATCGGCGACACAATGGCGGAGACCAGAAACGTCACGCTGAACGTCAGGCCGGACCACATGGAGAGCGCTTCATGGGAAGTGACCCCCAGCTGCGACACATACAGCGGCAGGAAGGGCAATATCTGGCTGATAGCCAGTCCGGTGAAGAAGCAGCCGAACCAGACTGAAATGAGGTTAACTTTCCAGGATTCCATAACAGAAATAGTCTTCATTTTTAGGCGAATTCGCCGACAGATTAGCAAGTTACGCGCAATGACATAGCGCCAGAGATGCGGCCTTGCAGACTTTGGTGTTTTATCTTCCCAGTCATCATATTTGTGAAATAAGTCACAATTTATCCAAATTTCGGCGGAAGATTATGCTTCATCGACATAATCCATATCCGCGCATTCCCAGATGGAAATGGTTGGCATGGGCGGCATTATAGTCCGGTCCCAGACCGTTACCGTAATAACCACAGCTTGCCGAGAGCAGCGCCTGTAGCCAGGGCTGCGTCTTTTCCGCTTTCCAGCCGTTTAGAACGGTAACACGCTGTCCGTTTGCCAGCCTGAAAGCGCTGATATCCAGCGCATCCGCCGTGGCATGTTCGCTGCGCCGCGCATCCGGGCGGCTGTAGATATTGCGGCAGGCAAAGCTGCCCAGATGTTCAATACGCGCAAGCTCGCTTCCCGTCCAGGTTTTGGTGAGCGGCCGGGCCTGCTGGCTGACAAACAGCGCCGAACTTAACGCCAGCGGGCAACTGGCAAGAAAGCTGCTGTTCAGACTGACCGGGCCAAAATCACGTACGCGCACCACGTTACTCAGTGGACACTCCCCGGCGCTGTCAGCGACCGCCTGGGTACGGATAAGCCGACGTTGGTTCGCCTGCGTTAACAGGCTTTCGCACGCCTGGGGGGTTAAACGCCGAAGTTTAAACTGGGTTATTTTTCCGGGCGGATCGTCAAGCGTAAGCGGCACGAAAGGGTTGTACTGCGACGGCAACCAGCGGTAGCCCACCGTGACGATCTCGGCAATAACAATAAGAATAAACAGACCTTTTCCTTTCACGCGCCCCCCTTCAGCATCCCTCAAAACATTATGGCAGAAGGCCGCGAAACCCGCCGGGCATCGTGGTATGTTATTGGCTTTTCGTCAGACTGGAAGAGAGTGAGATGGCAAAGCAGCGCGTAGGTATTGTCTTTGGGGGAAAATCGGCAGAGCACGAGGTGTCATTGCAATCGGCTAAAAATATCGTTGATGCGATTGATAAAAGCCGTTTTGACGTGGTGCTGCTGGGCATAGATAAACAGGGCCAGTGGCATGTTAACGATGCCAGCCAGTATCTGTTACACGCTGACGATCCGGCGCACATCGCCCTTAATCCTTCTGATATCAGCGTCGCAACGGTTCCAGGCGTGGTACAGGGACAGCTTATCGATGCCGGGAACGCGCAGGCGCTGGCACAGATTGACGTGGTGTTTCCTATCGTTCACGGCACGCTGGGCGAAGATGGCTCCCTGCAAGGCATGCTGCGGATGGCGAACCTGCCGTTTGTCGGTTCCGATGTGCTGGGCTCTGCCGCCTGCATGGATAAAGACGTCACAAAACGTCTCCTGCGCGACGCCGGTCTGAATATTGCGCCGTTCGTGACGCTTACTCGTGCCAACCGCGATAAACATAGCTTCGCGCAGATCCAGGCGCAACTCGGCCTGCCGCTATTTGTGAAACCAGCAAATCAGGGCTCGTCCGTTGGCGTCAGCAAAGTCACCAGCGAAGCGCAGTTTAACGAAGCCGTTCGTCTGGCCTTTGAGTTTGACCATAAGGTGGTGGTTGAGCAGGGAATTAACGGACGCGAAATTGAGTGCGCCGTACTGGGCAACGACTTCCCGCAGGCGAGTACCTGCGGTGAAGTAGTGCTGAACAGCGACTTCTATTCCTACGACACCAAATATATTGACGACAAAGGTGCCCAGGTTGTGGTCCCCGCCGCGCTCGATCCTGACGTTAACGACAAGATCCGCGCGATCGCCGTTGAAGCCTATCAGGCGCTGGGATGCTGTGGGATGGCGCGCGTCGACGTGTTTCTGACGCCGGATAACGAGGTGGTGATTAACGAAATCAACACCCTGCCGGGCTTTACCAATATCAGCATGTACCCGAAACTGTGGCAGGCCAGCGGGATAAGCTATCCGGAACTGATCACCCGCCTGATTGAACTGGCGCTGGAGCGTCACGCCGCTGACAGCGCCCTGAAAAGCTCTGTTAACTAACGGTTAGTCGGTTTTCTCTGCCGTCGTCGTCTCATCGGGGCGACGGCGGATAATGAATCCCGCCAGCCAGAAACTGATTATCCAGGTCACCAGCCCAACCGCATAGGTTTGCCAGCCTTTCGCTTCAAATCCCAGCAGCCCGACAACACCGTTGAGAATAAAGATCAGCCCGATCGCAAAGGCGTAGTAATGCCAGTCAAGGCGTAGTTTGGAAGTGAGCTTCATGACAACTCCGGCAGAAAAAAAACTATCCTCTCACAGTTTGATAAAGGCGTCTGTGGCGGATACGTAAATTCTGAAAAGCAGCGCAGTTTCACTTATGTTATCAATTTGTGACGTGATGCAGAATTCGACAATCCAGGAGAAATCCTGAACCGAATTTCCCACGATTCTGATATTGACAAATGCTATGACCTGTCACACTCACCCTGTACGACGCGTATTAAAACAGAGTGATATTTTCGGGAGGTCTTATGGCAGACTTTACATTGTCGAAACCGATTTTTGGCGGAAAACAACCAAAAACCTCCACGGCGGGGAATATTGCCTATGCCCTGTTTGTTCTGTTTTGTTTCTGGGCAGGAACCCAACTGCTGAATATGCTGGTGCATGCTCCTGGCGTGTATGAGCATCTGATGCAGGTGCAGGATACAGGCCGCCCACGCGTTGAAATCGGTTTAGGCGTGAGCACCGTATTTGGACTCATTCCCTTCCTCGCGGGCAGCATGGTTCTGGGCGTGATTGCCCTCGTCCTGCGCTGGCGCAATCGCCACTGATTACAGTCTCATACAGCGTGCCCGACGATCGTCCACGCGTTTCGCGAACCAGGCGGTCGTCAGGTTACGCGTGATCTTCGGGCTTTCCAGTTGAATCCCTGGCAGAATGGCTCTGGGTAATGCCTTTCCACTTTTCTTCTCGGCCAGCGCAAAGACCTGCTTATAGAGATCCGTTTTCTCAAACGCCAGGCTGTCGCCCTTCTCCAGCTGTCGGCGAATGTCGCTGTTGCTCATTTCCAGCTTCGTCGAGAGTTTTCGCACCGCACGTTCGGTGGTCCCAGCCTCACTGCTGCCGTATGCAATGAGATCGCCATCCAAAGCGAGCTTCACACCGCTGGCGCGGCTTACCGCATTCTGGAAGGCTGCATTTCGGCTGGCATACCAGCCCGCATTAAAGTCGGCAAAGCGATACAGCGGTTTATCGTAGTTGGCCGGATAATTCAGCAGGTGATACGTCCCAAACCACAGCCCACCGCGCAGGGAGAAGACCTCCTGACGCACCGTACCATCGATATCCCACGGATAGCCGTCGGTATGCTTTTCCGCAAATGCGATACTCACCTGCATCGGACCGCCGGTATGCACCGGATTCAGCGATCCAAACAGCCTCTGCCCCATCGGCACCATATTGATGAAATCATCGAAAATGGCGCTAAGCTGCTTCTCGGTTTTCACCGTATCCAGCCGTTCGCTATAGCTTTTACCGTTTGGCGAGGTGATTTTAAGGGCGGTATGTACCAGGAAAACCGGGATATGCATCGATTCGGCCCGGCGGTCGATCTCTTTCCAGGCGATTTTGTTCAGGCCAGGCACAACAGGATCTGACTGATACATCGATTCCTGCTGCGCCACCGCGAGCACCGAGCAGATATTCTCTTCGGTAGGCGCGATCTTCTGGCTTTTGAAGGTCGCTGCCAGCGCATCAGCCCACTCACTGCGATCCTTCACGCTGGCGGGCATCTTCTGCCGCACCACGCTCGCCACATCCACAGGCTTCTCCCCTTCTTTGAGCGGGGCAGCCCCTTTTTCGGCACAGCCCGCCAGCACGAAAGCGGCGAGTAACGTCAGAGGTAATGCACGTGGTACGGCAAATGGCATAGCAATTCCTTTTTAACCTAATGTATGGGTAACTTCCTGCACATCCTTATCGTCCAGCTCACGCTCGAAACTGCGTAAACGTTTGTAGATGGACATCAGCTCCACCAGCGTAGTCCAGGAGCTAATCAGATACTGGAACGAACCGCGAACCTGACCAAAGACGTTGGTGATTTGGGTCATCAGACCGAGCGTAATCGTACCCGCAACGATGGACGGGAACAGCAGGAACAACCCGAAAACGTTATCAACCTGAAGATAAAGAATGCGCGCGATATTGAAATACATGTAATGGAAATAGAGGCGGAAGTAGTTACGACGTACGGCGCCAAACAGCTCACGCACGGTTGGCATCGTCTTCACCATACACCAGCTCTTTACGGTAGGCCGCTTCCACGCGCTGGTTTTTAAACTCCAGCCCCGGCAACTTGATCCCTACCACCGCCAGCAG